>JBBQXA010000127.1:0-6914 GCA_038210095.1 Burkholderiales bacterium
TAGGTCACTCACCCTCCATCCATAATCGATAACCCTGCAACGCTCCCTACTTGATGGGGTTGGGGGAGCCTTGCTCGGCGTTTTGATGCGCAGATAAATCCAGCGCAGGCCGCGCTCGGTAAGGTTTATGAAACATTCAGGCTAAAGGGGGGGATGCGCTCTATCACCGGATTGATCGGGCGTTTCAATCGGGAGAACTATGCCGTCAAGGCGAAGACCGCGACGATAGGGATACGCGGCACGCATTTCGTGCTGGCGCAGTGCAGTAACGATTGTTTTAATCGTGATGGTAGTAAGGCTGAGGATGGCTTATTTGGCGGTGTTACGGATGGGCGGATTGCGGTGAGCAATGATGCGGGTGCAAAAGAGTTCGGCAAGAATGAATTCTTCCACGTGTCCAGCTCGAATGCCTTACCCGAACCGCTGTTGGCGCCGCCATCGTTCCTGCGTGACCAACTGGAAGGGCAGGTCAGGGGTAAGAAGGGGAAATCAAAGCTGACCAAGGAAGCAGATGGCGGAGAGTCCGAAAGTGGAGAGGTCGCGTCTGGTGAAAGTGGCGATGGGGCTGTTGGGGAGGGAAGTGAAAGCGCCAGTAGTGCAACTGAACAGCAGACCAATACGGCGGTAACCACACAACCAACCGACGGAGCGCCGGTCATGGTGCAGTTGAACAATACACAATTTTCACCGGGTGAGCAGGGTGTGGTGCAGACTAATGTATCCGGCGGCTTGATCAATACAGTTGTATCCGGCGGCTTGATCAATACAGTGCAGGTGGGGCAGAGTTTCCCTTACCGGATAGTCATGGCTAACGCGTGGGCCGGAACCAATAGCTGGAGCAATGCGGGTGGAAACGGTATCAGGTTGTTTGGTTATAGTGATGCCTGGCATGATCAGGGTACTTTGACGATTCTAGATCCCACCAAGCTGGTGCAGGCCCAAGATGTACTTTTTGCGGACTTCGTCATCAACCAGACGCCAGTTACTACATTTCTGATGAACGCCTACACCGCTAGTGGGGTTTCGGATTATTACTATTACGCAGGCGAGACGAACTGTTTAAATAACTGTCAGGGAACGCTGTCCGGTACGGTGAATTTCAACTGGGCTAAATCAGCCTCCACCAATACAGGATCGGCTGCGCTGGCGGGTAATCTCAGCTGGGGGCGTTATACACACTCGGCCAGTGGCAATGTGCTGACTGGTATTTACGCTGGGAATACCTACAACGAAGTGTCATATGAGCACTGGCTGACGGGAGACCCGGTGAACTTTGCCGCACTGCCGACAGCCGGTACCTATTCGTATTCCTATGCGGGGGGGACGCGTCCGACAGACCAGAACGGCAATATGGGTACCATTACCAGTGGTGGAACGGTGGGACTGACCTTCACCGGAGTGGGAGGTGCCAATATCAGCCTCGCGGGATTGGCTTGGACCATGCCTGTCACGGGTAATAATTATGCTGTAAATTTCAGCAATCAAGCCGTCACCATTTCGCAGCAGCCCTATAACTTAACTAACGCGGGCTGGAATGATGCGGGCACAAGCACATTCGTCACCCCAGTTACCGTTGGGGCAACTTGCCAAGGGGCATGCTCCAATAATGCGACGGCGATTCCCGTCACTTCTGTGGTTGCACCCATGCTGTTCGGCGCCAGAGCCCAAGGGATGGGTGTCGCAGTTTCTACTAGTATGGCGGCAGTAGGTGCTTCGCCAGCCGAGAATACCGCGTCGGTGCAGGCCTATTCAGGTAGTGGGAACGCCTCCGATGTGATGTATTAGCACTCAGGTTTACACCATTCTAGCCCCGCCATTTGGCGGGGCTTATTTCTGGGCAAAGTGTTTTAGCCTTGTTCGCTCAGTTGTTGCGGCGTAGTATTCGGATAGAAAATAACAAGACAGGGGCAGGCATGAAACGGATGTATTTAAAGGGGGGCTTCCCTTTGGCGTTATTGCTGGTAGCGGGAGTTGTATCTGCGCAGGAGATGCCGAGGCAGATGATCATCGGCGCAGAGCCAGCAGTACAACCGCAGGTTGCGTTAGAAGTAAGCGGGCTTGATGCGTACGAGCAGATGCTGCTTGATGCGGATCAGCTCGTCAGGAATGGAAAGCCGGCCGAGGCCTATGCGCTACTGGAGCCGCTGGAGTTTGAACATGCTGGTGAAGTGCGTTTTGATTACCTGATTGGTATAGCTGCATTGGATAGCGGTCAGCCAGACAAGGCGACGCTGGCCTTTGAGCGCGTGCTAGCAGTTGATTCGAGCTTTGCCGGGGCGCGTCTGGATATGGCGCGTGCTTATTACCAGTTGGGTGATTTGTTGCGTGCCAAAGTTGAATTTGATGCCGTGCTCAAGGCCGATCCTCCTGAAGCTGCGCGCTCAACCATAGAGAAATATCTTGCCGCTATCGATGCCAAGCTGCATGCCATGGATACTCGCGTGACGAGCTATGTGGAAGGCACGGTTGGCTACGACACCAACGTTAACAATGCTACCGGGCAGGCACAAATTTCGGTGCCTGCATTGGGCAATCTGGTTTTTACGCTTAGCCCGAGCAATCAGAAGACGGCAGATTCCTATTTCGGCCTGAATGCAGGTGTGAGCGTGGCCCATCCGGTTAATGAGAAAGTTGCGCTCTACGCCGGAGCGGATATACGTGATCGCAGCAATTCGACGTTAACGAGCTTTAATAGCGTTAGCCTTGATGGGAGAGCAGGCGGGGTATTCACCCTGAGCAAGGAGGACAGTCTGCGAGTGGGATTGATGGCTGGGCAATACACCTTGAATAATCTGCGTAACCGGGACACGCTGGGGGTAAATGGCGAGTGGAGCCATGTGTTTAGCCCGACCAATCAGATGTCGCTATTTTTTCAGCAAATGGCTTATCGCTTTGTCGATCCTGCGATGCGGCAGGAGGATTTCGATCAGGGGGTGTTGGGTGCTGGCTGGCGGCATGTGCGGCCGGATGGTAAATCGGTTGTGTTTGGCAGTCTGTTTTATGGGGAAGAGCGTGATAACCCCGCTGCCGGGCGTACCGATGGCGCAAAGAATTTTATTGGGCTGAAAGCGGGTGGTCAGTTTGCGCTTTTGGATGACATTGAGTTATTCCTCAGTGCGGGGGCAGTAGACGGCAAGTACAGCAAGGTCAACCTGTTGTTTCAGGTGAATCGGAACGATGTACTGAATGATGTGACTGCAGGGGTGAACTGGCATCTGGATAAACTGTGGACTGTGCGTCCGCAACTGTCATGGACTCACAACCAGTCGAATATTTCGCTCTACAGTTACGACCGTATTGATGGCTCGGTAACGGTGCGCCGTGATTTTGATTGAGGTATTTGGCCGTAGGCTTTTAAGGAGAGAATGATGTACAGCCGAAAATTATTCCTGACGTTATCTTTGATCATGACGGGATGGAGTTTTGCAGCGAATGTCTGGTCGGCAGAGGCGGGACGCGTGCAGTTTGTTCATGGTGTGGTGCAGTTGAGTGACAGTGCGGGGCGGCTGCACGTTCTGAAGAAAGGCGATTCGATCAACGAGGGTGATAGTGTGATCTCCGCATCGAGCGCTTCCGCACAAATCAAGATGATGGACGGGGGATTCATCGCAGTTCGCCCCGATACCCGGCTCAAATTCGATAGTTTTAAATTTGCAGTCAAGGCAGACGAGCCGCAAAGCAGTTTTTTCTCGCTGTTCAAGGGGGGCTTTCGTGCGATCACCGGCTTGATTGGAAAGCTGCGCAAGCAGGACTATCGCATCACTACGCCGACCGCCACCATCGGCATACGGGGAACCGACCATGAAACGGTGATGGTGTTGCCGGATAATCCGCTGGTGTTGGCTGGCAAGGCAGAGTCGGGCACCTATAACAAGGTAAATTCCGGCGAGACCAGTATTGCCACGGATAAGGGGGCGATCAGTGTGCTGCCTAACCAGATGGGATTTGCGGGTAGCCAGCAGCAGATGCCCAAGATTCTTCCGGTTAATATCAACCTGTTCACCGTGGCACCGCCACCTCCGCCGGGAGCGAAGATAGAACAGGATGGTCAGGATGGGGAGACGCCCCGCGAAAGCGCAGTGGTGGATAATACGGCGCAAGCCGCCGCTTCCGATACGACTGCGCCGGCAGGTGCTCGGGATAGTGTCTCTGCATTACCAACTAGCATTGCACCACCCTCTGTCGTGGTGAGCGTGACGCAAAATATTGCGACGTTTCCTGCACAGGTGGCCGGAGGAATCGGTCTATTTTTTCAAGAAGCCGGAGGCATCAAGACCACTGGCGGCGGCGGGATAATACAGGCAACGCCAACCGCTTCGGGCGGACTGGGCGCTTTTACCACCAACGCAACGATGACAACCTGTATCGCGAACTGTGCTTATAACGTTGGCTTTCAGTCGGGCAGTATAGGCACGGCAGCGCTGCTGGATCAGGGTGGGAATGCGCTTGCAGGTAATCTGCGTTGGGGACGCTGGTTCGGTCAGGGCGCGACTGTCACGGGCTTGCCCGCTGGCGCCACCTTGCTGAATGGCAATCTGATCTATATCGGTGGCGACATTCCTACGATGCCAATAAGCGGCATTGCGAGTTATGTTCCTGTCGGCGGTACCGCACCAGTTGATTCTGCTGGTAAAACGGGGCAATTCCTCGGTGCGAATATCAGCGTAAATTTTGGGACGCTGAGCCTTGTGGTCAGCAATATGCAGGTTGCATTCGGAGGCGGAACCTACACCATGAGTAGTACCGCTGCCAATGGGAACTTCCTTGCCAATGGGGGAGTTCCCAGTATTCCGATTTCCGGAGGTTGTACGGGAACATGTGCCTCGACAACATTAAAGGGCGATGTTGCCGGTTCATTTACCGGTGTGAATGCTGCTGGTTTGGCATTAGCTTACCACATCGCTAACGGAACAGTGGGAACGGGGGGGGCGGCGCCGACCTTTGAGATTATGGGTTCGCAGGGTTTTATTAAGCAATAATGCGTTTCCTGTCGCAATGAAACAAGCCCGCGAAAGCGGGCTTGTGCGTTTCAGACAAGATGCTAAGACTAGATGCGTTTGGCCAACTCGGCAGCTTTGCCGATATAGCTGTCGGGCGACAGTTGCATTAGGCGCTGCTTCTCTGCCTCTGGGATTTTCAGTGTCGCGATAAATGCAGCTAGGCTTTCACGGTTGATGCCGCCCTTGCCGCGCGTCAGGTCTTTCAGTTTGTCGTAAGCATTCTCGATGTTGTAACGGCGCATCACCGTCTGAATCGGTTCTGCCAGTACTTCCCAGCTATTGTTCAAATCATCCGCGACGCGCTGCGGATTGACTTCCAGCTTGTTTAATCCCTTCAATAGCGACTCATAACCCAGCAGCGTGTAGCCCAGTGCGACGCCCATGTTGCGCAGCACGGTGGAATCGGTCAGGTCGCGCTGCCAGCGTGAGATCGGCAGCTTCTCGGACAGGTGGCGCAGCATCGCATTGGCCATGCCCAGATTTCCTTCCGAATTCTCGAAGTCGATAGGGTTGACTTTGTGCGGCATGGTCGAGGAGCCGACCTCGCCCTTGATCACCTTCTGCTTGAAGAAACCCATCGAGATATAGCCCCAGATGTCGCGATCCAGGTCGATCAAAATAGTGTTGATGCGTGCAAACGCGTCATACAGTTCCGCCATGTAGTCGTGCGGTTCGATTTGTATGGTGTAGGGATTGAACGTGATGCCGCGCGCTTCGACGAACTTCTGCGCGAACGCTTCCCAGTCCACGTCGGGGTAGGCCGACAGATGCGCGTTGTAATTACCCACCGCGCCGTTGATCTTACCCAGAATTTCGACTCCGCTCAGACGCTGTTCTGCACGTTGTAGACGGTACACCACGTTCGCCATCTCCTTGCCCATGGTGCTGGGCGTCGCAGTCTGACCGTGGGTACGGCACAACATGGACATGTCGGCCAGTTGCAGCGCCAGCTCTTTCAAGCGCGCAATCACGGCCTGCAAAGCAGGCAACATGGCCGCCTCGCGCCCACCCTTGAGCATCAGCGCATGGGACAGATTGTTGATGTCCTCGGAAGTACAGGCGAAGTGGATGAACTCCAGCACGCCAGCCGTCTCGGGATTGGAAGCCAGCTTCTCGCGCAACCAGTATTCCACCGCCTTCACGTCGTGGTTGGTGGTCTTCTCGATGTTCTTGATCGCGGTCGCGTCGGCCTCGCTGAAATTCGCATTCAACGCATCCAGCTGCGCGATGGTTGCAGCAGAAAACGGCGCGAGCTCAGCAATGTCGGTCTGCGCACTGAGCGCCTTGAGCCATTCGATTTCGATCAGTACGCGGAAACGTATCAGACCGAATTCGCTGAAGTAGCCGCGCAGGCTATCAACTTTGCCGTGATAGCGACCATCGAGAGGGGAAAGGGAAGTGAGTGCAGAAAAAGTCATGGCTGTACAGGTTTGAATATTACAAAGGTGGGCATTTTACGCGAAAAGAAGATTGCAGTCGGTAGTCGCTAGTTGGTGTCGTCGAATGTATGCGCCGCAAAGTTGAACCCGCTGTCCTGTTCGTTCATCCCATTAACCACCCAGCTATTCAATGATGCCGCCGCCCAGGCAAACCTCTCCGTTGTAAACGACGACTGACTGTCCCGGTGTAACTGCCCATTGGGCTTCGTCGAAGGTGAAGTGCGTTCTGTCACCGGCTTGCGTCGCAATGCGGCAGGGGGCATCGGCTTGGCGATAGCGGGTCTTGGCGGCGTAGGGGTGCGTTAGGTCGGGGGCGTGGTCGGCGATCCAGTGCATTTCCAGTGCGTCCAGTTCCGGGTTGAGTAACAGTGGATGGTCGTGACCTTGTACAACGATGAGTTTGTTGTTCACCATGTCTTTCGCGGCGACAAACCAGGGTTCTCCGCTGCTATCCTTGCCGCCGCCTATGCCCAGC
>JBBQXA010000128.1:0-6797 GCA_038210095.1 Burkholderiales bacterium
ATTTTTACCGGTACCTCGGCGATCCTTTCCCCTTCTTTTTTTTCTGATAGCCACGATGGTTTATGCTTGTAGGTGGATGTGGACCTGTCGGTCGCCACTGCTTTATCGGATGATTGCTGTGCGTGAATACCAGTTGCTGCAAATATGCCAAATACCATTGAGCTAGCAATCAGGAGACTACGGGAACTCTTTAGACTAGCCATGCTATGCTCCTTAAAATTGTGGGAAGACTATCGTTTCATACGATGATAATCGCATTGGAAAAATGAAAGACCCGTTGCAGTATTCGTGAATGCATATCCCGTAATGGAGTTATTATGCCTTGTCCAATCTACAGTCAGGTCTAAAGGTTGCTATAAATTCTCTCCGGTTGGTTCAATAACAGCGTCCCCGAGCAACGGATGGCCAATCTCATCACGGGCCGGGACCTGCGGGCGGCTGATTAAGAATGCCATCGTATGCTGGAATTACCTCTATCTTTCACGGACACTTGCCGAGAGAAAAATGAGGAGCAGCGAGCCATGCTGATCGAAGCCATTCGTAATGGCTCAGTCTCTACGTGGGCACATGTTAATCTGCATGGGGAATTCAATTTCTCGGACGAGCGGATGGTCGATTCGAAGCGTTTGACACCTCCTCAAAACCGGACCTGGAACTGGGCTAAAATTGGGAGATTAAAAATCGGCTTGAAACCGTATTGGCGGCGGATTTACGCGAAATCTTATGCAGATTTACTGACATTTGGTCAAACGCACCCAATATAAGAAAAATTGAAAAAACCGGCAGAATAAAGTCTGTCGGTTTCATTAATTATTCGAAAATCAGTTATTCGATCTACTTGGGAGGGCTATAATTACCCGGCTTCAATTTATGTTCCTGACCCCGTTTTATAGTATCTTTCACGTCCCGTTCCATCTTTTCCCTTTCTTCGCCTTTATCTACCGCATTTGACTGATCATATTTCTGTTTCTCGGAGGACTGGCCAGAAGTGGTTGAGCTGGTTGAACCGGAGGAACTGCTCTTTCCCGCGTCATTGCCATATTGTGCCTGTGCGATGCCCACAAGCGCCAGTGCGCTGACTAGGACCACGCTTTGAGCTATTCGACGTTTCATTTTAGTTATACTATTCATGGAAGCTCGCTCCTGTAGAAAATCCAGCGAAAATGCTGGGATGTAAACTATAACTATTCCAGTATTGCAACTCTGTTCGCTAGCACACGTGGGGTCATAGTGATATGAGGTACCGCCGATAGCAGCGCAAGAAGCCACTGGAGAATGCGAGCGACGTGCTCGCTCAGCTCAAGGGCGTGAGCGATAAGGAGCATCACGAGGCGTGGAAACGTATTCTGTCCGCTGCGAAGAAATTTCACGTAGAAGTTCCTGTAAAGAACTGACCAAGACGGGAAAGAATTGCATTGAATATCTACCCTTTGCTTGACCTCGGGACGCCACGAATCGAGCTGGCGTTTCAGGAGGGTTTTCAGATTAGCCGTGCTTCGCCCCATAAGTCTGTACGGTAACGTGTACCTTCCGAGCCGTGTGAATTTCATGCTCTCCCAAAGCCGTGGTGTTTTGGCTGCGCCAAACAAAGTGCCTGCAAGATGGTGAGGGAACGCTATTCAAATGACACGGTGCTACTCACTCCGGCAGAGATGAGCTTGGCGGATCGCGCGAGCATCGCTGCCGGGGTGCGCGGTATTGACCTCATGGAGGCCGCTGGCAAGGCGGTTGCGGAAGCGGTGCGGGCACGCTGGCCTTCGCGGCCCGTCCTGGTATTGTGCGGGCCCGGGAACAACGGCGGAGATGGCTTTGTGGCAGCGCGTCACCTCACAGAATCCGGCTGGCCGGTGCAGCTTGCATTGCTGGGATCCAGATCCGCGCTGACGGGCGATGCGGCCCACCATGCAGCCTTATGGAAAGGCGCCGTTAAACCCTTTTCGCCAGAGCTCCTTGATCGTGCAGACGTCGTCGTCGATGCGATCTTCGGCGCCGGTCTGGCGCGTCCCGTCGACGGCGTGGCGCGCGAGATGATCGACGCCATGACGACGCGCAAAAAATCGATCTGCGCCGTGGATGTACCCAGCGGACTTGATGGCGCAACCGGGTTAGTTCAAGGAGCAGCAGCGCCGGCAGAAATCACCGTGACTTTCTTCCGGAAGAAGCCAGGGCATATGCTCTTTCCTGGCCGGCTCCTCTGCGGAGTGGTCATCTTGGCTGATATCGGTACTCCAGAAGACGTACTCGTAGGTATCTCTGCACAGACACACGAGAATGGACCGGAACTGTGGCGCGAGGCGTATCCATGGCCGCGCGCTGATGGACAGAAATACTCGCGCGGTCACGCCCTTATCCTCGGCGGCGAGGCAATCACCGGTGCAAGCCGGCTTACCGCGCGCGGGGCCATGCGCATTGGCGCCGGGTTGGTTACGCTGGCCGCGCCTGCGGCAGTGTGGCCGGTCTATGCAACTTCACTCATCGGCGTTATGGTACGCGCTTTCAACACCGCCGAAGATTTCGGTGAATTGTTGGCCGACCAGCGTCGCAATGCGATTGCGATAGGTCCCGGTGCCGGCGTGGGCGAAGGGACACGACAAGCGGCGCTGGCGGCGCTGAAAGCCCTGCCGAACGGACGCGCCGTGGTACTCGACGCCGATGCCCTCACGTCGTTCTCGACGGATCCCGAGACGTTGTTTAAAGCGATAGCTGGACCCTGTGTATTGACGCCGCACGAGGGCGAATTCGCGCGGCTCTTCGATTGCGCGGGCGACAAGCTTACACGCGCTCGCCGGGCTGCAAAAAAAAGCGGCGCGGTTGTGCTCCTCAAGGGCGGCGATACGGTCATCGCCGAGCCCGGTGGGCGTGCCATCATCAATTCCAATGCGCCGGCTGATTTGGCAACCGGGGGAAGCGGCGATGTTCTCACCGGATTTATCGTGGGACTGCTCGCTCAAGGACTTGATCCGTTTCGCGCTGCCGCTGTGGCCGCCTGGCTGCATGGTGAGACAGCGGGCGTCTTTGGTCCCGGGCTCATAGCCGAGGATCTCCCGGAATACCTGCCCCGGGTTCTGCAACGCCTCAAAGACGACAGCTTGCGAGAGCTGGCCACGGCTACCACGTGCGTCTCGCCATAGCGCTGCGTTGTGTTGCGCAATCGAACTTATCGGAGATGACTATGCGGGCGATGATGTTAAAGAAGCTGAGCAGCCCATTGGAATGGTCGGAGCTTTCGGATCGCTCTCCGGGACGAGGCGAGATACGCGTTCGAGTGGGCGCCTGCGGCGTCTGCCGCACAGACTTACACGTTGTCGATGGCGAGCTACCCGATCCGCAAGTGCCGATCATCCTCGGCCATGAAATCGTCGGCCGCATTGATGCAATCGGGTCTGGCGTCCAGCAACTGAGTATCGATGAGCGAGTCGGCATTCCTTGGCTGGGCCATACCTGCGGCGTGTGCCCTTATTGCACGAGCGGCCATGAAAACCTCTGCGATCATCCGCTCTTCACCGGCTATACGCGCGATGGCGGCTTCGCGACATCGACAATCGTCGATGCGCGCTATGCGTTTCCGCTCGGTGAAGAAGGCAGCGATGAGGCGCTCGCACCTTTGCTTTGCGCTGGCCTGATCGGCTGGCGGTCGCTCGTGATAGCTGGAGCTGGCAAAAAGATTGGCCTGTACGGGTTTGGTGCCGCAGCCCATATTCTGGCGCAGGTCGCACGTTGGCAAGAACGATCGGTGTTCGCCTTTACACGCCCGGGGGATCTTGCCACCCAAACCTTCGCCCGGCGCCTTGGGGCGACATGGGCTGGTGGGTCAGACCAGATGCCGCCTGAGCCGCTCGACGCCGCAATCATCTTTGCGACGGTGGGCGATCTCGTCCCGCTGGCGTTAAAGGCGGTGCGCAAGGGTGGTCGCGTCGTGTGTGCTGGCATTCACATGAGCGACATCCCGAGCTTCCCCTATCGCATCCTGTGGGAAGAGCGGCAACTCGTGTCGGTCGCCAATCTCACGCGCCAAGATGGGCTCGATTTTGTGCGCCTCGCGCCGGAAATCGGTATCGTTACCCAGACCACGCGCTATCCGCTGCAGCAGGCAAACCAGGCGCTCGCCGATCTGCGCGCCGGTCGCTTCGAGGGCGCCGCCGTGCTGATGCCTTGAGCGCGATCGAGGCGTTCGACCGTGTGCAGGCACAGTCTCTCTTCGGCGTCTGTGGACCGGCGATCTCAAGCTAGTTTAGACCGGGTCAGAACGCAAGAACTTGGACTTCCACAATTTGCCTGCAGATTTGTACGATAAGGACTTTTGAGAATATGCAGAAAGAACTGCCATATCGCTCGACTTGAATACAATTAAAGGTGAGAGAACATCTGCATGTCGTGTGCCTACATTGCAATACGGCCAACCGCGTGTTGCGCGAGCGTCTAGATGTCAGTGCGAAGTGCGGCAGTTGCAAACAGGTGGTGCCGACGGTTCCGTTCGAACTTACCCGGGCGAATTTTGATCGCTACGTTGGCACGAACGATCTGCCGCTGATAGTCGATTTTTAGGGCCGTAGTGCGGGCCGTGCCGGATCATGTTGTACGGTCTCTACCAGCACGCAGCCGTATCGGCTGTACCCACTCATAGCCTGTCAATGGCTTAATAACGATTTCGTTTGTCACATCGCTAGTGTCCAAGCACTCCATTATGTTTATAGACTAAACTGTCATACCGATTTCCTTATCCAGTTGGGCTAAGATATTGGCTATCTCTATTTCCGCTTGAGAGACCAGTTCATTTTTATCCATGGCATGTTCCCGATTACTGTAGAAGTTGCCTCATCCTAACTGTTGTCTGGCTTCATATACAAGAATATCTAAGTCATTCATCCCGGTGTCAATGCCGGAGTAAAAATGAGAGGAGATTACGGGCCTTTGTTTACCGGATCCCGTATAGGTGCATATGGACGAGCGCGCCCCAGTTTTACATGATGGGCGGCTCCTTACGGCGATGAATACCTAGTATGGGTAAAAAATAGCTCAACAAACCTATCAGCGCGTGGGTTGGGAACTATGCAGATTGCCCTATGACCGGAAGAAAGAATACGTCTCGGCGTTCGGTACCGAACAGATGGCAAAAGCACAATGCGCCTATTGTGATGATGTGCAATTCGAACATGATGAGGAATTGAGCAACGACTACTGACGCTCTGCTTCAAACAAACGTACTTGATGAACTCAAATGGCACCCGAGTGTAAATCAACTTATATTAGCGTTACCGCCAAAGATGGTGTTGCTACGCTTGTCGGCTAAGTAAGTCACTATGCGGAGAAATCCGACGCTGAGTCTGCTGTCGAGGGCGTCTATGGCGTCAAGGGTATCGCCAACGACATCGTCTTGGAAATGCCGGGGGTAGGCAAGCGCACTGACAGGATGTCGCTGAAGCGGCCGTAAATGCGCTGAAGTACCACAAAGTTCCCCATGACAAGTTCAGGTCATTATCAAAAATAGTTCTATCACGCTCCACGGCACTGTGGACTGGCAATTTCAGAAAGAGGCTGCGGACGCTGCGTGCGTAACCTGGTAGGTGTCGTCGCAATATTCAACCAGCGTGATCAAGCCTGCGACGAAGTGGATCGGCGTCAAGAACAAGATCGAAGAGGCCTTCAGACGCAACGCCGGTCTTGAAGCCCGCCGTATCAATATTGTCACCGAGAATGGCATGGCGAGGTGTCTCAACGAGCATAAGGTGTGCCATCAAACGATGCTGCTTTGGATGAGTCAATTATAGGAAACTCAAACATGAACGAAATTCTCAAACTCGCGGATGAAAATATTCTGGAATGGGAGTCGCGTTTGAAACATATCGATGAACTCATGGAAAAACCCAAACCACTGCAATCGAGGGTACTTCCAAGCCTTCTGCGTGCCAGACGGCAAATCAGCACGGGTGAAGTGGAGGCGGAACTTGATGAGGCACTGGCAGAGTCGTTTCCTGCAAGCGATCCGGCCAGCCTTACACAGCCTCACCCCCACGACAGGTCTCAACCCGCCAGCAAAAAGACAGCGGCCATAAAACCATCAAATGAAGAAGACATCCGTAAGCAACGGGATGTAAATCCTACCCTCAAGGAAGAGCAGGTCAAACAGAAGCAACAGCAGGAAGAGAAGGAAGTCCTGGGCCGACACAAAAACCAGGGGCAAAAAGACCACAAGGGCAGCCGAAGCAACAGCTGAGCGCGTATGGCAGGTGAACACGCCAAATTCACTGCCGAGGTCATCGTTTGCATCGTCACGTCGATTCTGCGGCGTTCCCTGCTCAATAGCGTGTATGACGAGAAACTTGACCATAAAACGGTAGTCTCGTCGGCCAGCAGAGCCAGGCAAAGGCGTATGCCTCAGCAATATTACAGGGAGATATGGATATGCCGGGGATAATCAAGCAAATAATCAAACAAATCTTTAGTTAGAGCTTGAAGAAATACCGGGGAAGTTATTGGGGGGCCCATGGATCAATCTGAATACAGTATCAAATACCCGAATTACTGCAGAACCTGCGAAGGGTGGGGATTTAAGCCTCCCGAGTTTGATGATTGTCCCGATTGCCTACAGAAGGGATCATGTCCTCATTGTATCGAGCCATTAGATGAAATGTCTAGTTGTGCCGGTTGTGGCTGGGATCTTGCCACTATCAGCGGATTGCCGGACAGTCACATCCAAGATAGTTTGTAAACGTTTGAAATGACCTAACCTAGTGATAAGCACGCTGCGCAATGGTGCTTGAGCATCGTGGCAAATACCCATCCCTGTGGGGGCCATT
>JBBQXA010000129.1:0-6795 GCA_038210095.1 Burkholderiales bacterium
AGGGCAGAACCAGCCTGCCTCCACACCGCCACCGCACTTCCTTGCAGATGATGGTCGGCGAAGCTCAATTGCTCACTTTCAATGCGCAGATTGCCGCTTAGCTGGGCAGGCTTGAGAAAGGGAGATAATTCGCTGATCACCTTTGCCGGCATGGGCAACAAAACATGCGTGAGCATGGCCGACTTCCATCCAACCGTAAGTTCCATAGGTGGCGCTAGTGCAATATTGTCCCAGCCCAGTTCCGCCTTGAACTGCCCTCGCAACAAGGCCAGCACCCTGATATTCCAGTGCAGCGTATAAAACGGGATCGCTGAATCCTTGCCCGTTTGCAATACTGGTGTGGCGCTCCCTCGCCAGAGGGTACCCTGAGCATTTGCCAGCGATAACCGTCCATTGCTAAATCGTTGCAGCGGTTTATCCAGTAAGGACGCAGGCGCGCTAACCAGCAGCAAAACCGCATAGTAGGCCACTGCCAGCAGTACAAAATAGCGCCTGCGAATCACAAAACATTACCATTGGTCAGTGTGGCGCGGATACTCACCATGCCGGGTTCGGACAACCGGGTGATAGCGACCGTGTCGGCGCGTATATGTTGAGATTGTTGCAAGTCGCGCAACCAGCGCACCCAGTTTTCAAACGATACCGCCGGCAGCACAATCCGCACGCCATTCGGTTCCTGCGCGTCCGTCAGCATCTCCCCCAATTGATACGCGGAAGCCGACTGCTCGACCACAACCTTGACCGCCATGGCATCCATGACTGCCGGTTTGGGCAGGTGGCGCAGTTCTTCAACCTGTGTTTGCGCCTTTTTTATCTGTTCTGCCTGCATGCGCAACAAAGGCAATTGCGCATGCAGTTTACCAACGGCTTCATGAGAGGGTTGCCACAACAAGATATAAGCCAACACGGGTACAACGATCAGCGCACCAATCGAAATCCATTTCCGTTCCTGCAACGGACGCACGTCCCAATGTTGTGTCTTCAGTTTTTGTAGCCGGACTTTCATCACAATCCTTCCAATGACAGGGAAATTTTTGCCTCTATACCATCAGCCAAATCATGCACTTCGCTGCTGCGAACATGCTGTCCATCCATTTGAAATTTTCGTTCTAGCGAGTGCAAGGCCGCAGCATTAGCGAGCTTGATATCGAGCTCAAGCTTGCCGGACTCATAGTTGATGCCGCGCACATCCGTCCCCAGTGCCGATACTGACTTATCCAGCAAGGGAAGAAAATCGGCATTATCAGCAAGGCCTGCAGCATGACGTAACGCGGCACGTTTACGTTGCATTTGCAAAGGCGCATCGATTAATTCACTGTCTTCGCCAAAGGTACCGTGAAAAACCTGCTCCATATTTCGTGTCAGCACCCTCTTCTCGTTTGCCAGCATGATCCACTCCAGGTGCGTACCAAAGACTTCAATGACCAATACCGCAAGTAAAATAAATAGCGCCGGTCGTAGTTTGGACAGACCATCGAACAGTCGCATGGGCGGCGCAAAATCGCCTTGAAGCAGATTGGGTATATCCGCAGCTATCGGGGCACATCGCCAGTCCCAGCTTTTCCCCAATGCAAGCGGCAGCGGCCATGATGGCATTTCGACGTGTCCCGCCGGTTCGACAAAACGCAGTTGGATGCTGACAGGCGCGCCGCTGACCAGGCTTAGCGTCAAAGCCAGCGGTGGGCTCTGCAAGTTGCCACAGTCCAGCGCCAACCCAGTAAGTGGTGAAGTGCGAAGAAATCCGCTTTCCCCATCCCAAACCAGCGTCCATGAGTCATCTTTCAACGCTGGCATGAGCGTCTCGGATATCAGGCGACGCAACGGCAAGCCTGCTGCCGTAGTTTCCGCAACGATTTGTTTCAGCCAGGATTTTGCCACGACAGACACGACGATCTTGCCGGCTTCCGGGGAAGGTGTCGCGATTGCGTGAATGTCATCAGGGTCGCTCAGTGCATACTCCTCTACGAGGAAGGGCAGCGCATTCTGCCAGCGACGTTTGTTGCCGGGCGGCTGCATGGTAGTCAAATGCAGAATACGATCACTCGCCAGTATGCCGATGCAATCACGGGTTTTCGGCATCAAGGCAAGCGGCGATATACCCTGCTCTACAATGAGACCGACCTCATCGCACAGCGCCCATGGACAGGGAGTGGAACTATCGCGCCATAGCACGGAAAAATAGATACGTAGAATGTTCAAGTTAATATCTCCAAATACAAGACACCCAGCAGTATGGGTTGATACAGTAAAGAAATTGCAAATCCACGCGCATCATCGGTCACCGCATCGCGCATAAATCCGGCCTGAACCGGCAAGTCTGCTTGGGCTTTCATTCCAGACTCTGCCAGATAACCATGGGCCAACTACTGGTGCGTTGCAGCAGCGCCTTAGTCGTGACCCGTGAATTGCCGACGCGCGCGCGTCCGGTCACCCAGAAATACTCACTGCGGACGGAAAAGTCCGTATTGTTCAGTTGCGCATCACCTAGGGGCAGTCGTTGGTTAAAATCCTTGATATCTTTGTACGGCCTGCCGCGCCGCTGCTGTACCAGCACGCGTGCATCGGACAAACTCATGGCCGGCATCATGGCCGCAAGCACTTCGGCCGGGGCGAAATTGGCATTGATCGGAAACAATAGCGGCAACACGCTGACAAAGGCTTGCAATCGTTCTATCGTTTTCTCGTCAAATCCTTTTACTTTAGACAATTCACCCAGTTCCACCAGCTGTCGATTTGCCGCCCGGTATGGTTGAGGCAAAGACAAGTAGTAGCTATCCTCAGCACCACCCGGATAGTGCACCTCACTATCGCTATCCATCCAGTCAACCAGCGCAAAGGCCAATTCACCGGGCAGTCCGAGCAGGCCCAACAGTCGCTGAAATTGCGCGATATCCGCGGCGCTGGCGATTCCGTTGCGCACCAGATTATTCAGGTTATAGCGCCCTTGTCTGTCTTCGATGACTCCCATCACCTCGCCGTTATCCACGGGCATGGCTGGCAATCGCAACGCCCACATTTCTTCAGCGTAGTCGGTACTATTGGCGCGCGCGTCATCGGCCAACACGGCCCTTGCCCAGTCTATGCCCGCCACCCCCAGCCGTCTGGCCTGCGCGTGATCGAACTGACTTTGAACCTGGCGCTGCCACAATTGCTGCTGTTGAGCCAGATAAGTAGCCAACACGGTGGCCATCGCCACGATGAGCATGACCATGATGATTGCAACCCCGCGCTGCGATATCATCCCGCAGCGTCGTACGTCATATAGACCAATACCCACCCTCTCTCTCGCGTTGCGAGAGAGAGGGTGAACGGGGCGCTTCGCGATTTTCACGTTAAACGGCTTCATTGCAGTTCAAAAATCCGGCTTATCGTCTGTCCGTCGGACAGCGTCAGCGTAACTTCGGCAGCCTGCGGCAGACTGCCTGTCTTGTCGGCAACCGGCCATAACATCTGCCAGTTTCCTTCCGCATCAAGGTAGCGCCACTTGAACTCGCGCACCCCTTCCAGCACCGTATAGCGGATTGGTTTTTCTCGCTCCGCCTGATCAAGTGACGGCCAGCGCAACAGCACGATATGACCCAGCTCCAGACGGTAGGCAATGCGCTGCGGCGATAGCATGGCCCACCCCTGATCCGTGACGCCGGCGCGAGTGAAGGTGAGTTGTGCATCGTCCTCTCCCACCACAACGCTATGTCCTATCCATTCTGGACGGGATAAGCCGCCCGAGTCGCGCACACTGCGGTGCACTGCCTGTGCAATATCCTGATCTAGTCGCTCAAAAAAGAATGACAAATGCTGCCACTTGCGTGTCTCGGCGGCAACGCGTTCGCGTGTTTGCAGTACCGCATCCAGACCGCGATAACCGGCGATTGCCAGAAATGACAGAATGACCAGGGACACCAACAATTCAATCAGGGTAAAGCCGCGCGTCTTCATTGGCGCGGCACTTCAACAAGATAGCCACTCAGATGACGTAGCGCATGCTGGGCATCGTCCCTTTGTGCAACGCTGACCTCGATGCGGCGGAAAGAGGGGTTGGGCGTAGCGCTGATTTTTTCCTTCCATACAAACACAATACCCGCCTGCGTCTGCTCGCCCTGATCCGATCCGACCGGCAACCAGTCACCTCTTCCGCTATGCAGCGCGATGCGGTTTTGCGCGACCCAATCGGCCAGCAAACGCAATCGCAAGGCATCAACATGATTGGTACTAGCACCCGTTGCACGCAGCACTGCCGCCAGCGCAACCGCCAGTATTGTTAGTGCAACCAGCGATTCCAGCAGGGTAAATCCGCACTGACGGGAATATCTAGGGGCGAACATACGAACCTTCGCTATCCGGCAAAACAGTCACTTCACCCGTGCTTTTCCCCAGGATGCTGGCGTTACCATATTCATTGCCCATACGAATGCGAAACGGCGGGGCAAAACCGTGCGCGCTGAGCGACAACTTGTCACCGGGTTTGATGTGTACATCCTCAACGCTGGTCTGACCGATGCGTATTCCGTCCGGCAGCTCGCGCGTGCGGAACAGGGAATCGTCTTCGATGCGCACCCAGTCGTTGTAATCGTTCTTCTTCCAGAAGCTGTAATTCGAGTGCTCGCCCGACCAACCCAGCGTTTGCCCGCTTGCCTGAGCTTCCAGAATGGCATTTTCCAGCAACAATGCGAGTCGCTGTGATTCATTGCGAAGTTGAGCCCGATTGTCCGGCATCAATTGCACCACCGCCATGCCAAGGGCAATGCCGATTACCACCAGCACCACCAGAAGCTCTACAAGGGTAAAACCGTACTGTATGCGCGTTGAGATTTCATCGCGCCCGGTGCGAATTACAAATCCCATGAACCGATGTCCGCATCGTTGCCTTCACCGCCCGCCTCACGGTTTGAGCCGAAACTCATGACATCGACATCGCCGTGCAGGCCGGGTTGCAAATACTTGTATGTAGTGCCCCAGGGATCCTTGGGCAATTTTTCCAGATAACCGTTGCCTTTCCAGTTCTCAGGCACGGGCGCTACGGTGGTTTTTTTGACCAGCGCCTGTAAACCCTGCTCAGTGGTGGGATAGCGCATATTGTCCAGTTTGTAGAGTTTCAGCGCCTGCATGATGGCACCGATATCCTGCCTAGCCGCCGTGACGCGCGCCTCATCCGGACGGCTCATCACGCGGGGAACAATCAGCGCGGCCATAATCGCGATGATGACGATGACGACCATCACCTCAATCAGGGTAAATCCGCGTGAGCGCGAAAAGAGATTAGATAAGGTTTTCATATTTTATGGGAGTTCAATGCTACAAGTTACAACGTACAAATAGGGAGGGAGGCGACATACCTATGTTTTACCAACATTTAATGCCCCTGCCTGAAGCAGACACTACATCATGATGCTACAACTAAATTGGCAAAAATCCGGCAACTTGTCGCCGGACACAAGGACACAAGGACTCAACGGTGTGCATAGAAAGACAGCACACCGCAGCCCTTAGCAAGCTTAGCGCGGCGAAATTTTCCCGTCCTCTCCCGACAGAATAATCTCGACCCTGCGGTTAACCTGACGACCTGCTTCAGTGTCATTGGAATCGGCCGGATAGGCTTCGCCATAACCGCTGGTCGTGTAGCGTTTACTTGCCACGCCCATTTTATTCAAGGCACGGCCCACCGATGCCGCACGCCTCTCGGACAACCCCAAGTTATGCGCCGCACTGCCGGTACTGTCGGTATAGCCTTCAATCACCACTACACGCGTCGGATTCTGGCTCAGAATATCGGCCAGCTTCTGGATGTTGCGCATGCCATTCTGGCTAAGCTCTGATTTGTTCACATTGAACAAAACGTCACCAAAGGTCAAAACGATGCCGCGCTCGGTCTTTTTGGCAGAAAGTTCATCCAGCTGAGCCTGTAAGTGACTTGCACGTTCTTCCGCATCAGCTTGTCCTTGCTGTGCCGCAAAAGCACTATTCTGAGCGATTGCTGCATCGATTTTGGCGTTATCCGCCTCATTGGTGCGTTGTTTCAGTTGCATCTTACCGCGCTGTTTTTCGGCTTCGGTCACGGCCAACTCTGCATTTTTTTGCTTGGCGACCTCCTCTGAGAGGGCTGACTGTTGCTTGGAAACATAAGCAAGATGGTTGATATTCAGTTCACTGTCGTGACGTGCAAAAGCGGCATCGGCAAGTTCCAGCGTATCACCGGCCTTTTTCAATTCCAGCGGAGCCAATGTAGCCACGTCGGGATTATTTTGCGCCATCCGAAAGCTGCTGCGCGCTTCTTCAAGTTGAGCGTTGCTCTTTGGCGGATTGGTGCCGCAGGCGGCCAGAATTAATGCAGTAACCAACAGAGTTGGGATATGACGATACTGTTTCATGATGAATTCCTTAAGTTGACAAATTGACGAAAGACGTCAACTCGATTAATGATTAACGCGGTCAAGCTCTTCACGCAGCACGCTGTCGCCACGCTGCACGGCCTCGGCAGCAATTTGCGCCTTGGATGCATTCGTTTTGCTCAACGCGAGTTTGGCATCCGCTTGCGACTCAACGGCCAAGTTCTTCGCCAAGTCGTAGTTGTTCGCCGCCACAGCCTTATTGGCAAGCGCCAATCTGGATTGAGCCGAATTCAGTTCAACTGGCGCATACTGCGCTGCTCCCGCGGCTGATGCGTCAGATACCGCCACATTGGCAACGGCAAGTTCAGCCTCTGGCTTAATGCCTGAATGCGGCTTTTGGCTGGCGCAACCTGCCATCATTAAAGATCCGAAACAGAACCTTAAAATAGTGCGGTGAAATCGGTGCTGT
>JBBQXA010000130.1:0-6769 GCA_038210095.1 Burkholderiales bacterium
GATCGCCGGACTATTTTTTAGCATGCGCATCGGATATCCGGTTGGTGAAACACCGTTGACTTCAATGTCGTTCTCGCTGGCTTTGAAGTACTCCTGCCGGACATCCTTAGGCAGGCCGCATTCCTCGGCCACGGTGAAGCGGGTTGCCACTTGTACGGCGGCAGCTCCCTCTTCGAGGAAGCTCACCGCATCAGTGCCGGTGAAGATGCCGCCCGCCGGAATGACCGGAATGTCGAGTTTCTCGTTGCGCAGAAATTGCAAAACCTCATTGGTGATGGTGCGCAGGTCGTATTTCATCCAGTCATCCAGGCCGAAGCCCAGGTGGCCACCAGCCAGCGGCCCCTCCACTACGATGAAATCCGGCAGTCGCTTGGTGCGCGCATTCTTGCGCAGAAACAATTGCAGTGCGCGCAGGCTAGAGACAATGATACCCAGCTTGACGTCGCGGAAGCGTGGATGATCCTCGATCATCGCGAACGAGCCGAGATGCAGGCCCGCTGCCAGCGTTATGCCGTCGATCCCCGCGTCCATGGCGCTACGCAGACGGACGGTCAACGTCTCGCGCGGAGCGTTCATGGTGAGCTTTTCCATGCAGTTGATGAAGACCATGCCGTCGCCGCGTTTGGCTTCCATGGTCTTGCTCACATGCAGGCGGGTCGCTTCGGCGACATGGCCGAGATCAAATTTGACGGACGACTTGTCAGAATTGTCTATATTGGCTTTGTACAGTTGCAGTTTTTCCTTGACGAAGGATGTGTCGTAACGGCGGTCACTTACGGTTGGCAGCATTGCGTCCGAAATGTGGCCTATGCCACCAAGACGAGCGGCTTCCAGCGCCAACTCGGCGGTGGAAATGTCCACGCCCATGCCGCCGATCATGATCGGTACTATCTCGCGCTTGCCAAAACGCAGACGGAAATCGTCCACACTTTTCATTACTGCCCCTCCTTCTGCCTCGCCCAACTGAGAGTGGTACCGACAGAAATAATAATTATCCAAGGTGTGAAGAATGCCACAGAATGGGGGGTACGGAAAGTAAGTAGGATTGGCGCGGGTTTGCGGGCGATGAAAAATGTCCCAATAGGGCAGATGCGCAGAGTGGAGCAAAAAACCGTTATGATTCGTGCCATGTTGAGTCCGGATTCACGCAATACCGCCCTTTTGTCGCGCAGCCTTTCCGCTGTCTGGCATCCCTGTTCACAGATGAAGCACTACGAAAGCTTTCCGCTGGTGCCGATCACCCGCGGACAAGGCGTGTGGCTGTACGACTGCGACGAAAACCGTTATCTGGATGCCGTCAGCTCATGGTGGGTGAACCTGTTCGGCCATTGCGAGCCGCGCATCAATGCGGCCATTATCGACCAACTGGGCAAGCTGGAACATGTGATGCTGGCGGGCTTCACCCACGAACCCGTGGTGCAACTGTCCGAGCGTCTGCGCGAACTTGCGCCGCCCGGGCTGGGTCACTGCTTTTACGGGTCGGACGGTGCGTCGGCGACCGAAATTGCGCTGAAGATGAGCGCTCACTACTGGCGTAACCATGGGCAGCTCGGCAAGACTCAATTTATCAGTCTGAAAAACAGCTATCACGGTGAGACATTGGGAGCCTTGTCGGTGACCGATGTCGCGTTATTTCGTGATGCATACGGGGCGTTGATTTCACAGCAAGCGACGGTTCCCAGTCCGGATTGGCGCGAGGCAGAGGAGGGGGAGAGTGCCGCAGCGTTTGCATTGCGCTGTGCCGAAGTGCTGGAAGAGCATTTGCAGCAACATCACGCGCAACTGGCCGCCTTCATCGTCGAGCCGTTGGTGCAGGGTGCGGCGGGAATGGCGATGTATCACCCCGCCTATTTGAAGCGAGCCCGCGAACTGTGTCGGCAATACGGCGTACACCTGATCGCCGACGAGATCGCTGTTGGCATGGGCCGCACCGGAACGATGTTTGCCTGTGAGCAGGCGGCCATCACGCCCGACTTCCTGCTCATATCCAAAGGCATCACCGGCGGTTACCTGCCACTGTCTATCGTGATGACGACCGACGAAATCTATCAGGCATTTTATGCCGACGAGACCGCACGCGGTTTCCTGCATTCGCATTCTTATACCGGAAATCCGCTGGCCTGCCGCGCCGCACTCGCCACGCTGGCTATTTTTTCCGAGGATGATGTGCTGAGTGCGAATCTCGTCAAGGCATCGTTGTTTAATCGCATTGCCGCACCGTTGCGAGATCATCCCAAGGTGCGGAGCTTTCGTAACACCGGCATGATCTGGGCGTTCGAGGTCAATACGCCGCATGCCGATTTTGCCCGCCGCTGTTTTACGCTCGCGCTGAAGCGAGAGCTGCTGCTGCGCCCGATGGGAAACACGGTGTATTTCATGCCGCCCTATGTGATTACGGAAGAGGAAATTAAGATGCTGGTGGAGCGCACGCTGGAGATCATTGAGGAACTGACGTGAGAGTGCTATTTATTGCTTTGGCCCTGCTGCTTGGCATCGCCGAGGCCGCTCCCTTGCCGAACGAAGTCAAACAGTCCCTGCGTCAGGCCGCCATTGCGCTGGACGGTGTTTCCATTGAGGTGCGGGAAGTCGGCGCGCACGAGCCGTTGCTCAGCCTGAATGCCGAGCGTGCGATGAATCCGGCTTCGACCATGAAGCTGGTCACCACCTATGTCGGCCTCGACCTGCTTGGCCCCGCCTATACATGGAGGACGGAAGCCTGGCTGGATGGCGAACTGAAGGACGGCGTGTTGCATGGCGACCTGATCCTCAAAGGTTATGGCGAACCGAAATTCACCATAGAGCAATTCTGGCTGTGGCTGAACGAATTGCGCGCGCGCGGCCTGCGTGACATACGCGGCGACCTAGTGCTAGATCGTAGCTTCTTCGATTTGCCGCCCTACGATCCCGCCGAGTTCGACAACGACCCGGTGCGCGCCTACAACGTCGGACCGGACGCGTTGCTGCTGAACTTCAACACCGTGCATCTGCGCTATCTGCCGGAAGGCAAGACCATGCGACTGGTCAGCGATCCGCCGCTGGAAGGGATGAAACTAGACAATCGCTTAGCTCCGCTGGAGGGCAGTGGCTGTTCGGGCTGGGACGACACCATCATCGTGCAGCCTGGCGGCGACAGCGTTGTATTTCAGGGCGGCTATCCCGGCGCATGCGGCGAGCGCGATCACCACCTCAGCGTGATGCCGCATTCGCGCTATGTCGAAGCGGTATTCCGCGCGCTATGGAAAGAGCTGGGCGGGACACTGCGCGGAAAGCAGCGCGAGGATGTGCTGAAGCCGACCGCGCTACTGTTTGCGGAGCATCAATCCGAGCCGTTGAGTAGCGTCATTCGTGACATCAACAAATTCAGCAACAATGTGATGGCGCGCCAGTTGTTCCTGACCCTCGGTGCGACAGAGCAGGGCAGTTTGGAACGCAGCAGGCAAGCGGTGCAGGGCTGGTTGCACAAACAGCAGTTAGATTTTCCCGAGCTGGTGATGGAGAACGGCGCCGGCCTGTCGCGCAAGGCGCGCATCAGCGCCACACATCTCGCGCAGTTGTTGCAATATGCCAGCACTCACCCCTATAGCGCCGAGTTGCAGGCCTCGTTACCGATACTGGGTGTCGACGGCACGGTGAAAAAACGTCTGAAAGAAAGCGGTGCAGCCAGTCATGCCCACCTCAAGACCGGCACACTGGACGGGGTGAAAACCATCGCCGGTTACGTGCGCTCGAAGAGCGGCAAGGAATGGGTGGTGGTGTTTTTCATCAACCATCCGAATGCCAAGCGTGGACAGGAAGCACAGGATGCGTTGATCGAGTGGGTACAGGGAAGGTGACGGCCTCTCACTGTTAAACTCAAAGTGCCGCTCAACCTCCAGCAAATAGCAAGGTTCATACCCTGACTGAGTTGCCAAGTTGACCTTGGCGGATTTTCCGCTCGCCAACTCGTTGCGCGAGTACGCTACATCACAATCCCAGCTCGCCCCACATCGCATCCACCTTCGCCTTCACCGCGGCATCCATGGTGATGGTCGTGCCCCATTCGCGGGTGGTTTCACCGGGGAATTTGTTGGTGGCATCCAGCCCCATTTTCCCGCCCAACCCGCTTACGGGCGAGGCGAAGTCGAGGTAGTCGATCGGGGTATTTTCCACCAGCAGGGTATCGCGCACCGGATCCATTCTGGTGGTGATCGCCCACATCACTTCTTTCCAGTCGCGCACGTCGATGTCGTCATCCACCACGATGATGAACTTGGTGTACATGAATTGGCGCAAAAAACTCCAGATGCCGAACATCACGCGCTTGGCATGGCCCGCATATTGTTTCTTGATGCTGACCACCGCCATGCGGTAACTGCATCCTTCCGGCGGCAGGTAGAAATCGGCGATCTCGGGGAATTGTTTTTGCAGCAGCGGCACGAACACTTCATTTAGCGCCACACCCAGCATCGCCGGCTCGTCGGGCGGTTTGCCGGTGTAAGTAGAGTGATAGATGGGGTCACGTCGCATGGTGATGCGCTCGATCGTGAACACCGGGAAACTATCCTGCTCGTTATAGTAGCCGGTGTGATCGCCATACGGGCCTTCGAGTGCAGTCTCGTCCGGATGGATCACACCTTCCAGCACGATCTCCGCGGAAGCGGGCACTTGCAAATCATTTCCGATGCATCTCACCAGCTCGGTCTTGCTGCCGCGCAATAGTCCGGCAAATTGATATTCGGACAGAGAGTCCGGTACGGGGGTTACCGCGCCAAGAATGGTCGCCGGATCGGCGCCGATGACTACCGAGATCGGGAATGGCTGCCCCGGATACTTTTCGCAATGGTCGCGAAAGTCCAGTGCATCACCACGATGAGCGAGCCAGCGCATGAGGAGCTTGTTCGGCGCGAGCACTTGTTGACGGTAGATGCCCAGATTTTGGCGCGTTTTGTTCGGGCCGCGGGTGACCACCAGTCCCCAGGTAATCAGCGGGGCGACATCGCCGGGCCAGCAGTGCTGGATCGGCAATTCGCCCAAATTCACATCGTCGCCTTCCCACACGTTGTCCTGACAGGGGGCCGATGACAAGACCTTGGGTGACATGGTCAGCACCTGTTTTAGCACCGGCCACTTGTCCCAAGCGTCTTTTAATCCTTTGGGCGGCTCCGGTTCTTTCAGGTAGGCGAGCAATTTGCCGACTTCGCGTAGTGCGCCGATGTTTTCTTCGCCCATACCCAATGCGACGCGGCGGGGTGTGCCGAACAGGTTGGCGAGTACCGGCATGCTGTGCTGCTGTCCTTCCGGCCCCACAACATTCTCGAACAGCAAGGCAGGGCCTTGTGCGCGCAGCACGCGGTCGCAGATTTCGGTCATTTCAAGATGCGAGGAAACGGGCGCGGAAATGCGCTTGAGCTCACCGATTTTTTCCAGTTGCGCGATGAAGTCGCGCAGATCTTGGTATTTCATGATTGCTCCTTTGCAGCAGTAGCTGGTTGCCGGTCGCTAGTTAAAAAGGCGTGACACAGGGAAGGCAATGGGTCTCACCAACTAACGCCTAACGTGCCGACTATCAATAAAAACTTTTCTCACCTTCGGGACGGGTTTTGAATCGTTTGTGCAGCCAGAAATATTGTTCCGGCATTTCGCGCACGCGGTCTTCGATGAATTCATTCATGCGGCGGGTATCGGCGATCTCGTCCCCGCTCGGATAGTTTTCCCAGGCGGGATAGAAGGTCAGCACATAGCCTGCGCCGCCGGGCAGCACACGGGTGATGCTGGGCACGACTTTCGCGCCAGTCATTTGCGCGATGCGGGTCACCGAGGTCATGGTCGCGGCGGGGATGCCGAAGAACGGGATGAAGGCTCCGTCCTTGATGCCTTGATCCTGATCGGGCGGATAGATGAAGGGCATGCCTTTGCGCATGCCTTTGAGTATCGCGCGTAACCCTTGCTGGCGCGAATACAGATGCTGGGTGCGGAAGCGTGCACGTTTTTCTTTGAGTAGTTGGGTCAGGTACTCACTTTTCTGGTTCGCGTACATGCAGACCGTGTCGGTATGTTGCGCGATCCATTGGCCGCCCGCATCCATGCCGACGAAGTGGGGTACGAGCAGGATGGCGGGTTGATTCTTGACCACCTCGAAGTGCTCGGCGCCATCGACGCGGATCAGGCTGCTAATACGCTCGGCGCTGGCCCACCATAGGACGCTGCGCTCAATCAGGCCGCGTCCGAATATCTCGAAATGATCGCGCAACAGTTTTTTGCGCGCATCCTCGTTCATGTCGGGGAAGCAGAGTTTCAGGTTGATCCCGCCTATTTGGCGGCGCGAACTGGCCAGCTTATAGAGCATCAGCCCCACGCCATTGCCGATGGCGACGATGAATCGAAACGGCAGGAAGTGGATCAGCCACAAAATAAAAACCCCAAGGCGTACCAGCATTACGACTCCTTATCTGCGTCCGGTGGCAAGGCGCCGCGCGGGGTTTTGTAACGGTTATAGCTCCACAGGTACTGCGCAGGACAGGTGCGTATTGCGAGCTCTAGTGCTGTATTCAACTGTTGCGTGACTGGGCTGGTGTTGTCGAACTTCAGCGGCGTGAAATAGAGTTCAAAGCCCTTGCCATTAGGCAGGCGTATGTTATGGCACATCATAACGGGTGCTTTGCTAGCCTCTGCCAGTCGTCCAATCAGTGTCATTGTGTAGGCTGGGCGGCCGAAAAATGGCGCCCACTCTCCTTCGCCCTTGCCGGGCGCCTGATCCGGCAGGAGTCCGATGAGTTCGCCGCGCCGGAGC
>JBBQXA010000131.1:0-6762 GCA_038210095.1 Burkholderiales bacterium
GTAAAACCGGCGGAAGGGGCAAAACGGAGTTGGTTTGGGGTAGAATTCGTCATGGGCAGAGGCGGTTAGTGTTTTACGGATTGCTGGCTTAGTAACCGCAATTATATCAAACACTTACATGCATTTCTGCCCTTTTTAAGCAAAATTCAGGATAGGTAAGTTCAGCTACAGACTACCTTAGAAAGCGCACTCCCCTGCTCTGTACATGACAGCCGGATGCCGGCATCCAGCCCCGTCAACCACTCCGCCGGTATCGCGTCCAGCCCGTACACCGCCCCCGCCAGCATTCCGGCTATCGCCCCTGTGGTATCCGCATCTCCGCCGCGATTGACCACATCGATCAGACAGCTTCGAAAATCATCCGTATCAAAGAAGCTCTGGAACACGGCGGGTAATGTGTCGGCGATATAGCTGCTGGGGTTGTTGGCAGGTTTGACGGCGCGGAATCTGAATTCGGAATATTCGGCGACAAGCGGGTGGGCGTGTTGGTGTAGCAGGTCGTTCTTGCTTGCACCGCACAATGCATCTTGCACCATGAGCACGAGACATTCACAGGCTGCATCCGACAGTTTGCAATGATGGGTGATATGAGCCTGCGCGCGGCAGGCCTTGCGTATTTCTTCTTCGCTGTTTCCTAGTGTAGCCAGCGCGACCGGTAGCACGCGCATCGCCGCACCGTTGCCCGCGTCGTGATCGGAATACGGTGCCTCCGGATTGCCGGTTTTGCGAAAGTGCAGCAGGTTGCGGCGTACGGTATTGCCGATATCCACCGGCTTGGCGCGCATCCAGGCATCGAAAGCCTGTGCGGCAGCGAGGGCATCCACCCTGCCCTGTTCAAGGATGGAGGCACCCAGCGCCAGCGCCATGGTTGTGTCGTCGGTAACCTGCCCCGGCTTCAGATTCAGCCAGCCGCCGCCGATGATTTTGTCGTGTACACCGTACTGTGCGGCGATCTCACGCGGGGTCATGAACTCCACTGTTGCGCCCAGTGCATCGCCGATGGCGAGTCCGAGGTAGGCGGCAATGGCGTTGTCGGATGAGGTCATGGAAGCAAGTTGTGATAATGCATGACCTCTACCCTCGCCCCGCAAGGGAGAGGGTAGGCGTTGCTTTCCCCGTGCAAGTTCCCCCCCCTTGCAAGAGGATAGGCAATTTGTCTGGAAAATCAGTCTTCGGGGCCGAAACATTTCAGGTAATCGGTGCAATGTTCGCAGCTGGGCGCACGGCAGGCGTTGATGCCTTCGCGTTCGCAGAGTTGCTTGTAGAGAAACTTCTTCCACTTCATGTCGTGCACATTCTTCGCCGCGAGGTCGGGGAAGTTCTGCGTCATGAGTCGAGTGAGCAGGTCACGTGACCATAGCCCGAGGTCTTGCCACAGGTGATCATCCGCCATGCAAGCGGTGGTAACGATGTCTGCCATCCAGACTTCGGATTCATCCTGCATTGCGCGATTTTCAAGCAACAGCGCGAGTACATCATCCCGCTCCAGTGCGCGGGGATCGGGCTCGATATGCGCGTCAGAGTCATTCAACGCCATGCCGGGAAAATGGCGGTTCAATAGTGCGCAAAAAGCGGCTACGTCCAAACCGAGGTTGGGCGGCATCGCACCGACTGCATCCCTCTGGCTACAGATTATTTGCGCGTACAGCACATCGTTGGGTAAGCCGACGGCATGAGCCATCAGCTCCGCATACACCCCCTCGCCCGCCTTGCCGGCTGGCTGGGGAATGGGGTTCCGAATAGACATGGCGTCGGCTTGCATGATGGATTACTTGCTGGGGTACTCGATCAGCACGTCTTCATCGCGCAACACCATCTGGCATGCCAGACGCCATTCGGTGGTGATCACGTCATTGACCTTCATCGCTTCGATCTGCGCGGCAGTGATCTTGCCTTCCTGCTTGAGCACAGCGATCTCACGGTCGGTCAGCGGGCCCGCCATCGGGCCCTTATTGGACAGATTGGTGACCTTAACCAGACAGGTCGAGCACTCGCCGTTCTCGCAGCCGAAGTCGATGGGGATATGATTTTCCTTGGCCAGATTCAGCACAGTTTTGGTGTGACTGCCGGCAACGGCGTAGACGGTTTTATCCTTGTGTAAAGGACTGGAAAAAGTGATGTTAGGCATTGCAATACTCCTGGGTTGGTTAAAAAATCTTCAGGCCTTGACGACAATATCGCCGCCCAGCACCTGCGCCTGACAGGCCAGACGGTGGTCGCGTCCGGCCATGTTCTCCTGTAACACTTTGTCTTCCAGCATCGAGCGCTCGCTCATGTGTTCCATGCCGGACACGATCTTCATCATGCAAGTGCCGCATTCGCCTTCGCGACAACCATAGGTGATGCTGGCGCCGACCCGTTCCGAGATTTCGATCAAACGCGTGCCCGCCGGGACGGTCACGGTAACACCGAGTTTTTCGAAGGTGACATTGGACTTAGGCATGGCTAGGCTCCTGATTCATGAGTTCTGACATGGATATGACGCGGCGCTCAATGCGTCCGGTCAGGTGTTGTGCAAGTTGCTTGCCGAGATCCCGGCAGCATTCGAGCTCTTCATCGGTCGGAATGAGGCGCGCGCGCACGCCCTTGATGGGCACGCGCAGCTTCAATCCGCGCAGCCGGTCTTCGATCATGTTGATCGCCTCGCCGCTCCAGCCGTAGGAGCCGAAGGCCGCGCCCAATTTGTCACGCACCTTGATCACCGCCAGTGAGGAGAGCAAATCCCATACCGGCTTGACCGCATCGCCGTTGATGGTGGGCGAGCCAAAGGCAATGCCGTCGGCCTCTTCGATCAGGTCGACGAAAGGCAGGTCGCCGGCGGCTTGCAGGTCGTACAGCGAGACACGCACATCGGCAATACTCTCCGCGCCTTCCGCCACAGCCTGCGCCATCTGCGCGGTGTTGCCGTAGGATGAGATATAGAACACCAGCAGCGACTTGTTGTTACCGCCGACTTCGTTGTGCAGCAGCGGCGCGGCCAGTTGCCGATAGCGTTGCAAATAGCTGAGCGGCGCATCTCGCAGGATGGGGCCGTGTGCCGGCGCGATGACTTTCAACGCTAGCGGCTCCAGCAGCTCCAACGCTTCCAACACATGCTCGCGGAACGGCCGCATGATGTGCTGGTAGTAATATTCGAATGAGAAACGGAAGTCACCAACCTTGTCGTTGAACAGGCGCGCATCGCAGAAGTGACACCCAAACACATCGCCACTGAACAGAATATGCTGCTCTTCCACCAGCGTGCATTGCGTGTCCGGCCAGTGCAGGAACGGCGTGCTAAAAAAGCGCAGCGTCCGACCACCCAGATCGACCGTATCGCCGGTTTGCACCACGGTGAACGCCAGATCGTCGGTCTTCACCAGCGCCTTCAGCATCAAGCATGCCTTGTCCGAGATATATAGCTGGGCCTGTGGTGCGCGGCGCATCAACTCCGGTAGTGCACCACTATGGTCCGGCTCCAGATGGTTCAATACGATGGTGGTAATCTCGTCGTAACGTGCGACCTGTTCCAAGCGGGTGAAAAACTCATCGGCATGCGAGGATTTGACGGTGTCGATGACTGCCACGCCCTGCTCACCCCTCACACAGTAGGCGTTATACGTGGTGCCGTTAGCCGTCCTGAGGATGATGTCAAAGTCACGCAGACTCGGATCGAGCGCACCGATCCAGTGTGTGTCAGGTGCGATTTCGACGGCATCCGGGATACGTATCATGCCGAATCTTCCGGTGCAGGGCATGGATCGGAACGGCGACAAATGGCGCAGCCTTCAACGCCACCCTCGGGATTGAGCGGGTTCAACCCTATCCATGCACGTACCGCATCGGGATCGAAACCGACTCTGCGACCACCCGCCACCTCCATCAGCGGACGGCGGATCAGCAAGGGCTCGGCTAGCATCATGTTCAGCGCCTCTTCCTCGCTGAAAGCCGCCGGATCGACCTCGCCACATTTCACGCGTGGCGCGGCCGGATTGAACCAGTACGCCACCGGCTTTGCGCCGAAGAAGGTGCGCAAGCGATCCGCGGTCCACTTTTCGGTGATCAAATTCTTGGCCTGCACGGTATGCCCCGATGCGGCCAGCCACATCTTTTGCTTGGTGTTGTTTTTGCATCCGGGCTTTTCGTAAAAAAGTATCGTTGCCATGCTCTTCCCTCCTTCAGGCTGCCAGTGTCTGCAGCGGAATGCCAGTGAGCGAACCCGGCGGATTCAACGCAATGCCGTCTTCGTTCAGAATCGCACCTTCGATTGGGCAGATGGCCGCGCACTGCGGCACCTCGAAGTCTCCGGCGCATTCGGTGCACTTGTCCGGCTCGATCAAAAAGTGCGGCTTCGCCTCATAAATCGCCTTACTCGGACACTGCGGCTCGCAGGCGCAACAGTTGGTACAGGATTCGATGATTTCGAGTGCCATGTTCGTTCCTCTATTATGAAATCGTAGGTCGGGTTTTAGCCCGACATGTCGGATTGAAACCCAACCTACGCGACTTTTTGCACTGCTTCCGCCTTCGCCACCAGCTTGCCCGCGACACGCATCTCTTCGTATACCGCGAGAATGGCATCGTCGATAGCCTCCATCGCATGCTCGCCGTTAGGCTGAATTCCGGCAGCTTCCAGCGGCCCCCAAGGCTCGTAGCCGACCTTGCTGCACAGCACGACTTCGCAACCGGACAGTTCGCGTATGGTCACATCCAATGCGCTCTCGCCGTCGCCGCAGGAATCGCCCCCTTCGCAATACGGGATAGTCTTACGGTGACCGATGAAGCGCACGCCGTCGTTCGAAGCCTCGTAGATCAGGAACTCGCTGGCGTGGCCGAAGTGCTCGTTGATGACACCGCCACCCTTGGTGGCAACTGCCATCAATACCGGACGCGCAGTTTCCTTCTTCAGCCCATCGATGCTGACCAGTTGCACCTTGGATTCGCTCGCCAGACGCTTGCTCTCCATATCTTCGTTGATCGCGGCATGCACCTCTGCGCGCATCTTCATCGCCTCGGGATAGTCGATCTCCATCAGTTCGACCTTGTCCATGGTGAATTCCGCTCCCCTGTCCTCACCCAGCAGTCCCACTGCATCGGCACGACACTGGCGGCAGTGGCGCATCATGTTCATGTCGCCCTCGCAAGCATCCTGCAAAGCTTGCAACTCTTCATGGGTCGGGCCACGCTGTCCGGTCAGGCCGTAGTAGGTGCCATGCTCTGCTTCCGAGATCAGCGGCATCACGTTGTGCAAGAACGCGCCTTTTGCCTTGACGATCTTCGACACTTCTTCCAGATGCTTGTCGTTCACGCCGGGAATCATCACCGAATTGACCTTCACCAATATCCCCTTGGCCACCAGCATCTCCAGCCCCTTCTGTTGCTGGGCGATGAGTATCTCGGCCGCCTCGCGGCCCTTAATGCGTTTGTTGTTCCAAAATATCCACGGGTAGATCTGCGCACCGATATCGGGATCGACACAGTTGATGGTGATGGTCACGTGGTCGATGTTGTACTTAGCCAGCTCTTCCACGTTCTCTGGCAAGGCCAGCCCATTGGTCGACACGCACAACTTAATGTCAGGGGCCTGTGCGGCCAGCGCACCAAAGGTCGCAAAGGTGCGCGCGGGATTAGCCAGCGCATCGCCGGGACCGGCGATGCCCAGCACAGTCATCTGCGGTATGGTCGCCGCGACTGCCAGTACCTTCTTAACCGCTTGTTCCGGCTTCATCACCTCCGACACCACGCCGGGGCGCGATTCGTTGGCGCAGTCATACTTGCGGTTGCAGTAGTTACACTGGATGTTGCAGGCTGGGGCGACTGCCACGTGCATGCGGGCAAAATAGTGATGCGCCTCTTCCGAATAACAGGGGTGGTTTTTCACCCTATCGCGGATATTCTCCGGCAGGTGATTCATCTGATCATCGGTCGTGCCGCATGACCCGGCAGAGCAACCGCCTTTGGCAGGCTCGGGTACGGCGTTGTTGAGAACTGGCAATTCCACGTTAGCTCCTTCAAGATGAGTCTGAAGGATTAAGAGCAAACTGCGTGCCCAACCAGATCAATGATATAACGCACTGTTTTTATTAAATTAAAAATTAACCAGAAATGCTCCTGTCGCAAATAACACAAGTCCATTACGGCTGCTTGTGGCAAAGACGACAAACTCAAGGATTGAGTCGTTTGTCCGGCGAGTTGAACATCATCCCCCACCGTCCAACAATGGCATCTTTCACTCGGTGAAAGCCCGCTATAATCAACGGCTAGTCGAAAAGCAAAAAATCATTCAAACGCACAGATAATGCGCAGCTCAGGAGGAAGTATGTTTGGCGGAAAACAGAAGCAAATCAACCATGAGTTACAGTCACGCATCAGTGAAAAAGAGCGTGAAATTGAATCTACGCGCACAGCATTGGCTCATCTCGAGAGTGAACGCAACAGCATGCAGGCAGAACTGTCGCACGCAAAAAAAGAATGTAATTTTCACACCGAGATGTTTAGTAACCTACAGGGATTTGGCGATTCGTTCATCGAACTGCAACAGTCGCAGGCTTCCGCCGCAAATGCCCTGAAGCAGGAAAAGCTCAACGCCATCGAGGCGGCCGCCGTCTCCGCCAGCAACCGTGAATCGGTCTCGCATAGAGCAGCAAGCCTAGCCGAGCTATCGAACCACACGCTACAAACCACCCAGAGAGAGCAGCGCATGTCTGAACGAGCCACCCAGATAGGCAGCATCGTCCAGCTCATCAAGCAAATCGCCGAGCACACCAACCAGCTGGCATTGAA
>JBBQXA010000132.1:0-6725 GCA_038210095.1 Burkholderiales bacterium
AATATCAGTCCAATTTGACTCAGGATGTACATCGGCTGCTGTGTGCTGGACTTGAATACATACTGGAACACATCCGGTGCCAGCAGCCCGAACAACGACGGCCCGATCAATATCCCAATAATTATTTCGCCAACCGCCCGCGACTGCCCGACGCGGGCTGCCAGCGTGTTACCCGCCCGCCCCGCTATCACGATGATACTGAGCTGCAACAGGGTGAAGAACAGCAGCCCTTCGTTCTGAAAGGTTGCAGATTGCGCAAGCGCTGCCGTAGTCAAGCAGGCTTCCTTACGATAAGTATTGCCGAAAAAATCAGACCAAACATCGCGCCGAATGCAACCGTCGAGCCGATTGCATTCAGCACGGGCGAATGCGAAAACGAGAGCAATCCGAATCCCAGCATCGTTGATATATTGGCAAACACCAGCGAACTTATTGTGCGCGCCTGATCCTGCTCAGATTCCACTTTACGATCAAAAAATAAGGAATAGTTGGAGCCGACAGCCACGACCAGCAGCAATCCAATCAAATGAAAGATGGACAGCGAATGGCCCGTCACTATCCAAATCGTCGTCACCACTATAACCGCCGCAATCAGTGGCAGGGCTACATCAACAACGCGCCGCAACGAGCGCAAGTTTAAATACAGCAGCACGAAGATTGCCAACGCTCCCAGCGTCGAATTTTTTGCTGCCTCGCGACGATAGTCGAGAAGCATCTGTTCCGATTCCTGCTTCACGTCAAGTAGCACCATGGGCGCAGCAAAGTGACGCTGAATATCCGCAGTAATCGCTTGTGCATCTTTCACGCCACGCAACGGCAGGATTGCGGCCCAGCCATGGGCACGTTTGATCAAATACGAATCGACCTTCATCTCCAGATTACTGCCTTTCAAACTCGCTTTATCGAGCAGACCTTGCTGTTTTGCCTGTGCGATATCCTGTAAAAACGGTGCAAATAATCCGCTGCGGAAGGGTAAATCATGCAAGGCCTCATTCAGATTTTTTTGCACCTCTGCGATTTCCGGAAGTGCCGCCTGCCTTTCCTGCTGGACTTTGCGGCTGGGGAAGTACAGGGTAGGCGCATCGAATCCATCAAGCTCCCCCTGCTGCACCTGCTTGCGCAATATTTCCGTCAACGCTTCGCTCTGCTGCAAGACCTGCTCCTGATCGTCCGCACTCGAAACGATCATATAGCGCACGTCAGGTGCCCCCAAGTCCCGGCGCAATTGCTCATCTAGGCGAATATCTTTTGGCGGAATCGGGCTCATGCTGGCCAGGCTGTCGTTCCAGACGGTGCCGGGGCGCAAAACCAAAAAGGCTGCTGCCAGTGCCACCAGCAGCAGAACAGGGCTGCGTAGGCGCGGCGCAAAATGCACCACCTTCATCAATTCGCTACCAAAACGGGTAGCCGGGTGAACCTCGAATCCGGAAGGTAACAGGGAAGGCAATACCCAGCGCGTAGTACTCACCGCGATCAGCAAACCCGTAATGGAAAACAAGCCCAGTTGGGCCAGTCCGGTAAATCCGGAAAATAGCATTGCGGAGAAACCACAGATTGATGTCAACACGCCCAGTCTTAGCGTGGGCCAAATACGTTGCAGGGTAAGCTTAGGTGTCATTTCTTTGGTCACCTGGGTGAACAGGTATATGCCGTAATCTACCCCCTCGCCTATAAGGGTGACACCGAATCCCAGCGTGATGCCATGCACACTGCCGAATCCCAGACTCACCGCCGCGATACCTGCCAACGCGCCGCTCACTACCGGGAACAGCCCCAGAACCAGCACCCGCGGCGAGCGATACAACAGCAGCAACATCGTCGCGACCAATAGGATGGCGATGAACGATAAACGCCATGCATCATCGCGAATGCTGTCGCGTGAATACACCGAGAAAACGCCAGGACCGGTCATGCGCAATTTCGCCGATGCGAATTTTGGTTGCAAATTTCTAGTCGTAACAAAGGCCGAATTTACCGCCCGCATCGCCCGCTCTTGCGCGTCGATGTCATGCCCTGCTCCGCGGGTGTGCAACAACAACATGGCACGCTTGCCATCACGCGAGAACCATACACCATCCTGACGATTCGGCCTGGCCTGGCCTTCGAACTGATTGAGCAAATAGATCAGTTCGCCGCTAGGATCGCCGGGAAGGACTTGCTGCAACATCGAACTCATCGGAGAGTTCAATAGCTCAAGATTATTCTGCAAGCTGGCATGCAGACCGCTGACCGAAAAGCGTTCCGACGAAACTGCCGCGCTCAGTAAATATCGATTTTTCCAGAGCAGGTCGAAGTCCTTTTGTACATCGATCTGCTCGCCATTATTCACCCCAGTGAATTCCGGGTTATTACGTAACTGCGCCGCCACACCTTTGCTCAATTGGGCAAGTTCTGCTGGCGGTGCATCTTCGATGGCGACGAGAATAAGGCGGGAAACCACGCCGTCGCGCAATTGCTCGACGAGAATTTCCTGCTTGGGCGTCGGAGAGCGCGGCAGGAATGCCGACATGTCCGTCGTGAATGTGGTGCGCGAAATAACCAGCACGCAGATGACAACCAATGTCAGCCATATGACTAGCGCGACATAACGCCGCATCACTGAACTTTCCCATTCTGGCTGACGGTCATCACCGAACGATCTCCCTTAGTTTCGAATATTTCCACCTCGGCGACCCATACATCATGCCCGGAAATATGAATTTTGCGGACCACTTCCAGCGTCTTCTCGTCCCGCGGGATCAGCGTAAGACGCCAATGCTTGATATCTCCCTCCAGCGTCGTACTATAAATTTTATTCAGGGTGGTGATGTCCCCCGCCAGAGTAGAACGTATGCTCTCGATGAAGGCGCCCAGCAATGGATAGTCCTGCAACGACAGCACGCGCTTTCCATTTACGAGGCTGTCTATCGTGAGCGTGTCACCGTCCAGTATCAAGTTCTGATTCTTGGGAACCAGGATATGTTTTTCCAGATATCCCGGTGCACGATAGATCAGCGTTCCGGTTGATTTCAGCGGAGTATTCAGGATACGCAGATATTTTTTCTCAACGAACGTCCCCTCTGCACTCTGTATCTGCGAAAAACGCTGCATCAGTTTTGCAACGTTCAGGGAAGCCCCCCCCTCTTCCGCGCGGACAGACTGCGCGACGCACAACAACATCATCATTGCCAGTATTCGCATCACGCGCCTTTCCAAAAATCGAAAAAATTAAACCAGTTGTATGGCGCATTGCGACAATGATATTCGATACGCGCCACATAGTTGTGCAGGGCCTGATCGATCACCTGATTACGCTGCGCTCTGTCTACGCTGCTCATGTCGACCAAAGGTTCAAAGTAGACGTCATAGCGGTTCCCTCCCCGGTATACCCCGACCATCAACATGACCGGATGTTTCAATATAGCTGCCATTCGCAACGGCCCAGTGGGGAAACTGGCTGGTGCACCAAGAAATTCCACACGCTTACACCCATCCCCTTCCAGCGCCCGGTCTGCCAGTATGCCGACAAACTCCCCGCGCTCAAGCGCGGCTTGAACTTTAAGCATGGAATCCGGCTTACCCAGACCGATCACCTGCTGAGTCAATGCCGGGTTGATTGCATTCAACACCGAGTTTAATTTTCGCGCATTCTCCTCATACATCACCATACATGCTGGTGGCCCATCAATTTCGCGCGCCAAGGATCGTATGATTTCAAAACTGCCCAGATGCGCGCCGAGAAACACACAGCCTTGTTTGCGGGCAATCATGTCACGCGCAAGTTCTATACCGTGCAGCTGAACATCCAGCATGGCGTAACGATCATTCAGCAGAAAAACCCGCTCGAGTATCGTGGAGGCAAAGGTGTGAATATGTCGAAACCCATCTGCGGCCCTAGGTCTCCGGCCCAGAACTCGTCCCAGATATTTCTTTGAAGCCATTCTCGCCTTGCGCGAGAACACAAAAAAATACAGGGAAATCGGGTACAGAAACCAGCGCGCCACTCTTCGTCCCAGTGTCAGCGCCACCCATACGATAAAGCGAATCAGCAGCGTGTTGCTGCGTTCAGGCTTGGCCATCCACTCCGGCGTGTTTTGCCCAGTACTCAATTCACTCATGCGCAATATTCGCTATTCCGGACAGGACTCTGGTTGCCGCCACGCCACATTCAAACTGAATATTCCCCACGGCGGTCAGTTTATATTCGATCTTAACCGTATCTCCCGGACGCACCGGGTGCAGGAACTTTGCTCCTGTTACTTTTCCTGCACTAAGGTCGAGTGCCTCACTCGTACTTATCAGCTGCAATACTTCTGCCAGCAACAGTGCCCCGGGAATAATGGGATTGCCGGGGAAATGTCCTGTTGCCGTGGGATGATCGGGCGGAAATTGCAATTCAAGTCGCGTCATATTCTCCTCATCTCCGGCTGTAATTTTTCAGCAGTTGCAACAGGCTGTCACGCGTCAGTTTTCCGGTGGAATTGCGCGGCAAGGCATCCACGAAACATATCTTGCGCGGCAAGAATACCGCATCCACACAGGTACGCAACGCCCGCACTATATCTTCATGCGTAACACCCGAGGCAACCACAAAAGCAACCGGACGAATCACCCCGTCACCACTTTCGTCCGGCATCATGAATACACCATCCTGCACGCCGGAAATATTAACGAGATGATGATTAAGACTGTTCAGCGAGGTACGTTTTCCTGCGATATTGACCAGATCAGCCAAACGTCCATTCAAGGTAAAGGAGCTTTCCGATTCCATCACAATCACGTCGTTCATTTTGGCGGCTATCTCGGCATGCCCTCCGCTCACCCAGGCAATCCCATCGTCCTGCTTCATCTGCAAGCCCGGGAGCAACGTCCACGACGGGCTGATCGTAGGGCGTCGACTGGCCACCTGACCGGCTTCGGTACAACCGTATATCTCGTATAGCGGCGCGGATAAAAGCAATTCGGCCTGTTGAGCCAGATCAACGGGTAAATGGGCCGTCGCGCACAACACGAAATCGACGTGCGGAACATCGCTTATTTCCGCCAGCAGACTGCGCAGGTGTATCGGTGTGGTGATGAGGCAGCGCGGTTGCGGCAGCATCCCCAGCTGCTCGGCGATATCCGCCGGATAGAACGGACGCTCCGCCACCAGCATCAATCCGTTTCGCATCGCTAACAACACCGTAGATTCCAATCCATACATATGTTGCCCAGGAACGGTACCCAGTACCGCCATCGCACAACCCGGCACAATACCGAAACGCTCCGCTTCGACCTCGGCACCTCGACACAAACTACCCCAGGTTTTTTCGTGCGGAGTCGGATCTCCTGTAGAGCCCGAGGTGAATACCACTGCGGCACAGCGATCTGCCGGAATGAGCGGCATCGCTATTTCCCTGCTGTCCTGAGAATCGACGGGCGTATAAACCACCGTCGTAATATTTGGAAATTCCGCTTTCCCGTCAGACAGGCAATACAGAGCGGGATATAGCATCGCCAGACGCTCTACGAAATCTGCGGTGTAATTGGGGGGCAACAAACTGATATGATTGCGCAGTAATGCCGCGCAGAAGCCGACGGAAAACTCATAACGGTCGACGCATAGGTTCAGCATATAGCGTCTGTCCGGCAGGCGCTGTGCCAGATTCTGCACGTCCTCTAGGAATCGACCAACACTGACGATTTTCCCTGCACAGCTTGCGTACGGACCGTCCAGATCGACATGCCCAAGAAGTGGAATGGCTAACATACTCGTCACATGTGATTGGAGTTGCGTGAATTCGCAAGATCCTTGGTATATACCTCAATCGCGCGGAGTATGGAAACTCGTGGATGATTGGGATAGGCGTAACGTCGATAGGTAATCTCCGTTACGAACATCAATCCGAGCAATGGCAGATTCAACACATTGATGAAGAATGACCAGGCCGCTATCGGTGCCAGCATGTAGAGTAGCCCGGAAATCAACACCTGCATCGCAGAATAAATACTCCATGCCCAAGTGACTTTACGGGTATAGCTGACGACCTCGGGATTCAAATAGCCATTCGACAAACGGGAGATGCGCGAAATCAATGGCTCTCGTCCCGCAAGCAAAGTGCGGCCGAAAAGCCAGAGCAGGAACAAATTGAGTGTCGCATGACTGATTCCGTTCAGGGCGATCAGGCCTATACGCTCATGTCCACCGGTTACCAGATAGACCACAGAAAATATGACTGCCAACGCAACGAATGGCCACCAGATTTTGCGCAAGGTCTGAAACGCACCCCAAGTCAGACCGCACAGTAAAGGAAGAATCACCAGCAGCAGTTGCTGTCCGCCTGATTCGCTTTTCGAAATAGCACTGTGCAACCACAGTGGGTATGCAATAAAAGAAAAAATAATCAGCGCTTTAAGTAGTCTAGGCATAATAATTCATACTGTATTCGCACAAAGCCTCATCCCCGTGCAAACAAAAACTTTTACTTAATTTTCAGAGCGCAGATGTTACACCGAAAATTGCCGAAAAGTTAAGACGGATATTGAGTTTACTCGCCCGAATAATTGGTATAACCTCCGCCAACTTCAAAAAGAATGCTTTTATGCAAAAAACAAGAGAAACTCAGGATCAGATCGCATCCGTTCCTCACCCCCCCCTCACCGAATACTACGAATCTGAAGAGGATAGACGTAGCTGGGTCAATGCCATTTTCAACAAGACGGCTCCTGATTATGACCGCATGGAGGCCATACTCGGCCTAGGTACC
>JBBQXA010000133.1:0-6694 GCA_038210095.1 Burkholderiales bacterium
GATGACGAGATGATGAACGCAGGACGGGTTCCGACGCTGGCCTTGCAGGAGGTTCGTTCCAAGCATATCGATATGCCGCCCGAGATGGCATTCGCCAATGTGGATGAGTTCTTGAGCTCGATGCGTCGTTACCAGCGTTAAACCGCGACCTTTACTTCCAAACCAAGCAGGCGAATGCGTTCGACGAAGAGCCGTAATTCCACCTCGGCCACATTGGACAAACGCGCGGCCTCGGGCTGCATCGAAGACCGCGCCAGTCCGTACAGTAACACTCCCTTGGGTTTATGCCCCGTTTGCAGTAAGCCTGATACAAATGCCAGATAATCTTCTTCGTCCTGCCCACTGGGCGGAACGCCGTCCAGCGCGAACCAGCAGGTCTGTAACCAGGTCGGGCAGCATGCGATAGCCGCGATCAGGTTGTCGCGTACCTTATCCATGCTGATACGTGTGGCGTTGATTGTTTGCATACCCGCCGTACTGGCTCTATCCAGCTTGAACCACACTTCACCATTGATAGATGCGAGCTTGCGCAGGCCTTGCTGTACTTCTTCGCGATACAGCAGGCTGCCGTTGGTAATCAGTACGGTCTTCACTTCCGCCGGCAATGCCATCTCGCGGCGCACGCGTGCGATCAGGTCGACTACGGCGGCAAACTCGGCAGCACTGGTCGGCTCGCCATTGCCGGACAGCGCGATGTCACTGATGCGTCTCGCACCTTCCGGTACGCGGGTGTGCATGAAGTCGCCATGCAGCAGTTCATGCAAAAAGCCGTGCAACTCGCTTTCCAGCAAAGTTAAATCTACGGGAGGGGCAGTGCCGAGCTTGAGGCCCGGCACCTGACAGTAGAGACAGCGCCAATTGCAGGCGTTGTTGGTATTCAGGTTGATGCCGACCGAGACGCCTTGGGCCCGGCGGGAAACCACCGGGTATACGTAACGAAGATCCGCGCTGTCGCGGTCGTGATTGGTCGTACTGAGGTTTGCCGGGCTCAAGACTTACCGAAGGACAGGTATTTTGCTGGGTCGACCGGCTTGCCGAAGCGACGCACTTCGAAATGTAGCTTAACCTGATCGGCATCGGTGTTGCCCATCTCGGCGATCTTCTGTCCACGCGTGATGGTTTCGCCCTCCTTCACCAGCAGCTTGTCGTTATGAGCATAGGCACTGAGGAAAGTATTGTTGTGCTTGATGATGACCAGTTTGCCGTAGCCGCGCAGGCCGGTACCGCTGTAGACCACTTTGCCGGGTGCGCTGGCGGTGACAGGCTGGCCCAGCTTGCCGCTGATATCCACCCCTTTGCGATTATCCGATTCCGAGAATCCTGAGATCACCTTGCCTACAGTCGGCAAGCTCCACTCCATGTCTGCATCAGGCACTACCTCGGCCTCTTGAACCGGTTTTACTGACTGGGGAGCCGGCTTAATCTCGGGTTTTGGGACGAATACCACAGGTGTCAGCGCTTCCGGCTTGACAATCTGCGCCACAGCTTCATCGCTGTAGGCATACTTAACCAGTTTGGGTTGATCTTTAATGACTGGAGCGCTTAGTTTGCTATCCGCCACGATCACCTGACTGCCCCCCACACTAGGGAACAGACGGATCTCCTGACCGATCTGGATCACGCTTGGATCTTGAACATCGTTCAACTCGGCCAGTTCGTGATAGTCGAAACCGTAGTTGAAAGCGATGCTGTACAGGGTATCGCCCTTCTGAACGATGTGTACACGCGGACGCCAGTCCTTCTCGCGCATTTGACGCTCCGCCTGTGCGGCAACCGCACCTTTGGAGGCTGAAGTACCGCGTTCAACCACGGGCGCACGCTGCCCCTTCGTTGCACAACCCGCCAGAATGGCCGCCAACAGCAGCCCCACCAATCCCCGATTTATTCTCATGTTTTCCCCAACAGCAGTGGTACGAATTTCACCGGCTCCAATCGCGTCTCGCGGAATCCGCGTTCGTCGCGCTCGACCAGATACAGCCACTGTTCCTGCATCCCGACCGGCAACACCATTCTACCACCGACCACCAACTGCTCCCGCAACACCGCCGACAGTGAGGGGGCCGCGCAAGCCATGATGATACCGTCGAACGGCCCCAATTCCGGCAAGCCTGCCGTACCATCGGCATGCCGCACACTGACGTTGCGCTGTTTCAAGTCACGTATCTGCCTGCGGGCACGTTCGTACAGCGGCTGGATGCGCTCTACGGTATACACATCCTTGGCGACCTGCCCCAGCACTGCCGCCTGATAGCCGCAGCCCGTACCGATTTCGAGCACGCGGTTGAGCGACTTGCCGTTACGCAGGATTTCAATCATGCGCGCGACAATATAGGGTTGGGAAATGGTCTGATTGAAATTGATCGGCAATGACACATCGTCATAGGCGCGGCTGGCCAACGCTTCATCGACAAACAGATGGCGCGGCACCTCGAACATCGCCGCCAGTACTGCATCGTCCTTGATACCCTGCTCGCGCAGGCGCTCTATCATGCGCATACGAGTGCGCTGTGAAGTCATGCCTATGCCGGTCAACCGCGTACTCATGACTGACCCAGCCAGCCGCGCACCGCATCAAGCTGACCGTACTGAGTCAAATCTATCTGCAACGGTGTAACAGAGCTGCGCTGATTTGCCAGCGCGTTGAAGTCCGTACCCTCACCCGCATCCTGCGCCTTACCCGCAGCACCGATCCAGTACACCGTCTCACCATGCGGATTACTGGCCTTGATCACCGGCTCGGCCTTGTGGCGCTTGCCCAGGCGTGTGATTTCGATACCCTGCAATTGCTCATAGGGAATATCCGGCACATTCACGTTCAACAGCCATGGCTGGCGGTTCTTATCCGCCTCGAAGCGCTGCACCAGACCGACGGCAACCCGTGCTGCGGTCTCGTAATGAGTCAGTTCTTTGCCTACCAATGAAACGGCGATAGATGGAATTCCCAGCAGAAATCCCTCAGTCGCCGCCGCCACGGTACCGGAATAGATCGTGTCATCGCCCATGTTTGCACCGGCATTGATGCCGGACACCACCATATCGGGCTGGTAGTCCAGCATGCCGGTGACAGCCAGATGCACGCAATCTGTCGGCGTGCCGTTGACATAATAAAAACCATTGGCGGCCTTGCGTAACTTTAGAGGTCGATCCAGTGTGAGGGAATTACTCGCACCGCTGCGATCCCGTTCGGGTGCAACGACGACGACTTCGGCTATAAATGAGAGATGTTCGGCCAGACAGGCCAGACCGGGTGCAAAATAACCATCGTCATTGCTGATCAGGATACGCATCGGCGGGTAAAGCATTCAGAAAATGCTGGGATAGTTGAAAGAGTTTCTGAAACTGTTGTTTGGTCGGGGCGAGAGGATTCGAACCTCCGACCACTTCACCCCCAGCGAAGTGCGCTACCAGGCTGCGCTACGCCCCGAGGGCGCGGATTATAGCAGAGCCGCACAATCGAGGTGATGATTTTACGCATCCAGTAACGCAATAATGCTGCGAATTTCACGTCGCATAGCGACCACATCAACATTTGCCTGTCCTGCAACCGGCACATCGGCAGCAATATTGTCCACCACGGCATCTCCATTACTATCTAGACGATTCCGCGCCCCGCTAATGGTGAAGCCCTGCTCGTACAACAGCTCGCGGATACGACGTATCAGCAACACTTCGTGATGCTGATAATAGCGCCGATTACCGCTGCGTTTGACTGGTTTGAGTTGAGTAAACTCCTGTTCCCAGTAACGCAACACGTGCGCCTTGACCCCGCACAATTCGCTTACTTCACCTATAGTGAAGTAGCGTTTGGCGGGTATCGGAGGGAGTTCGGAATTAGGCTTGTGTGGTTCCATGATAGGACTTTTCCACCATGGTCTTCAGCTTCTGGCTGGGATGAAACGTCACCACACGACGTGCGGTAATAGGAATCTCCTCCCCTGTCTTGGGATTGCGGCCGGGACGCTGCGGCTTGTCGCGTAACTGGAAGTTACCGAAGCCTGAAAGTTTTACACTTTCGCCATTTTCAAGCTGCACACGGATTTCCTCAAAGAACGCTTCCACCATATCCTTGGCTTCGCGCTTGTTAAGTCCTACCTTGGCAAACAACAAATCGGCCAGTTCGGCCTTGGTCAACGTTGAATTCATCTTCTCCCCTACATGCGCAGTTGCGCACCTTTCTTTTGTAGCACGCCAACCAGTTCGGCGACGCTAGGCTCGATCTCCGAGTCCGTAAGTGTTTTTTGAGTATCTTGCAATAACACACGGAATGCAAGGCTTTTTTTGCCATCCTCCACACCTTTGCCGCGATATACATCGAACAAGGCGACATCTGCGACGAACGGCACTGAAATGCCCCTCATCGCATCCAGCAAAGTCTGCACTTCCATATTCTCATCCACCACTACCGCTAGGTCGCGGCGCACTGGTAGGAATTTTGACACCTCGCTCATACGCGGAACCTGTGAATCAGTTAACGCATCCAGCGTGACTTCGAACCAGATTGCGGCCTGCGGCATGTCATATTGCTGCCACTGCGGATGCAATTCGCCGATCCAGCCAATCTGTTGTTCGCCAACAAAAATCTGCGCAGACCTGCCCGGATGCAAGCCTGAATGAGTTGCAGCGGCAAATCGTAGTATTTGCGGTGCGAACAGGGCTTCTACATCGGCTTTTACATCATAGAAATCAACAGGTTTTGCCGCAGCCCCCCATTGTTCGGACAGGCTAGCTCCATAGGTTATGCCAGACAGACGCGAGGTCTGTAGATATTTTTCTCCAACCTTGGCAAAGCAGGCCCCCGTCTCGAACAGACGCACACGCGCTTGCTTGCGGTTCAAGTTGTAACGCAGTGCGCCTACCAAACCACCTATCAAGCTGCTGCGCATAACTGCCAGATTGCTGGCAATCGGATTCTGCAATTTTATGGGTGCATCGTTGCCGCACAGATCGTGCTCGACTTGTTCTTCGAGGAAGGCGTAACTGACGATCTCCTGATAGTCGCGCGCAACCAACATCTGCTGGATACGCGACAAGGGGCGTTGCGATTCGCTGTCCGGCAACATGGTTAGGGCCGCCTGTGGAGCCAATGCCGGAATGTTGTCATAGGCGTAGAGACGTGCAACCTCTTCGATCAGGTCAGCCTCGATGGACAGATCAAAGCGAAAACTGGGCGGAGTCACGCTAAAGTCATCACCATTGGTGGTGAATTCAAATTGCAAACCAGTGAGCAAGGCCGCGATCTGCGCACTATTGAACTTGATACCCAGTACGCGCTCCACGCGAGAACGACGCAGGGCTATAGGCAAACGGGTAGGTAAGGTGCCGCGCACCTCGTTGATTTCGCCGACTTGGCCGCCGCATATCTCCAGCAGCAACTGGGTGGCGCGCTCCAGCGCCCGCCTTGTTGCCGCAAAGTCAACACCGCGCTCGAAGCGGAACGAGGAGTCAGTAGCCAGTCCGAAACGGCGCGCCCTACCTGCGATTGCATGCGGCTCGAAAAACGCGCTTTCCAAGAATACGTTCTGGGTTGGCAATTCGACACCACTCCCCTGCCCGCCCATGATCCCAGCCAGTGCCAGCACGCGAGCTTCATCGGCAATCACCAGTACGTCTTCGCTCAGTTTCACTTCCTGCTCGTTCAGCAGGATCAATACCTCTCCCGCACGTGCGGGACGCACAGAAATACCGCCAAACAACGTGGACAGATCGAAGGCATGCATGGGCTGCCCCAGTTCCAGCATCACGTAGTTGGTAATGTCCACCACCGCATTAATGCCGCGTAGACCGCTACGCTCAAGACGACGCAGCATCCAGACCGGCGTGGCCACCGCGGCATTCACGCCACGCACGATGCGACCGCAATACAGCGGGCACGCCGTTGTATCAGCGACCTTGACCGGCAACTTCTCGGTCAGCGTGACGGCTTGCTCTTTTGCGAGGATGGGGCTCAACTGGCTACCGGTCAATGCCGCAACTTCGCGCGCCAACCCGGAAATACCGGAACAGTCGCTGCGATTCGGAGTCAGTTTGAGCGTAAACAGTTGATCGTCCAGCTCCAGGTATTCGCGCAAAGTCTTGCCTACTGGCGCATCGGAGGGCAACAACCACAGACCATCGCTCGTCTCAGCCAAGCCCAATTCGACGGCAGAACACAGCATGCCGAAGGACTCGATGCTGCGTACCTTGGCCTGCTTGATCTTGAAATCGCCTGGCAACACCGCACCTATGCGCGCACAGGGAACTTTGACGCCGACTGCAACATTAGGTGCGCCACAGACTATAGTCAGCGGCGCTTCCTCTCCGACGTTGACCTGACAAATATTCAGTCGATCTGCGTTGGGATGCTTGACCACTTCCAATACTTCGGCCACCACCACGTTGTTGAATGCGGGTGCGACAGGCTCCTGCGACTCAACTTCTAGGCCTGCCATGGTGAGCAGATGCCCCAGTTCCTCGCTGGACAGCGCCGGATTGACCCAGCTTCGTAACCAATTTTCAGAAAATTTCATTTACCGCACTCTCAGTTGAATTGCTTCAGGAAACGCAAATCGCTCTCGTAGAACTGACGCAAGTCGTTCACTCCGTAGCGCAGCATCGCCAGTCGTTCCACGCCCAGACCGAACGCAAAGCCCAGATATTTCTCGCTATCGATGTTCACATGCTTGAGCACATTGGGATGCACCATGCCGCAACCGCC
>JBBQXA010000134.1:0-6610 GCA_038210095.1 Burkholderiales bacterium
GGGTAGCCTATCCAGCTCAGCTGGATAGGCGCAGGCTTGCGAGCGAAGGTCAGCAAACGATTACGCCCGGTATGCCCGGACAGGTCAATCAGAATATCAATTCCATCAGTTTGTATCTTCTGCGCCAGCTCATCGTCTGACATTCCCGCCACCGCATTCCACTCCGTGAAATACTGCCGCAAGCGCAAGGTAACATCATCAACCACAGTATGGTTGTAATACGCATGCAGTGATATTTCCCCACTGCGTGCAAGATAAACCAAAACCGGCTCCAGAAAGTTCGAGACAGCATGATTGAACAAATCGGCAGATACAATGCCGACCTGTAAACATCGCTCTGGATCGCGAGAGTTAACAAGCGCGGGCCAACCCTGCATCAACGGCGTCTCATACAACTCTCCGAAGCGGCGATGCTCGGCAAAGATCGTCGCCATGTCGACTTCGCCGCTCTGAATCAGATCGAACAACAGATGCCCCCTCGCCTCGACATGGTCGGGTTGCACCTCCAACAATTGCCGCGAAATCTCTATCGCCTCGCGTATTCGCCCCTGAGAAGACAAAGCTACACTCAAGGCTGCTTTCGCATCGAGATAGTTCGGATTTATCGCGATTGCCTTGTGGTAACAGGCTGCCGCCTCCTCATAGCGATCCTCATCCTGCATCACCGCACCGAGATTGTAATGACCCTCCGCATATCTTGGCTGGAGTTGCAATGCCTTGCGAAAACAGGCTGCGCCCTCCGCCAGCCTGCCGCGGCCTCGTAACAACACCCCGAGATTATTCTGTGCTTCGGCGCTTTGCGGTGCCAGTTCCACCGCTCGGCGCATGACAATTTCCGCATCTTTACCCAGCGACTGCATTGCAACCCCAAGCGCACTCCAACCCAGCACCCAGCCAGGATATTGTCCCAATACACTGCTGGAGCGCGCCTCCAGTTCCGCGTAGCGGCCCGACCTAAACAGGGCAAGCACATCTTCTGTCTCAGCGACTGGTGGCGCAGTTCTATCCTGCCCGCGCTTGGCGATCAAACGTATTTCATGCACCTGCGGCGTACCCATCCCTCGTTTGATCGCCTGCTTACTCAAAACCAATGCATCCTTGAAATGCCCGAGCGCCAGCAAACATTCCATCAGTGCCAGCCCGCCAGCACCTTCTTCGGGGTTACTTTCCCAGGCGGACCTCAATCGAGGCAACGCATGTTCGTACTGCCCCGATTGCGACGCCATTGAACCAAGAAGTAAATTTGCTCCGAAATGACTCGGCTCCACCTGAATAATGCTCAGACACAACTCTTCAGCCTCAGCCCAGTATCCGGCCTGATGAAATGTGGTCGCATGATGCAATATCTCATCCAGATCAATCATGGAATCCTCAGATTAGAGATCGACCAGAAGGGGCCACAGCGTGTGACGTCCCCTCCAACCGCTCTGAGCGTCCAATCAAGATGCCGAATGAAAGTCTACTTTGGACTCACGCGCAACCAATGTCTTTTGCATCCCAATGCGGGATTTGGTGTTAATCAGGATGGGAGCGGAAATATTGGCATACATATCCGCCATCGACAGATTTGACATATTTCCCGAAGCCGCTCCCTTATTGGACAGCGTTGTCAGCACCAGCACATCGGCCGGATCGTCCAGCTGAAGTTCGGCAACCTCACTATCAGACAACACCAGATCGAAGTTGAAACCGAACAGGGTCGGATCCGTCAGCGGCAACGATATATCGCCATCATCAAGCGACTGCAGATAGACCACTACGCCACTGGCCCAGCCGCCTTGTTCGTCAAGCTCATGGAACAACGTCCACCTTGTGCTGTTTTCAAAACCTGGTATTCCTCTGGGAAAGGTGATGACCTGAGATGGGTTTATACTCAACTCGCCAAACTTTGTATTTACCTTGATATTTTCCATGAGTCGCCCTTAATGGTTGGTTTTTAATTCAGCGCAAATAGTCCAGCAATACGGCCAGCATGTAAAGATTTTTTATTGGCCAATAACAACAATGTTGCTGGTAACCGCGAGGGTGTAGTAACCTTTTCCACCTCAAGCCCAGCAACAGGGCTTTTAGAGACCGCAATTCAACCCACCCAACTGCAAGGCTCATCATCCTGACCGCTCCGATGCAAACAACCGCCGCTAACCTGCCGACCAGCCCATCTCCGGACAAACTACAGGGTTTCATTGCCAGTTTGCCCGGCATGGCCTGCCAGATCGAATTCCAGGAAGGCAGCCACTTCAACTTTCCCTATGTCAGCGAGGGCTGTCAGCCATTGCTGGGCATCAATGCCGACGATCTGCAAGCAGACACGACCCTTTTTCTCGATCTCATTCATGCCGAAGACCTCCCTCTGTTACTGGAGAGCATGAAAATATCGGCGCAGACTCACTGCTTCTGGAACTGGGAAGGCCGCATCACGCTGCCGGACGGGGAGGTCAAATGGATCAGTCTTGGCGCGACACCACAGGACACACTGGGTAGTGCGCCACGCTGGGAGGGCATCCTGCTGAATACCACCCAGAGCAAACTGGGCGAACTTGAGGTCAAGCGGGTACAGCAGCAGTTACTGGAACTTTCGTCCCACATTCAGGATGCAAAAGAACAAGAGCGTCTGCGTATCGCGCGCGAAGTCCACGACGAAATTGGCAGCCTGCTCACGGCGATGCGCATGGATTTATCCTGGCTGATCCAGCGCCTGCCCAAGGACAACCCCACGCTGACGGAAAAAGCCAAGACCATAGAAGAGTTGGTTCACCGTGCGATCACTTCGGCCAGTCATCTGGCGCACCGCTTGCGCCCGGGTTTCCTCGACTGCTTCGGCATCATCGCCGCGATTGAAATCGAAGCGCAGGAATTCAGCAAACGTAGCGCAATTCCCTGCACTATCATCAAGTCGCAAGAAAGTATTGAATTGCCCGAGGCCTACAGCATTACCCTGTTCCGAGTTTGTCAGGAGACCCTAAACAACATCCTGAAACACGCTCAGGCCACTCAGGTACAAATTGAGATAGTCAAAGGCGCCGATCACCTTGAGCTTATTGTGTCCGACGATGGCATAGGATTCAGTGAGGCTGCTCGCGACAAACCGCACTCCTTCGGGCTGCGCGGCATTCACGAACGCGTCGCACACCTGGGGGGTACGGTAAAAATTGCCAGCACGCTGGGACTGGGGACGCAAATTGCCGTCTTCGTTCCATTGCCGGAAGAAACACCACAACAGGCGCTGTTCGGCGGGGAATCCATATGATCGACATTCTGGTGGTAGACGATCACGCATTGATCCGCAAGGGACTGATCATGTTGCTCGAAGAAAATCCGGAGTTCCACATTAAAGGTGAAGCAGAAACCGGCATGCAGGCCATTAACATGGCGCGCGAGCAGAACTTCGACTTGGTTCTGCTGGACATCTCGTTGGCAGACAAGCACGGCATCGACGTACTCAAACAACTAAAGTCAGAGCAACCTGACATCAAGATCATCGTACTGAGCATGTACCCGGAAGATCAGTACGGCGTGCGCGCCCTCAAAGCTGGCGCGATGGGCTACATCAACAAACAGAGCGCACCGGAAAAACTGGTCGGAGCCATCCATCAAGTCGTCAGCGGCAAAAAATACATCAGCCCGGCGCTGGCCGAGCAATTACTGAGCAACCTGATCGGCGAATCGCAGGAACAACTACACCAGACCCTTTCCAACCGGGAGTACCAGACCCTGTGCCTGATGGCTTCCGGAAAATCGCTCACCGACATTTCCGAGATCATGGTGGTCAGCCCCAAGACCGTCAGCGTCTACCGCGCCCGCATGCTGGAAAAAATGGGCTTCAACAACAACGCCGAAGCAGTACACTACGCCATTGCACACGATCTGGTCGAGGCCAAAAAATGACCTCCGCAAATCTCGCACGATCCGTCACTTTTTTGTAAGGTTGAACTATGAGCAAGCCTGCTGCCAACCCATCCGAACTCGCTCGCGAGACACTGATCAAGCTGGCTGCGCACAAAACTCCGCCCACACCCGATAATTACGCGAAAATTTACGGCGAGATAAGTGGCATACCCATCACAGGCGGGGCAGAGAAAGTCCTGCGCGACCTTGCCGAACATCTTGCAGGCTCACCAGCATCCGCCGCTCACGCCTCCGCTCTGAAGAAAAGCATTACCGCCGCTGATTGGGCTCTCTGCCTCAAGGAGCTCGAAAAGCTGCTGCCAAAAACAGAAAACGGCGAAACGCCTCCCTCATGGGCCGCATTGATTCGCGATCTGCTGCGCCAACTGGACACCACACACAAGGGCCTCACCCTCACCAGCAAGAAACAGGGGCTGGACCGGGTGCTGCAACGCTTCGGCGCGAAACCGGAAGTGCTATACGACAAACTTGAGGGGCTGATACGCTCATGGTCCGAGTCGCCAACCTCGCCCTCGGCCCTCGATGCCGAATCTCCGGTAGATGCGTTAGCCGAAAGCCAGCCCACGCCTGCCCGCAGTGCCTCAGAGAGCGCGGCGACAATCACTACTGCCAGCGGCGATGCCGCGGGGGACATGGTCGCGCAGCTCGCCGAACTGCTGGCGCAGGCGGTAGAAAGCCTGTTCAGCGCTTTGCCGGAGGCCGTTGAGGAAATGCCCGATCTGGTTCGCCAAGTGCGCGAGATCAAAACTGCCGCGCAACTCACGGCCCTCTCCAAGCAATTACGCAATTTCTGGGTCAGAGTCGAACTGCATGCAGGCGACAAAACAAAGATTCACGATGGCCTGATTCGCTTGCTACGACTGCTGGTTGAAAATATCGGCGAGATGGTCGAGGACGAAGAGTGGTTGCATGGACAGGTTGTCATCCTGCAAGAGATCATCGCCAGCCCGGTAGATCGCCGCAGCATCGCCGATGCCGAACGTGGCCTGCGCGACGCCATCATCAAACAAAGTCTGCTCAAACAGAGCCTGACCGAAGCCAAGAGCACGCTGCGCAGCCTGATGACCTCCTTCATAGACCGTTTGGGTGAAATCACCAGCAGCACGGGCGACTACCACCAGAAAATTGAGGGCTACAGCAAGAAGATCAGCAAATCCAAGAATCTTGCCGACCTGAGCCACCTGCTGGATGACATCATGCAGGATACCCGCGTTATTCAGGCCAGCGCACTGCGCTCGCACGATGAACTGGTCAACACCCGCAAACAGGTCCAGGAGTCGGAGAACAAAATCCGGCAACTTGAACAGGAACTGAGTCACATCAGCGAAATGGTGCGCGAGGATCAACTCACCGGCGCGCTCAACCGGCGCGGACTGGAAGCCGCATTTGAACACGATGCAGCGCAAGCAGATCGGACGCAAAGCCCGCTGTGTGTTGCCCTATTGGATATTGATAACTTCAAGCGCCTGAACGACACCAAAGGACATCAGGCTGGCGATCAGGCACTAATACACCTGAGTACGGTCATCAAGGATGCTCTACGCCCCTGCGACTCTGTCGCCCGCTATGGCGGCGAAGAGTTCGTCATCCTGCTGCCTGACACCCCTTTGGAAGAGGGCGCTGCAACCATCGAACGTCTGCAACGCGAACTGACCAAACGTTTTTTCATGAACGAGAATGAACGCATCCTGATCACCTTCAGCGCCGGCGTCGCCCTGCGCGCGAACGAGGAGCCACAGGACGAAGTTGTGGGGCGCGCTGATAAAGCCATGTACCAAGCCAAACAAACCGGGAAAAATCGGGTGGTCATAGCGTAAATCCTCCTGATTTCGGGCTAAATTCAGGCCATCCACAAGGCAATTAGCGATGACGCCTCCCTTGTGCCCGTACTAGCCAGTATTGTGCGAGGGCATAACTGCCTACCGCTTCAACATGACGCTTATCGCCCGCTCTTAAATTTAAGCCCCTAAAATTTTCTCAAGACACGCCGATAACAGTGACAGGTGGTTTCACTTTGCCGCAGCGCAACAAGCGGTAAAAAAATTTCCTAAAGTTTTCAAAAAAGGCGCCGATAACAGACATAACGGCGGTTGATTGGCCCGGCAGTACAGGGCGAACCAAAGTAAACGGCCAACTGAAATCAAGCCGGAAAGCAACCTAAACAAGGAGAATTAAAATGCCCGCATTTATCAATACCAACGTTGCCTCGCTGAATGCCCAACGTAACCTGAACCAGTCTCAAAGCGCCCTGCAAACTTCCTTGCAGCGTCTGTCTTCTGGTTTGCGCATCAACAGCGCCAAGGATGACGCAGCGGGCCTGGCCATTTCCGACCGGATGACCGCGCAGATTCGCGGCTTGGATCAAGCACGTCGTAACGCAAACGACGGCGTTTCGCTGGCTCAAACTGGCGAAGGTGCGCTGGCAGGTGCTTCCGACATGCTGCAACGTATCCGCGAACTGTCGGTACAGTCTGCCAACGCCACCAACAGTGCCAGTGACCGTGCTGCGCTGCAAGCTGAAGCGGGCTTGCTGGTGTCAGAACTGGATCGTGTCGCTTCTTCTACTCAGTTCAATGGTCTGAATATTCTGGACGGCACGGCCGGCACCTCGGTGTTTCAGGTGGGCGCCAACGCCAATCAAACCATCTCGGCCAGCACTGCCAATTTCCGCACCGCCAACTACGGCAACTTCCGTATCGGCTCA
>JBBQXA010000135.1:0-6609 GCA_038210095.1 Burkholderiales bacterium
GGGGCCCATGGCTCGAAAATGACGCATCGGATGGACACGTCCGATGAAGAACAACAGCATGGGCAGCACGACCAGCATGTGTACCGCCAGCCCAGCCAGCACAGAGAAAAAGAACCAAGCCAGCGGCACAAAGGCCGCATAACCGGTGCTGGCGACCACCTTGGCCACCAAGCCAAACACACCGACAGGGGCAAACTTCATCACCCAATCGGTAATTTTCATCATCACCTGAAAAGTGGCTAGCCAAAATTTGTACAGGCTTTCGGCGTAGGGTTTCTCAATCGTGGTCATGAAGAAACCGAACAACAGGCTGAAGAAAATCAAACCTAGCATCTGACCTTCCGCTGCCGCGGCAACCACATTACTCGGCACCATACGCAGGAAAATTCCGACCAGATCTCCCATGCCTTTGCCTTCCACTCTGGCAACCACCTCCCCGGTGCTCTCGGATAGGCCGATCAGTTGCCTGGCCGGCTCGCCATCCACCACGCCGGGCGCCACCAGATTTACGACAGCAAGTCCGATCAATATCGCAAACAGGCTGGTCACAACGTAATACAGCAGTGTCTTTAGCCCAAGTTTTCCGAAGGCTTCGCCCGAGCCTATGCCCGCGATTCCGACGATGATAGAAGACACCACCAGCGGCACAATCAACATTTTCAGTGCATTCAGAAACAGACTGCCGATAAAGTCGAACACCGCATAAATACGCAGACCGAACAGCGAGGCCTCGGTACCCGCCAACGTCCCGGCAATAACGGCCAGCAGCAGTGCTAACAGAATTTGACTATGCAGCTTCAATCCGTTCAATTTCACTGTAATCAGCTTCCTTTGCCTATCAGCTCTATCTTGTATCCATCCGGATCACAGACAAAAGCGATGACTGTTTTTCCGCCCTTCATCGGCCCTGCTTCGCGCGACACCGTTCCACCGCGTCGTTTGACCTCGTCGCAGGCAGCATAGACATCATCGACTTCAATGGCGACATGGCCGAATCCATCGCCCAACTCATAGCGATCTACGCCCCAGTTATAGGTCAATTCAATCACCGCCTGATCGCTCTCCGCACCATAGCCGACGAAGGCCAGCGTGAATTTTCCCTCGGGATAGTCGTTACGACGCAGCAGCTGCATGCCCAGCACATTGGTATAGAAATCAATGGAACGATCCAGATTGCCGATTCGCATCATGGTGTGAAGTATGCGCATGTTTTCTCCCGCCTGAAAAATTAATCTGATGTTCTTGCCGCAAGCATTGCTTTGCTACGGCCATTCCGTGACACGACAGTTTTGAGCAACGCTTAAGGTACGCTCACTGCTTTGCGAACAGCAAGGAAAATTCATTGACAGGCACAGGTTTCCCAAACAAATAACCCTGATAAAGCTTACAGCCGTTTGCCTCCAGGAAATCGCGTTGCGCTTGCGTTTCCACTCCTTCCGCAATCACTTCCATTGCCAGATTATTGGCCATGCCGATAATGGTTTGAATAATGGTCTCGCCGGAAGCCTTGCCACCGATATGTTGCACGAACGACTTGTCGATCTTGAGCTGTTTGAGCGGCAACTGGGTCAGATACGCCAGTGAAGAATAGCCCGTCCCAAAGTCGTCCAGCGAGAAGCTGACTCCCAGCGCTCGGAGCGCCTGCATCTTGGCAATCGTATCGGCAACTTCGTCGAGCACGATGCTCTCGGTCAGCTCCAGCTTCAAACGGTGCGGATTAATGGCTGCACTATCGAGCACACGTTCAACATGAGAGACGAAATCAGCCTGACGGAACTGGCGTGCACTGACATTGACAGCAAGCTCAAGATGGCTGGTACTGGGGTCAGCCTCCCACGCTTTGAGTTGCTGGCAGGCATTTTCCAACACCCATTGCCCGATCGGAAGAATAAGTCCGGTCTCCTCGGCCAGCGGAATGAAATCCAGCGGCGAAATCAATCCGTTTACTGGATGTATCCAGCGCAGCAATGCCTCCGCCCCGCGAATATAACCTTGCTGATCGACCTGCATCTGGTAATAAATCCGAAATTGCCGCTCGTCCAGCGCCGTCCGCAAACCGGCCTCCAAATGTGCACGAACTTCAAGTTCCTCCTGCATTACCGGGTCGAAGAATCGCAACGCATTACGGCCCGACTTTTTAGCCTCATACATGGCCATGTCGGCTTGTTTGAGTAGCTCATCAGGTTTCAGCCTGAAGTTGATGAACAGCGTGATGCCCACACTGGACGAGGAATGAAAGGCATTGCCGTCAAGTTCATAGGGATCACTGAGCGTGCTCAGCACCTTGTCGCCGACCACCTTGGCCTGCAACGCGGCTTGTGCCCTGTCTGCGCTCAAGCCCTCCAGCAACAAAACAAACTCATCCCCGCCGAAGCGGGCCAGGGTATCGCCTTCGCGGATACACCCTTTGAGTCGCTTGGCAACCTCAATCAATAGCAAATCCCCTACATCGTGCCCTCTGGTGTCATTTAGCGTCTTGAAATTATCAAGATCAACAAACAGCAGCGCGCAACCGGCATGGTTACGCATTCCGGCAGCGATTGCATGGGGCAAACGATCCAGCAATGACCTCCGGTTTGGCAACTGGCTGAGCGTATCGTAATAAGCAAGTTGGTGAATTTCGATTTCTGCCTGCTTACGTTCAGTAAAGTCGACAAATGCGCCGACATAATTCATGACCTGACCATCCTGTCCGGTGACCGCGGTAATATTCAGCCATTCCGGATAAACCTCACCATTTTTGCGCTGGTTCCATATCTCGCCTTGCCAGCTATTATCGCGTTGCAGGGCCGCCCACATCGCTTGATAAAAAGCTTTATCCTGCCGGTCGGAACTGAGCATGGACGGTTTGTTGCCGATCGCCTCATCTGCGCTGTAACCCGTGAGGCGGGTGAATGCCTGATTGACCCGGATGATCACCGCATTTGCATCGGTGACCATAATCCCTTCCTCGGTTTCAAAAGCAATCGCGGCAATACGCAAAGCCGCTTCACGCTCCTCCTGCACCTCCATCATGTCGTTGAAGGCATGAGCCATGGCGGCAATATCCTTTGGACCGCCCGGTTTGGCACGTACCTGCGATTCGCCAGTCTGGGCGCGTTCCATGCTCGCCGATAACTCGTTGAGTGGGCGCGCCATGTTGCGCGAGAGGATTCGAATCATTAGCAAAAACAGCAACGCAAACGAAAACGAGGTGGTCAAATTGGTGATGAAAATATCGGACGTCAACCGCCCCATTGCCGCCTTGCTAATGACGACAACAACCCGCCCGAGCAATTCCGGATTACTGACCTCGCCAAACGGAGTTTCTGCAAAGGGCTGCGAATAGACCGGGGCGGCAAAACTCCATGCCACAGAACTTTCGACGGCCAGTTCGGCTGCAGCGCGCAGCCCTCCGGCCTGATCGTCTTGCATCATGAGCTGTGCCGTTTGATCATCACCCCGAGCCAGCAGCAGACGTCCGTCCGTATGATAAATCTTCACTGAGATCACCCCGGGGAAAGCCAGAGTGGCATTCACGGCCTCATCCGCATTATCGGCAGAGTCGAAAATCAGGGCCAGCGCACTCTGGCGCGCCATACTCTCCGTAATATGTCGCCCTTGTTCGATCAAGTCATCCCGAACACGCTCATTGACATGCCACGACCCGGTCAGTGAAGAAAGCAATGCCAACAACAGGATACCGAGCGTGACGGTAATGCCGAGCTGCCGTTGGAAAGATAGATTCTGGAAAAATCGAGTGGGCATTTTTTTCATCAACCCCACCTAGCGCGCCGGGTACGACAGAGCATAAGAATCCGGACTGCCGACGTCCAGTTCTAGGTGCCTAGCCACACGCAGATTAATTCCCATCTGCACTGCGCGCAGCGGCATCATGCCCGAAGCGTCATCGGCTCCGGCGACGAGAATTTCCTGCGCAGAAACGGCGAGACGCCGTCCCAGTTCGACATTGTCAGGATACAGCGCAAACAGCACCCCCCGGCTGACATGGCGCAGGCTGCTGGAAAATACTACTAGATGGCGTTGCCATGATTCCCGTAGTACCAATGGCAAGACCGCGCGATCTTCTACCGTCGTTGAGTCCTGCGGGAGCCATATCGCATCCCTCGCGCTATCGGCACTCGCCATAATTTCCTGATAGGCATGCATCGCACTGCGCAAATCCTGCGCCTCATAGGCCTCCAACTCCATCCCGTGGGCTCGGGCCGCCTCTTTCGCTCGTTCTATCAGCCAGCCGTTTTGACGTGGGTCGTATACAACGAACACCCGTCTCGCATTGGGCATCAATCCCTTCAGTCGTTTAAACAACAACACCGGGTCGGGCAACAGGGTGTGCACCCGCATTTTTCGTTCTTTACTGCTCTGGGTCGAGAAGACGCTACCTACCACCACCGCAATGTTGCGATCAATCCTGGAAGCGAGCGTCAACCCCTGCTGCCCGAGAGCAATCGCCACTTTGACACCTTGACGTTGCATATCCTCATTCAGCTTGCCAACATCAACCGGTTCCGAAATCGGAAAAATAGCCACCTGCCCCCCGATTTTTTCTTCGATCCCACCGACAACCTCTGCGAACATGCTGCGATACGGCTCGCCGAGCTTAGGGTAGATCACCGCGACAGAAGCGCCGGCAGCGGCCGAGGTGGCAACCAACTGCAGCACAAGCCCGAACAAGCAGGCAAGCAAAACCGCTCCCCGATACCGGAAAGACACCATCTGCAAAAATATTAAATGTATACCCATGTTTACATATCAGGTCAGGCACTAAAAAACGCGCACTCTCACGTAACTGCAGAATGTTGCCATCTAAAATCAAAAGCCCCTCTTGCACACCGCGCGTCAGCTTACTAAATTTTTAGTTCAGTGTGACAGAATTTTACTTTCATCATGCACGCATGAATCCTGAAGCGCAGAGCCGCCAAGCGCTCAAAATCATGTGTTTACTTGCGCAATATCATAACAGCCTTTACATTAGCCCGCCTTGAATCAAGGTTATATCAAAATCTTTTTTGGAGCATATTACGATGTAATTTTCAGCAGACTGGGGCAGCCTTATACAGGATGCAAGCAACCACCAAATACCATTTAAAAAAACGAGAAGATTCGTACGAATCCGAAACGAACCAGAATGAATACCGACGTTTTTCACTCGAAATGCACATGAAGTCTACCGCAGAGTTATTCGAAATCGAACCATCCCGAACGCTGGAGGTGGGAGATTTGCTGGTGGCCTATCTGGAGCAAATTGGCGTCGAGTATGTATTCGGCATACCGGGCGGCGCGATTGAACCGCTCTACAATGCTCTCGCCAGAAGTTCACGCAGGGGCGGCATACGCCCGATACTGGCGCGCCATGAAGCTGGTGCGGCCTTTATGGCGGATGGCTATGCCCGCGAAACCGGCAAGATCGGCGTGTGCTGCGCCACCTCAGGCCCTGGCGCCACCAATCTCATCACCGGCGTTGCCAGCGCCTACGAAAATAACATTCCGCTATTGGTCATTACCGGACAACCCGCATTACCCTCTTTCGGCAAGCAACCTTTACAGGAGTCAAGTTGCACCGGCATCAACATACTGAGTATGTTTCAATCATGCACACTCTATAATTCTCTGGTTTCACATCCGGACCAAATGGAATCCAAGCTGATTTCCGCGCTGCAGAACACAAGCCGAACCCCCAAAGGCCCATCCCATCTGAGCATTCCAGTGGATATCTTCCGCAGCACCCATGCGGCTCCCCGCTATGATCTGTCCACATTGCTTGCCCCCTCATTTCTGGTCGATGACAACGCAATCGAAACCCTGTGCGCGATACTGTCCGACGCAAAGCATGTTGTGCTACTGATCGGAAGCGGATGCGAGCAAGCCATCAGACAGATTCTCCAGTTTTCCGCCCTGAACAACGCCACCTTTGTCACCACTCCGGATGGCAAGGGACTGATCAATCCCTTGCATCCGCAATTCCGTGGAGTATTCGGCTTCGGCGGGCACGCCACGGCGGAAGAAGCATTGCGCAATCCATCAGTGGATTTGATCCTTGCTATCGGCACCAGCATGGGCGAATGGAACAGCGGGGGCTGGAGCGAGCACCTGCTCAACAAACGATTGGTGCATATCGACGAATCCGAAGCAAATCTGGCTCGCACCCCGATTGCTCGACTCCACGTGCGCGGACGCATCCAGTCTGTATTCGACCGAATACTTGCCTGGCAGCACAAACAACATGTTGAGACAACGTCTGCACCACGACACGCGCCATGTAGCACAATTGCTGGCAAACAACAGATCAGAAACATGCTGAACGCGCCCGACAAATACGAGAGCGATGCAGCGCCAATCAAACCGCAACGACTGATGTGCGAACTGGGCCGAAATTTACCGCCAGGCACCCGTTTCTTCGCCGACACCGGAAACAGCCTGTCCTGGGCGATCCACTATTTGAATCCCGAAAACGACCGGCGCATTGAAGAACGACGGCAGCAGGATAATCGCAAATTTTCTGCGGGCCGCCGCAAAAATAAAAACGGCTGGCTGCAGGTAACGATGAACTTTGCCAGTATGGGCTGGGCTATCGGCAGTGCAATCGGAACGGCAATGGCCAATCGTACG
>JBBQXA010000136.1:0-6579 GCA_038210095.1 Burkholderiales bacterium
AGACAAAGTGGTACTCAATCTGATAAACCGTATGACTGCCGTATCTATAATCCATCCCGCACCTCCTTTCATACGGCATAGTATCGTAGCTAAAGCTGACCGGCTAAAGCCGGTGGTTTTAACCTTGTGATGGACAATAAATGATGTGCCATATAGTCGGCGTAGTCCTCTTCGCTCAGCCTGCCGATAGTAGCGCCCAGCAGGGACACGGCCAGATTCGAATAGGAGAACACGGTATTCGCAGGCGCGGCAACATATTCGCTCCTGACCGCGGTCACCTGACCGGTAAAGGGCGCAGGCTGCCGTTCGCTCATGCCTTGTAACCAGTATCCAGGCAAACCGGAATGATGGGTCATAACATTGCGCGGCGTGATATTACGCGTATCGCCGTAACGGCTCTTGATGGAAAATTCCGGCAAATAATCTTGCAGCGGTTGTTCAATATCCAGCTTACCCTGCTCGGCAAGCTGCATCGCGGCTGTTGCAGTAAACACCTTGGCGATGGAGCCAAGTTGATAGACGGTATCCGGTGTAGCCTTGATGCCTTTCCATTTGTCGGCATAGCCAAAACCCTGTGCCCACACCACCTCCTGATCGTTCACCAGCGCTATGCTCAATCCCGTGATATCCCCGGCACTCATCTCCTTCTTGATCAACCAGCTGATATATTGCTTCGTATAAGTGTAATCGCCGCGCGCCGTTTCCGGCGGCTTGACCGGCTGCAGGCTGCATGCAGCCAAGGAAAAAATAAATCCGGTGATGAAAATTTTACGCTGCAACACGACCTAGCCTCCGACGATAAGCATCCATTCAGGCACGCATTGTATAATGCGACGCAATAGACAAAAACCGAAAACGCAATAATGCTTTTCCCTTCCCGCAACTGGCAACCATCTCTGACAATCAAGCTTTCCATGCTGGTATTTGCCAGTTGTGTAGCCGCCGTTATGTGGCATCCGGATTGGTGGTTCCAGGCATTGAGTATCGTGTTCTGCAATCATATGCTTCTCACGATTACCGGACTGATTCCGCGCAGCACCCTGCTGGGAAAAAACATTACCCACCTCCCTGCCGACGCTATACAGCGCGGCGAAGTAGCGATCACCATAGATGATGGCCCTGATCCCGAAGTGACACCGCAGGTTCTGGATATACTCGACCGCTATCAGGCCAAGGCCACTTTCTTTTGCATAGGCAAACAGGCAGAGCAATATCCGGCCCTATGTCGTGAAATCATCCAACGCGGACACAGCATAGAAAACCACAGCCATACGCACAGCAATCTATTCTCGCTTTTCAGTCCCTGGCGTATACACCGTGAAATCGAGAAAGCTCAGGCAGTCATCAGTGCGATCAGTGAACAGCCCCCGCGCTTCTTTCGGGCTGTGGCTGGATTACGCAATCCGAGTCTGGACCCCGTATTAGCACACTGCAACCTGCAATTGTGCAGCTGGAGCAAACGCGGATTTGATACGCGAGAAAGCGATGCAAACCGAGTATTGCACAGCTTGACCCTCGATCTCAAAAGCGGAGATATTCTGCTGCTACATGAGGGAAATTCCGCTCGAACCGTAGAAAAAAAACCCGTCATCTTGGATGTATTGCCGCACTTGCTCGAACATCTCACGCAAGCCGGAATGCGTTCTGTAACCTTACGCTCTGCCATACCATGATTGAGACATTTCAAAAGACCTTGCTGAATCGGGCAACCGAACCTTATCGAAATTCGGGCCAGTTTGCCTGGCGTTTCGCGCGTGGAAAATTGAGTGGTGATCCGGTGTTCATGGCGCTACTCGAATTCGGATTGATTCCCGATAGCGGACGTTTGATCGATATCGGTTGCGGCCAGGGACTGCTCGTTTCCTGGCTGCATAGCGCACGTGCGTTGTACGAGTTAGGTGAGTGGCCGCAGAACTGGCCCCCCGCCCCCAAAGTGGGGCAGATATGGGGGCTGGAATTGATGCGCAGCGATGTTGTTCGCGCGCAGGGTGCGCTGGGCGATCAGGCGGAGTTCATCACGGGTGACATGTGTAAAACCGATTTTGGGAAAACCGATGTAGCAGTGATACTCGACGTGCTGCATTACGTCAACCATGAAGCGCAGGAAGATGTACTGCGCCGTATTCGCGCGTCACTCCCGGAGGGAGGAACCTTTATCACCCGCGTAGGAGATGCGTCAGCCGGCCTGCCGTTTCACATTTGCAACGGGGTTGATCGCACGGTCTTCTATCTGCGTGGTCACGGGATATGCCGCCTGTACTGCCGCACACTGGACGAATGGATAGCTCTGCTGCACAAAACCGGTTTTAGTGTGGAAACTCGCCCAATGAGCAAAGGAAAACCTTTTGCCAACGTCCTGCTGGTTTCAAAGGCAGTCTGAGTTTCCTATCCGCACGAGTTGCTTCACTCATCCTCACAGATATCTGCCGGAATTTCACTGTACTGCAAAGACATCATCACCGGATATACCACTCCACAACACCTCTCAGCTGTGTAATTCTGGGGATGACAACACCCCATACACAAACTAACTCATGACGCCATCAGGCTATTCATCTGATACTTCAGCACTCTGGGTAGGCACATTCGCGGCCTTTTTCTGTACGCTGACCGGCAGGTTTACTTTTACTGTCGACACCTTGTCAGCATAGAGCTCCTCACCCAACAGTGGCACAAGGTTGGTCGGCTGACGCGGATGTTTGGGGAAGTTCTGTTTGATGGCTTCCAACTGTTTCTGATTCGATTGGAAGTATCTGTTCGCCTGTATCACGCGCGGCAGATTCTTGATCAGATGCAAAATGCTCCAGCGATGCTGCCACAAGCGCTTGGCAAAGCGCCGATGATAGGACTTGCTGTTATAGAAACGCAGAATATGCCAGTTGTATAGCGCATCCATTTCTTCGCGCGATGAAAAACCCTTGGGCAGAAACACGAAGTTCAGGCAATTCATCAGGCGCCAGTCTTCAATGAAGTCGCCCTCATCTCCGCTTACGCACTCGTCCCAAATCGGCGCGCCGTAGAGTGGGCTGAACTTGGTCATGTTCATTTCATCCAGATCCAGCGACAGTATGAAGTCACTGGTGGTTGTTACCGTCTCCGCGGTTTCGCCCGGCATGCCAAAGATAAATAAGCCCTTCGCGCGCAACCCGGCTGCATGAATTTGCTCTACGGTTTGCTTCACCGCCTCCAGCGTAACCCCCGCCTTGTGACGCTCCATCATCACTGGATCGGCCGATTCAATTCCCATCGATACCATCAGCGCGCCAGCTTGCTTGAGCTTGGCAAGCATCTCGTCCGAGGTATGCCCGGTGCGGATCGCACAATTGAATTGCATACCCAGCGGGTTGGCAATCAGCAGTTCGCACAGGTCGAATACGCGCTTCTTTTGCGCGGTGAACAGATCGTCGTAGAAGTTGATGTGGTACACGCCGAACTTGTCGCGCAAATGCTTCATGTGATTGTAGATGTACTGCGCCGAATTGACCCGGTATAGCCTTTCGAATACGGTGCGATCGCAAAATGAGCAGGTATATGGGCACCCCCGCGAGGTAATCATGGTCGCGCCGTGTTTCCTGATGTAAGAAAACAACGGCAGATGATAAGCCTCGGGAAAACCCTCCAGCTTTTCATAGGCCGGAAATGGCAGATCATCCAGATTGAGGATACGTTGGCGACGGGGATTCGAAACAATGCGTTCGCCATCGCGAAAGACTAGGTTGGATATTTCAGCAACCGGCATGCCATTGGCGAAATCAAGTAGCGCACCTTCGCCTTCGCCTATGCTCAGATAATCTATCTCGGAAAAATGCTCCAGCAGCGGCGCACCGATCGATGAGGCATGCACATTGCCGAACATTATCTTGATGTCAGGCCGCTTCTGCTTGATATACCTCGACATATCGACCGAATCCATGAATCCGGAAGTGGTGGAAGAAAAACCGATCATCTCCGGCTCTGTCGCCAAAATGATCTCGGCATTTTCCGCTATCGTCGGCGGTGCAAACGGCCCCAGGCAGTCGTGTACAAAGGTGGTATGACCATGCTGATCCAGCCATGCGGCGAGTGAGAGTATTCCAATTGGGGGCATGCGATTCGCCAGCACGGAGAAATCAGGCTGACCGGGAACAAAGTTGAAGCCGGCAGGATGAATCAGGGTTATGCGCATATCAAACCGGGCCTGTTAGCTGAGACTACTAGGTTAGAACAATTCAAGGAATTTTCCGCCAGATCAAGAGCGGAAGGCGTATCAGAAACCCAGCGAAAAGACGCAGATGCATGGATGTCAACAGCGCGTTATCGCGCAGATAATTGAAATGGGAGACGCCCCCCTCTTCTGCACTCAGGTATTTAACTGGCGCATCAATGTTGATAGGCCTTATCCCTTTCCAGCACAGACGAACTGCCGCCTCGGGATCAAAATCGAAATGACGCATCCAGCGGCTATTTTCCATCACTTGCAGCAGCGCTTGTGCCGGGTAGACGCGAAAACCGAACAGCGAGTCGCCTATTCCCTGCCACAGAGTTTCAAAATTCGCCCACCAGTTTGAAATCTTCCTTCCGCGCACTCGCAGCATCGGTGCGCTGGCATCAAAGACCGGACGTCCCAGCACCAGAGCGTCGGGATGAGCTTGTGATACCTGCATGAATTCGCCGATTTTCTCGGGTGGATGTTGTCCGTCCGAGTCCATGGTCAAAACATGGGTAAATCCTGCACGGGTCGCTTCGTGCAATCCGTGCAATACAGCCGCGCCCTTGCCCTGATTATGCGGGAGCACCATGACGCGCAGTCCGGAGTCCTGCTCGGCCATCTGCAACAGCCCGCTATCAGTTCCATCTACACTGCCATCGATCACGACCCATACCGGCGACCAATGAGCGCGCGCATCGCGAACCGTCTGATAGACCGTTTCGCCCGTGTTGTAACTGGGAATAAGGACAAGGTGCGTGCTTGAAGCTGGATTCATTCAAATTCTCTATTCTGGGATGCCGACATTTCCTTCCGGAAATACTGTTCCAGTTCGGTTACAAAATCTTTGACGTCACTCGGAGCCTCGAAGCGCCGCCCCAGACGAACACGATAGCTGATTGGGAAGTCGGGCTTTTTAAGCAACGGCCAGTGCTTGCCGAGAAAAGGCGTGTTGGTTTCTATAAATACGGTTTGAACTGGCACGCCGGCTTTCTTCGCCACCAGACCGAATCCGCCTTTGAATGTATTGACCGGATAATCTACCGTACGCGTCCCTTCGGGAAAAATGAGCAGTTGCGCCCCGTCGCGCAATGCCAGCGAAGATTCCCGCACTAGCATGCCGGTAGAGTCATTGCGCACATAGCCCGCCATGCTCGCGCCCCCGCCAAGCAAAGGATTGTCCAGCAGTGCAGCCTTGAGTACACAAACAAAGTTTGGCAGACGAGAGCCAATCAGCACCACGTCTATCAGCGCCGGATGATTCGTGGCGATGATTAGCGACGGTTCGTCTCGCAGTGCATCCAATTCAGCAAGGTCACATTTGACCAAGCCGCTAACCCTGACCACGAACAGGTAGGTGCGGAACACCAGCATGATGGCGTATCGTCCGACACGATGGGCGCTACGCTGCGGCATCAGGTGGCGTAGCACACTGGCGGGCAGACTCCACGCGAGACAGATAAGCGCAAAAAAAAGCAATCCCACATACAGTACGACGTACTCGTACAGGGATTTCAATGTCTGCCAACCAAACATGATCTTGCGGCCTTCTGTAACTCGCATATATTCGATAGATCCGTACCATTTATTGGGCAACAGACCTTATTCCTCTAACACATCAACCATCTTGTCTGAGCGCCCCAATATCCAAGTAACAGCAAATCCAACCGTAAAATATTGTTTGCTCTTGACTAGCGGGCTATCGGCAAATTTGGCGCCACTCAAGTTATCATACTTCATGAAACCGCCTGTCCAATAGTTCTCATGTCGTTTGTTAAGCGCCACGATGAACTGCGTGCCTGAATAACCGCCTTTTGCGGTATAGGCCGCGCGCGTGGCAGTCACATATTGTGGTGCGACATCATAGAAATACTGGTGATATCTCCTGTCAGAAAAGATTACGCCTCCCACCAACCCGAGATTCCATCCACTCCCCTGAATATCCTTGACGTCGTAATTCAACTGGGGCTGAAACAGCCAGCCCTGATGCTGGAAATACGATAAGTTGGTGGCAACGACGGCACGCAGTGGCATCCTGATGTCGAAACTGGTCTGCTTGTCTTCGGAGTAGTACAGATGCATATTCAACGAGGGGCCGATTTCCAATGTAGGATCAAGATCAGGCATTCCTCGACGGGTAATCGAATCTTTACTTTTGGCGGGAACCGAGCCATTCATGCTGATATCCATCTCCAATTGGTCTTTGCGAAATATCAGACCACGCACACGTTCGCGGTTAACCTCAATGAATTCACCGCGATAGAGCAAATATGGAACAGGAAGCAGATAGGAGCGGCGTTCATTAGCGCCTCGGTAGATGGGAAAATTGATCGCGGCGACGCCCGCCCCGACCTCCCATTGGGGCTTTTGTTCTGCCTGTGCAGGCAGGGTAA
>JBBQXA010000137.1:0-6474 GCA_038210095.1 Burkholderiales bacterium
GAAGCGATCGAATTACGCGTTCAGCGCTTCTTTGTGCAAGCCCTTCAACTTGACCCGCGAACCATGCGCCTGGAATCATGTTAATTCAATAGGTTACACATGATTTGTACTGAAAAATGAACCCCGAAACTTTAGTTATTAAATGGACACTACGGAATATTTTATAGCGCAACGGGAATTATTACTTATCTGTTGATGTTGGTTGGTATAAAGGTGTTGGGAGAGCAGCAATGAATGAAACAGGAATGAAAGCAACAAGAAGTGAAGTCGAATTGTTGCTGCAGGCGATCAGAAAGCGCTGGATGATATTTACAGTATTGCTGGCGTGTTCTGTATTAATAGGAGTTGGAATTGCAATTAGGATGAAAGATGTCTATGAGGCAACCACTTTGCTTAAACTGGGGCAGGTGGCTACCGTGGTAGGTAATGATCAAGTCGTATTCAGACTTGTCGAATCGGCTGAATCGATAGAGGCGCAAGCCCCAGTCTGGGCTTCAGCTATTCACGTTGCAGATCCTGACGAACAAGCTTTGATTCAGCGTAGTTTGCTAGTTAAAAGAATTCCCCCATCCGATATTATTGAATTGAAGGTCAGGGCCTCTTCGGAGAAGAGGGCAAGTGAGGTGCTTTCATCCGTCACAGAAAATGTAGCCGAGAAACACCGCCGCATGATGATTCCAACTACTGACAATTCAGCTCAAAATTTAGAATCATTGCGACAAATATTGAGGAAATCGAAGGAATATTTTGAAAGGTGTGCCTTAACCTCGCCGAGGTCGTCTGAAAACCGGTTAATTTTTTTGGGGGAGGATTGTTTCACAGAGGAGTTGAAGTTTGAAAATAGGAAGGCTGCACTAGAAGAGGCAGCAAGAGCTGAGCGTACATATACGACTCATATGTTAGGTGGCATCACAAGTAGCAAAGCCCCCACCATGAAAATCATGGTGCTTGGCTTGGCATTCCTTATGGGGTTGATGATAGCCTTAACATCGGTAGTGTTTCTGGAGCGCGCCATGTTTAGGCGTCATGAATAGAATCGGTAGTGCAGCAGCGAAATATGAAGACACACATTGAGAGCTCAAGCATGCCTATGACTCAGCGATTGGCACGCATTTCGACGGTACCCTATTTTGTAGTTTCGCAGCTTTCAGGTCAGTTGAACGAGATTATCCGCAGTGGCATTGATGTCACGTTAATATCCAGTGACGGGCCTGAATTGGGCAAGTTGCAATCGAACCTGCCTAATCTTCGTATTATTCCCATTGAGATTGCGCGTTCCATATCTCCTGTACAAGACGTGCGCGCATTGTTGTCGTTGTATCAATTGTTCCGAACAGAGCGCTTCGATGTTGTGCACTCCACCAATCCGAAAGCGGGGCTACTTTCGGCCATGGCGAGTTTTTTAGTGAGAGTGCCGATTAGGTTGCATACCTTTACTGGGCAGCCTTGGGTGCATCTTAAAGGCCCGGTTCGATGGTTTGCTCTGTGGAGCGATTGGTTGATTGGCAAGCTGAACACTCACTGCTATGTGGATAGTGAAAGCCAGCGTCAATTCCTCGTGGCGCAGGGTGTCATCGCCCTTGATCGCATCAGCGTCATCGGTGCCGGTTCGATTGCCGGGGTGGATCTTGAGCGCTTTGCAGCAGGCAGGTTCAGTGAGAAGGATAGAGCCCGGACTAGGGAGGAACTGGGTATTCCCGAGAATGCATCTGTTCTGCTATTCGTGGGGCGCATCACCGCAGACAAGGGGGTGCGTGAGTTGCTAGCAGCGTTCCGCGAGATCAAGCAAACGGGTAACCTTGTCCATCTGGTGTTTGTCGGCCCATTCGATGTGGAGCGCGCTGCGGGGAATGAGATCACGCGCTCCATCATTGATGATATTCCGGATACCCATGTGGTGGGCTATACCGGGCAGCCAGAGGTCTACATGGCCACCGCGGATATCCTGTGCCTACCCAGTTATCGCGAAGGATTTGGCACCGTGGTGATCGAAGCGGCCGCAATGGGCGTACCGACTGTCGGTACGAACATATATGGAATAACGGATGCCGTGGTGGATGGTGAGACGGGGGTGCTGGTGGCTCCGCGCGATCCAACTGCTCTGGCCAGTGCGTTGATCTCTTTGCTTGAGAATCCAGCCCGCTGTCGTGAGATGGGTGGTAGGGCTAGGCGCCGGGCCGAAAGTCTCTTTGATGCGAAACAGGTGAATGCGAAAGTGATTGAAGAGTACTGCCGGCTGTCAGCATTGAATTCAGCTAAGGCGGAATGAAAATGCATAAAGTATTGGTGACAGGGGCATCTGGTTTTGTCGGGCAGGTACTATGCCGGAGCTTGCTCGATGCGGGCATCAAGGTGATTGCTGCCGTGCGCAGTCACCGTCCCGAGATCGAATTATCAGGTAAGCAGTTCAGCCAGATAGTGACAGGGGATATCACGGGGGAGACGGATTGGTCTGCAGCGCTTGCCGGTGTGGATGCCGTATTCCACCTTGCGGCGCGCGTCCATGTGATGCGGGAAACGGCGCATGATGCGCTGGCCGAGTTCAGGCAGGTGAATGTGGCTGGCACGGCGCATCTGGCACGTAGTGCTTCCATCGCGGGTGTGAAGCGGCTGGTCTATGTGAGTTCGATCGGCGTGAACGGAGTGCTGACCTCCTCAGGCGCGTCGTTTTCTGAAGCGGATATGCCCAGACCGCATAATGCCTATGCCCAGTCAAAGTGGGAGGCCGAGCAGGTATTGCAGCGCATCTCACACGAGACTGGGTTGGGAGTGGTGATCGTGCGCCCACCGCTGGTTTATGGCGCAAGAGCGCCCGGCAATTTTGCGCAGCTGGTCAAGGTGCTGAGGGCAGGTATCCCGCTGCCGCTAGCCTCCGTGAATAATCGACGCAGCTTGGTTTATGTGGGGAATCTGGTGGACGCCCTCATTGTTTGTGCAGCACATCCTGCGGCCATTGGACAGACTTATCTGGTCAGTGACGGTGAAGACATCTCCACCAGTGAATTATTGCGTCAACTCGGTGCAGCAATGGGCCGCCCGGCGCGGTTGTTGCCTTGCCCGGCAGTTTTGCTGAACATGGCGGGACGGCTAGCTGGCAGGACAGACCAGATCGAACGTCTGCTCGGTTCACTGCGGGTAGATAGCGGGAAAATTCGACGGGAATTGTGTTGGGTGCCCCCTTTCTCGTTGAATGAGGGCTTGCAGTTGGCGGCCTTGAGGCAACCGGAATAGTATTTATGTGCAAGAGGTGTGTATCGTGACTGGGGCGTAAGGCAAGCTGTTCTGCTATGGGTTAGTGCGCGATGCGCATCCCGAACGAGGGGAAGTATAAGATATACTCCAAAAAAACAATCTACCTACAGTAATGAAGCCCAAGCAATGAAAGCCAACATTCCGCTTCCGCATGTTCACGATCATCTAACCCATCCAAAATATCGTCCCGACATTGACGGTTTGCGTGCGGTAGCCATTCTGGCCGTTGTCGGGTTCCATGCTTTCCCTTCTTGGATCAAAGGTGGATTTATTGGCGTAGATATTTTCTTCGTTATTTCCGGATATTTGATCTCGACCATAATTATCGGGAGTCTGGAACGGGATAGCTTCAGCTTCACTGATTTCTACAAGCGCCGAATTCGACGCATATTTCCGTCGCTGTTTGTCGTGCTGGCAGCTTGTTTGGTTTGCGGCTGGTTCGTGTTGCTTGCGGATGAATATGGGCAACTGGGCAAGCATGTTGCAGGGGGAGCCGGATTCGTCGCCAATTTCATGTTTTGGAGCGAGGCCGGGTATTTTGATAATGCAGCGGATACCAAGCCGTTGCTGCATTTGTGGTCGCTCGGCATCGAGGAGCAGTTCTATCTGGTATGGCCGTTATTGCTGTGGCTAGTCTGGAAGCGGGAATTCAACCTGCTGACTGTTACGGTCGTGATTGCGGTTATCTCGTTTGCGCTGGGTGTCCATAAGGTGCGCAGCGACATGGTCGCCGCATTCTATTCGCCACAAACGCGATTTTGGGAATTGCTGGCAGGTTCCATACTTGCATATATGGCGCTGCACAAAATAACTCTGGCCCCAAGATTTGTGAACTGGGCTGACATGTGGCTGGGCCGGGTCGTGTATGCGCAAGCACCCGAGGCAAATGGGACGATGTTGCGAAACTTCTTGTCGCTATCGGGGGCGCTGCTAATCGTCATCGGTATTTGGTTGATAACCAGGGATAAGCCGTTTCCAGGCGTGCGGGCGATGCTGCCAGTTCTCGGTGCGATACTGATCATCGCAGCTGGCGCGCGGGCTTGGATAAATCGCGTCGTTCTGTCGAATAGGGTGATGGTGTGGTTTGGGTTGATCAGTTTTCCCCTGTATTTGTGGCACTGGCCTTTGCTATCCTTCGCGAGAATTATGTCGGGGAGAGACCTTTCGGACAGAGCGCGTGTAGCTGCTGTTCTGGCCGCTATTGTGCTGGCATGGTTGACCTACTGGCTGGTTGAAAGGCCTGTTCGTTCAGGTGGAAACCAGATCATGAAGGTAATCATATTGTTTGTTTTGATGGTAACGGTCGGCTCGGCGGGCTACTGCGTAATTGAGTGGGGTGGTTTTCCTTCCCGTGCATTTCAGGAAAAATTTGATGCCTTCACCGCATCAATAATTAGGTCGGAGAGGGAAAGGGAATGCTTTGAGTTGCCAGGTGTGGGCAGCGATCATGGAAAATGGTTCTGCGATCTGGGTGAAAAATCAATTGCGCCAAAGTATTTCATGTATGGGGATAGCCATGCGTTAAGTTTGTTGCCCGCGCTTGAAAAATTTTCTAGGGATACACATTCGAATGCTTTATTCTCAGGTATGTCTTCCTGCCCGCCATTGTTGGGCGTTGAGCTTCTGCAAAGCGAAAGCGGGAAGGCGAAACATGATTGCCAAAAATTCAACGAGCAGGTGTTCCAATACGTTAAACAGACACACATAAGCTCAGTCGTGTTGGTTGGGCGCTGGACGTACTACACAGTTGGCACGACGAAACCTGATGAGCATGCCTATATTTCGGTGGATGTCACAAAGGAAGCATCACAGGACTCATCAAGGGACGCATTCCGGCATGGTCTGAGGACGACCATAGCCAAGTACAAGGATATCGGCGTTCACGTGTTAATCGTTAAAGACAATCCTCAGCAGCGATATGCGCCAGTTGATGTGGCGAAGCGGCACATGCTTTCGGGTGAAGAGGTCGACCGGTTCTCAGTGCATGCAAATGAGCATAGCTTGAATCAGGCTTGGGTCGCAAAAGCGTTTGATGAAATTCGTGATAGCGGGGCGAGCATTTTGGATCTTGATGATATTCTTTGCAGGGATCAGCGCTGCCCGTTAATGGTTAATGATAAATTTATTTATTTTGATGATGACCATTTGAGTATTGATGGTGCGATGCTGCTCTATCCGAAGTTGAAAAAATTACTGGACGACGACACGATGCATCATTGATCCGGGTGGGTCCCGTTTTATACGTCGAGTGCAAGTCGCGCATCACAATTGTTGGTGGCAGGTTGAAGGTTTTAATGTCGATCGTAAGGTTAAATCCACCGGCTTTAGCCTTGCTGATTTAACAAGCTTGGAATAACCGAAATTCATTCAACCTTGCTGGTGTTGCGCTGTTATGACGGTGCGAGCCTCGACGACTTTAGTCGTCGGCACCGAATGCGCTAACCCACCTGCTTTAGCAGGTGGTAGTTCAGTGATATCGAATAGGAGCGCCTCGAGAGGCGTCAAGAGAACATGATTCTAGTAACAGGTAGTGCGGGTTTCATCGGCACGAACTTTGTCCTCGACTGGTTCGGTCGGAGTGATGAGAGCGTCATCAGCCTCGACAAGCTGACCTATGCGGGTAATTTGGAAAACTTGGCCTCGCTCAAGAATGATGCACGCCATACGTTTGTACAGAGCGATATCGGCGATCAGGCTCTGGTAAGCAGGTTGCTGGCCGAGCGTCGCCCGCGCGCGGTGATCAACTTTGCGGCAGAGAGTCATGTAGATCGCTCCATCCACGGCCCGGAAGACTTTATTCAGACCAACGTTGTCGGCACCTTCCACCTGCTTGAGGTCGTGCGCGCCTACTGGGGCGGACTGGAGGGGGCGACCAAGGCCGACTTCCGCTTTCTGCATGTCTCCACGGACGAGGTGTACGGTTCGTTGGGGGCGCAGGATGCGGCTTTCAGTGAGACCAATCGTTATGAGCCGAATAGCCCTTATTCGGCGAGCAAGGCCGCCAGTGATCATTTGGTGCGCGCCTATCACCACACCTACGGCCTGCCGGTGCTCACCACCAACTGCTCGAACAACTACGGTCCTTATCACTTTCCGGAAAAGTTGATTCCGTTGATGATCGTCAACGCGCTCGCGGGCAAGTCGCTGCCGGTTTATGGTGATGGGCAGCAGATCCGCGACTGGCTGTACGTCAAGGATCATTGTTCGGCGATTAGTCGTGTG
>JBBQXA010000138.1:0-6421 GCA_038210095.1 Burkholderiales bacterium
CAGAAGTTCGACTCGGAAGCGGAGCGGGTGTTGGCGATGATACTGGATCGTGATGCTGAAAAATGGTTCAAGCCTGCCAAAGGTCAATTCCAGATCTACTACAAGCAGGGGGCGAATCATCTGGAGTACCAGCCCGATTTCGTGGCTGAGACCAAGGATGCCATCTACATGTTAGAGCCGAAGGCCAGTAACCAGCTGGAAGACACAATAGTGCTTGCCAAGAAGGAAGCCGCAATCAAGTGGTGCAAAAATGCTTCTGACTATGCTGCGGCCAATGGCGGCAAGGCTTGGCGATATGTGCTGATTCCGCATACCTCAATTGCAACGAATATGACGGTCGAAGGACTGGCGCAGCAGTTTGGGAGTTGATAGCGTTTTTTGACTGATCGCTTCACCAGTCATGGTCGTCGGGTTTGGGCACAGACCTGCCGACCAGCAACCCGTATGGGGATGCTTGATAGCGGCCAGTAGTGGCTGGCCGGATAGGCCGAGGGCGCAAAAGTAGTATCAAATCACTACTTTTTTTATAAAACACACCGGCGGGAAGTTAAAAATGCAGAACCGCAGAATAATCACTGATTAGTTACTGGATTGATACTACTTGTTGCCGCTGATTCGATTTTGACCCAGATGGCGGGATTTCGTTGACCCAAGCATCAGGCTTGTGAATCGTTGCCAGCATTTGGATTGTCGTGAATTGACATGGGTCAGTCCAGTTTCGGCATCTGGGTCAATTCTTGACCGGCAGCAACAGGCGGATATAAGTTCAAAAAGGAACGAAGCGCTACACCAGCAGGATGCGGATAGTTACACACTAGGGTGGAAACTGTTGGACGCTTTTCTACATGCCGGAAACTAAAACAAGTTATAACTGGGGCGAGCGGGTTGCGGCCAAATGATTATTTGTGTTTTGTCTGCATGCGCTCGGTCACATCCATGCCGATGCCGCGATAGCCGATAAAACGGCTGTCTGCATCGAACATCGGCTCGCCGCTGACCTGCAGATATTGCCTGCTGCCATCGGTATGGGTGCGGCTATAGACGAAGTCGAGAAAAGGTCTGCGATTGGCGATGTTGTCGTTGAGCTGTACGCGCGCTGTGGCATCCCAGCACCAAGTCGAGTCTTCCGCGTTATCTGCGACAATGCCAAGCATTTCCAGTGCGGGGCCGGAGACTTTAGTGAATTGTCCGGCGGCGTTCTGTTCCCAATACCAGTCAGAGGACAGTTCCGTAAAGCTTTTGAAGCGCGCTTCGCTTTCTCTCAGCTCTGCCGTGCGCTCAAGCACGGTCTGCTCCAGTAGCTTGTTGTAATTGTCCAGTTTTTGATACAGCAAGCGCACTTCGAGCATGTTGTGGATGCGCGTCTGTAATTCAATCAGGTCAAAGGGCTTGCTGACAAAATCCTTTGCGCCTGATTGCAGTGCGCGCAGCTTGTGCCCCGGTTGTGCGGTGAGCACCAGCACAGGTACATAATCATCGGTGTTGATTTGTTTCAGAGCTTCCATGACGGCAAATCCATCCATGTCGGGCATTAGCAGATCAAGCAAAATCAGGTCGTAGTGGTTTGCTAGGTGCAAGTTGCATACCTCGCGCGGATTTTGTGTGGACGAGATGTTCAGGTAGCCGGCGTTCTGCAGCATCTGTTCCAGCAACATGACATTGGCGGCCTGATCATCGACGATCAGGATGCGGGCATTTAATAATTCCGACTTTGGTAACATTTCATTCCTTAAAAATCATTGTTGACGAGCTATTTGAGGTGCAGGCTCAAGTCGCGGTGGGAAATCATTTTTAGCCGCAATATGAAAAGCGGCATCCAGCGCATCCATGAACTCCATAGCCTTGATCGGCTTGGTCAGATAGCGGAGGAAGCCGGCCTCCAGCCCCTTCTCCAGGTCGCGTGGCATGGCATTGGCTGACAGCGCCATGACCGGAATATGCGCGGTTTGCGGATCTTCATGCAGGAGTTTCAATACGTCCAAGCCGCTGATGCCGGGCAAATTGATATCCAACAGAATAACGTCCGGCTGATGGCTGCGCGCCAGTTGGAAACCCTGATTGCCCTCCGTGGCGGTCAACAGCGTCAGATCCATGCGTCGCGCAACCAGTTGCTCGACCAGTAGTAGATTGGCCGGATTATCCTCAACATAAAGCAGGGTGTGCCGGGACGCCGGGATGTGCTTTGTTGCTTCATGTTGCCCATACTGGTCGGGGCCGTCAGCTTCGGGTTCGGGCGCATCGGCTGCGGAAAATTCGACCCAAAACAGGCTGCCGATGCCGACACTACTTTCGACTCCGATGGTTCCCCCCATCAATTCGACTAGTTGTTTGGTCACCACCAGACCGATGCCGGTACCTTCCTTACTGCCGTTTTCCTGCCCCAGTCGATTGAAGGGCTGAAAGAGTTGTGCCAGTTGCTCGGGTGCTAGTCCGATACCGCTATCCTTGATGCTAATTCTCACCTGGTTGTCCAGACTCATCGCACATTCCATACTCACCGTGCCGCCATTCCGGTTGTATTTAATCGCATTCGACAGCAGGTTGATCATCACCTGTTTGATGCGGATCTGATCACCATGAATCCAGAGTGGAACGTCCAGGCAGGGGAATGTCATCGTAATGCCGCATTTATCAGCTTGGGGCGCTACCATGGCCCAGGAATCCTTCAGTACCTGCGATAACGACATCGCTTCTTGGGATATGGTCACTTTGCCCGCTTCGATGATGGCCAGATCGAGGATCTCGTTGATCAGCCGCAATAAATACCAGCCCGCCTGCAAAATTTGTTCGATCGACAACATCTGCCTGGCTGAGGGGGGCGGAATATCTGATGCCATTAACTGCGCAAAGCCGAGTACAGCATTGAGCGGGGTGCGTAATTCATGACTCATGCTGGACAAGAATTCCGATTTCGCCAGATTGGCTTTCTCTGCAACCGCTTTGGCCAGTTCCAGCTCGATATTTTTTTCTTTCAGGCTATTTTCAAATTCCTTGCGCTGCTGCTCAATCTGCTTGCGCGAGGTGTTGTCAGTGACGATCAACAGGTAGCCGATAATGGACTCATGAGCATCGAACAGTGCTGTTACCGATACCGCTGCGGGTAAAGGGCTGCCGTCACGACGTATGTAGGTTAGCTCGTAAATGTCTTCTATTCCGCGTGATGCCTTGAATGCCAGCGCTTCAAAACCTGGGGCAATAGGGGTGCCGAATTCGAGACTCAGCGACTCGGCGCGGGCAATCACTTCTTTTTGATTGGAAATGCCGGCGGGCGTGACCTTGTTCATTACTTCAAAGGCGGTATAGCCCAGCATACGTTCGGCACCGACATTGAAAATCTGGATGACACCGTTTTCATCGGTGGCGATACTGGCAAAGTTCGCACTGTTGAAGATTGCGTTCTGCAACGCACTGGCCTTGAGCAGCGCCTCCTCAGCCTCATGTCGTTGGGTGATGTCGGTTGCCGCCATGCGGCAGTTTAGTCCGGTCACGTCCCCGACACCTTCGAGATGCAAGTATCGTTGCTCGCCCCTGAAGTTGGACATGGATAATTCCATGACTTCCCGGTTGCCATCGCTGAATATCGTTTCCAAGAATACCGAGAAGGCACGCCGGTCTTTGGTATCGACAAAGGATATGAAACGTTGACCTTTCAGCTTGCTACGTTCCTTACCCAATATTGCGGCACCCGCAAGATTGGTTTGACCGATAGCGCCATCGCGAGTGAGCGTGAAATAGGCGATGGGTGCAAAGTCATAGAGTTCGGCGTAGTGCGTCGTGGCAGCGTCTGCCAGCTCCCTTGCCAGCCGCAGTTCCTCCCCCTGCATTTCTAGTTCGAGCTGATGCACCTGCAGTTGATGCAGCAGTGAGCGTGCGTCCATATCGCTGGGGATTTCATCAAACTGAGGTTCTGATGTTTCGAGCCCGGTATCAGGATTCATGTTCTTGGCATTTTTAATAATCAGGGGGCGCATCATTGCATCGCCGTTAGTGCTGCGGCACATCGGACAGCAGGCGAAAAAATTCTTTTTTGACGACGTCATAACACTCGCAGACATCGGCCTCCAGACCGGCCCGGTCCAGCACGGTGATATGGCCGCGGCGGTAACTGATATAACCGTAGCTTTGCAATTTTCCGGCCGCCTCGGTTACGCCTTCACGCCGGACCCCCAGCATATTGGCGATCAGCTCTTGAGTGATGGTCAATTCATTGTCGGGTGATCGGTCCAGCGTCAGCAACAGCCAGCGGCACAATTGCTGCTCCACGGAATGATGGCGATTGCACACGGCAGTCTGTGACATTTGCGTAAACAAGGCCTGGGTGTAGCGCAGCAACAAACGCATCACAGGGCCAGCGCGATTGAATTCTTCCAGCAATAGGTGGGCCTTGAGGCGATAGCCATAACCACCCGTCTGCACCACCGCGCTACTGGGTGTCGTATCGCCGCCCATGAAAAGCGGAACCCCCAGTATTCCCTCATTGCCCACGCCGGCGCTTTCAGCCGAGCTGCCGTTTTCAAGGGCGTAGTGCAAGGACACGATCGCGGTGGTTGGGAAATAGGCGTACTGAAGCTTGCCGCCAGACTCACACAGCACATCTCCGAGCAGCATCGGCACCAGTTCCAGATGTTTGGTCAGCCGGCCAAATTCCGCGCGCGGCAGTGCGGCCAACAAGTGATTCTGATTCGGATCCTGCGCACTGAGCATGTGGAACTCCTGTTTCAAGTCGGTGTAAAAATGGGCACAGAGCTAATTCACTTCGATAAGTTACCACGCTCAACCCTTGGTCATGAACTTATTTCAGGCGATGTCACTATTGCTTGATAAAGCCGCAATATAAACAGGTTAATTTTCAAATCAAGAAATCACATGAACAAAACCGAATTGAAATAGCTATCAAAAAATCTGCTACAGATTGCCAATCTCAAGCAGTACCGTAACCAGGGTGGCAACGCCCGGTTGCAAGCCTGAGTGATATCGAATTTTTGGCCATAAGTGCGCTGGCGTACAGAAGCTTCCCGGTTAGCACCGTATCTTGCGCATATTGACGCGCAGTGGAAGCAGGGGGCGTTAAGGGCAGAGTGAAATTTGCTGGCTACAAATCTGCAACAGCGGCAATTCGCCGATTTATTCGAATTTAACGGAGGTTCTAATTATGCAAAAACTTAATCGCTTTTTCTTGTTTTTCGCAGCACTCGCGCTGGCAACTATGGTCGGCTGCGCATCTACGCGCACACAGGAGAGCACCGGGCAATATGTCGACGATAGTGCCATCACTACCAAGGTGAAGTCGGCGATATTCCACGATCCATCGTTGAAATCCGCTGAAATCAACATCGAAACTTTCAAGGGGGTTGTGCAGATGAGCGGCTTTGTCAGCTCACAGGCGGACATCAACAAAGCTGTTGATCTTGCCAGTCAAGTTGGCGGTGTGAAATCGATCAAGAATGATATGCGCGTGAAATAAAACAGCACCCGGAATAGTGCGCGAGCAGGGTTCCGGGTGTTTCTTTTTACACAAAACCTGAAGAGGTATTCAAATGAAAACAGTGAATAAAGTTGCAGTCCATGCCGTAATTCTGACCTTGCTGATCGGATTGGGTGGTTGTGGCGGCATGTCGGCCCGCGACAAAAATACCGCAATCGGTGCCGGTGTTGGGGCAGTCGGCGGTTCAATTCTCACTGGCGGCAGCACTGCGGGAACGGTAGGTGGTGCGGTAGTCGGCGGAGTCATCGGTAATCAGACGACTAAATAGTAGGGTATACATGCGTTGGTATGCCCGCGCATTAGCACTGTAGACGACTATTCGGGTTGGACGGGGAAGGCAGGGTGCATCCGGTCAACCGGCAGATCACAGTCTCCCGTCTTTGTTAGCAGTGATCCGACCGACAGCAGTCGCGTGCGCACGTTCCAGTTGCCGCGCTACGCGGCGATGCCGGTCGAATACCGATATACACCAATCACTTTGCGTTTTGTTTTTCATTTCGCTATCGGAAAACGCACAGAGGCGATTCTGACATCAGAGGAAAAAAATGAACGAAGATCAAGCGCAGGATTCAGATGAAGACATAGGCGGAAAAAAGTTCAGTCAGAAGCGGACAAACTGGTCGGTAGAGCAGCGCAGTGAAGTACCGCAGGTGACGGGGCAGACTAGCCAGGTCGAAGGGCAAGTTCAGCAGCATGGCGGCGACCTGAGTGAACTTCCTGTGAAAGAAAGTAAATGAACTGTAGCACAAGGAATAACAAGTCCACTTCGTAGTCGCAAGAGGCAGGCCTTAATGCCGCGAGGCGTTATCGTTTTTTGCTGTTGATTTTCACAGTAAATTTATTCAGAAAAAAAGTAATAAACGCACACTACAACTTTTTCCATCCGGAAATCAGGGTTGACTGTGGGGCGTCACGAGGCGGCACGTGGCATCATCA
>JBBQXA010000139.1:0-6407 GCA_038210095.1 Burkholderiales bacterium
GAGGTGTTTGTGCCGCTGTGCGGCAAGAGTCTGGATATGGTGTGGCTGCGCGAGCAGGGTTGCTCGGTGCTGGGTGTGGAGCTGAGTCCTGTTGCGGTGACGGAATTTTTCTATGAGCGCGGACTTGTGCCCGAGCGTACCAGCGGCGGGGGATTCGACAAGTACTGTGCGGATGGCATTTGCCTGGCGTGCGGTGATTTCTTCGATTTGAACAAAGCCGATATGGACAAGGTGAGCGCGGTGTACGACCGCGCTTCGCTGGTGGCGCTGCCGCCGGAAATCCGCGAGCGCTATGCGCACCATCTGGCCGGAATTCTGCCTGCCGGTACGCGCATTCTGCTGGTTACTTTTGATTATCCGCAGGAAGAGATGTCGGGGCCGCCGTTTGCCGTTGCGGAGGCTGAGGTGAGGGCGCTCTATAGTCAGTATGCCGAGATACGGTTGCTGGCTCAGGAGGATGTGCTGGATCAGAATCCGCGCTTCCGCCAACGCGGAATGAGCCGGATGGAGGAGAACATTTTTTTGCTGACGTTGCGCTAATGGGTGAGATATTCGCACGCGGGAGCATGGGAAGTTAACCCGCGGCGGTGAACCGGCGCGGAATCATGCCTGAACCAAATTGACGCGCTGCGCAGAGCCTCCCATAATCGGGCGACTTGTCTTTATTCGTAAATCACATATGTCCACACTACCCGTACTCTCCCTGCTTGAAACCCGTGTGCTCGGCGTGCTGGCCGAGAAGCAGCGTACCGTGCCGGATTCCTATCCGCTGACATTGAATTCGCTGGTCTCGGGCTGCAATCAGAAGAGTAGTCGTGATCCGGTGATGGAGGCATCCGATGCCGAGGTGTTGGCGGCGATTGATGCGTTGCGCGCGCTGTCGCTGATCGTGGAGACCAGCGGGGGCAGGGCGACGCGCTATGCGCATAACGTCGAACGCGTGCTGCATGTTCCGACCCAATCGACGGCCTTGCTAACCATGCTGATGCTGCGCGGCCCGCAAACGGCGGGCGAGTTGCGGCTGAATTGCGAGCGGTTGCACAAGTTTGCCGATATCTCTTCGGTGGAGAGTTTTCTGGTTGAGCTGTCCGAGCGTGCGGATGGTGCGCTGGTGTTGGAGTTGCCGCGCCAGCCCGGCGCACGCGAAAATCGCTGGACGCATCTGTTGTCGGGTGAGCCGGTTTTTGACGAGACCGCACCCAACAGAGCCGCTTCGTCAGGAGATGTTTCTGTGGGTGAAATCGTCGCACTCAAGGCCAATGTCGCACGTCTGGAAGTGGAAGTGGGCGAGCTGCGCGCGATGATGGGCAAGCTCTGTGCGGAACTGGGTGTTTCGGTCGACTAGTCGTGATGATACAAACTGCATATCGGAAAGCGCCCAATGAACTTTGAAATGCCCAGCGCCGCATATTTGTTCGCCTCGCTGCTGTTCGGCACGATAGGCTTTGCGGCGTTCATCTACGGCAAGAAATCAACCCGCTGGAAACCCATGGTTCTGGGCGTGGCCCTGATGGTCTATCCCTATTTCATTGCCACCACATGGCTGTTGTATGGCATCGGTATTGCCCTGTGTGCGGGGCTGTACTTCTGGCGCGACTGAGCTGCCCTCCCTGAACGATGAAACTGATACTGGTACGTCATGGTGAAAGCGAAGCGAATATCGCCCATGTCATCAATGATGATCCGATACGTGTCGTACCGCTGACCGAGCGAGGGGTAAGGCAGGCGGCCATGACGGCGGAGTTGCTGCGCGAGGTGCCGTTTACCCATGCCTACACCTCGGAGTTCACGCGTGCGCAGGAAACGGCCCGTATCCTGCTGCGCGACCATGGTCTGGAGGTGATGTATCTGGATGAGCGCCTGAACGAACGCCGCTCCGGCATGGATGGACAGCATGTGGAGGTGTTCAACGACTACGTGCGCGCCGATCCGTTAGGCATCAAGCCGCCCAAGGGCGAATCGTTTCTGGAACAGATGGAGCGCCTGCGCGAATTCATGGACGAGATTGCCGGCCGCCATCCGGATGGTGTCGTGCTCGCCGTGTCGCATGAAAATCCTATCCTTGCCGCACAGGCACTGACCATGGATGATCCCGAAGAAATTATTCACTTTCATCTGACCAATTGTGCAGTGGTGGAACTGAGCTGGCCGCCGGTGTGATGAGATTATTTGGTGCGCCGAGTTTCCACGATTTTTAGCCGCAAAACGATTGCAGCTAAAAGCAGCGTAACCACGTTGGCCGCGATTATCGGCAGGCTGGCGATGGCCAACCCGTAGGCCAGCCAGAATGCCACGCCTAGTGTGAACAGCGCGTACATCGGAAGTGAAATTCCGGACAGGTCGCGTGTGCGCCAGGAATGCCAAGCCTGCGGCACGAATGCGATGGTGGTCAGGAACGCGGCGGGATAGCCGAGCAGGGAGCCCAAGTCTGGAGTCATGTGTCTTGCCTTTATGGAATGCATTCTCACTGGAACGTATTTTGCGCGGATTTTACCGAATTCGTGCGGGTTACAGATGGAAAGATAAAGGTGATCGAATGATGGCCTTAACCGGGCGAGCAGGGGCTGAGGTCGCCCTTATGCACGGCTAGTACGAGTGGTGGGACTGTGTGGTGGCGCGGGTATAATGTCCACCCTTGTCGCGGTGCGAGACCGCGATATTTTCTTTCTGGAGTCATCGTGTTTAAGCTCATCGGTATTTTTGCGGGTTATTACTTTCTCGGTTTCTGGGGCGTGCTCCTGGGCTGGTTTATCGGCGCGTTCATTGATCGTGTGCGGGCCTATGGCTCCGGTGCGATGAACCCCCTGCGCAATGCGATCCGCCAAACCGTGTTTTTGGAAACCGTGTTCCTCACCATGGGTAAACTGGCGAAGGCAGACGGGCGCGTTTCCGAAGAAGAAATCGCCCATGTCGAAATGTTCATGCAAAAGCTGGGCATGACGATGGAGCATCGCCAGCAGGCAATCGCCTGGTTCAAGCAGGGCTCAGTTGCCGACTTCGATATCGAGCCGACCTACAAACGCTTCATGGCGGTGTGCGGCAGGACCAAGAGCCTGAAAGAAATGCTGCTGGTTTCCCTGATCGTGATGGCACTGGCAGACGGCCATATGCATCCGGCTGAAGAAGCGCTACTGAGCGAACTCGCCGGACGTCTCGGTTATGGCCCCGAGGCCTTTAAACACCTGATGGACATGGTGCTGAATCAGACCCATTTCGGCGCAACACAGGCCAACTCTGCCGAAGCGCTGGAGGATGCCTACAAGGCTCTGGGCGTGAGCAAGGATAGCGGCGACGCCGAGATCAAACGTGCATGGCGCAAGCTGATGAGCCAATACCATCCAGATAAGCTGATGGGACAGGGGATGCCGGAAGACATGATCGCGATGGCGACCGAACAAGCGAAAGAGATCCAGCTGGCCTACGACCTGATCAAGAAGAGCAGAGGGCTGTAGGGCGGGATTCGGAATTTGTGGCTAGGTCAGACTTTAGCCCAGTTTGAGAATTCAGCGCGGGGGTAGGGTGGGCTGTACTCGCCGCATATGTTAGAGGTTGGGCTGCATTCTGATCTCCCAACTTCCCTCAAGCACCTACCCAAACAGATCATCGAGCGGGTGCTTCGCCGCGGGCGCGCTGCCGGAAACCCGTTTCGCGGTGAATTCCTCCTCAATGTTGTCGCGATAAAAACTCCACGCCGCCCCCGAACTACTAAGCCGCCGCCAAGCCTCCTCGCCGACCCCGCGGTACTGCAACGTACTACCGTCGTCGAGCTGCACCTGCAACAGCTTAGCCCGCGCATCGTAGCCGATGGCGCGCAGCTTGCCGGAATTGATCTTCTTCATGTCCATGGTGGTGGATTCTAGCGGAGGTTGTGGCGAGTCGGGTAGAGGATGAGCAATGGCGACCCCTCGGTCGCCACGGTGGTTACGGAGTGTTGCTGATATCTTTAATGCGAAGCCGCCCCTTTAACTTACTTAACGCCTATTTGAAGATATCTTATTGTTCGGTCACCGCATTACTTTATACCGATCCACTATTTACTTCCGTGCGCAATTTGTATAATTTTTTTGGCAATATTCTCGGGTGAGAGAATGAAATCTACACACCCACTTGCAATTGCGCTCGCGGGCATATCCGGTTGCTTGGCTGTGTCGAGTTTCTGTGCGATGGTAACCCCGCCCACTTCCTTTATCCCGCAAAGCGCGGCAGCCCCGTCGCCATCATAGCCGGAGACAATCACAGCGATAAGTTTGCCGTCCCAGTGCGCTATCAGGGAACGCAGAAACACAGTAATCACGTCGGGCCAACCTCTGGGCTTGGAGATCGGTTTAAGGCGAAACTCACCGTCAGATACATGCAAATCTCGCAGTTCCGGGATAATAAATACTCGGTTGGGCTGGATATCTAATTTTTCCGTGATCAGTTCAACCGGCATTGAGGTGTGCTGCGGGAGAATCTCATGGAGCAAGGTGGCTACTGTTCTCAAGTGATTGACGATAACAATAGCAACACCCATATCGGTTGGCAGATTCTGCAGTAACCGGATATAAGCATCAAGACCGCCAGCCGAACCACCCACGCAAACTATAGGGTAGTTTTTTTTGTCTTTATTGGGTTGCATTGACAATGCACTCCTTGATTGGAGAAATTGTGGATCGCCGAAAATTCATTCGGCCAATATGGCAAAGCATCCTCCGGCACAACTCAATGCCCACAACGATCCTTTGTGTTTTTCCATCGTGACTGCTCAGAAGAATTTAAAATAGCCGCTCTGTCTGCGACGCTCTACTATCGGTGACAGCGGCACCTGCGGAGCGCGTTATATACGCCCCATCAATATCAACACGAGCAGAATGATCAGTATCAGTCCCAGCCCGCCACTCGGGGCGTAACCCCAGCTGCGGCTGTGCGGCCAAGTGGGAATTGCCCCGACCAACATCAGCACGACGATAATTAAAATTATAGTTCCCATTAAATTTCTCCATATTTTCAACTGCGATCAGGCGGCGTCTTCCAATATGCTCATTAAGAACCCAAGGCTTTAGCCTTGCGAAATTGCTAAGTTGTGAGCCGATGCCGCACGATCCTGCTTGCCGGTTTTGTGCGTTTAGCCGAGGTGCAGACGACTTTTCACCTCGGCTGCGCGAACCCACCTGCTTTGGCCGGTGGTAGTTATTTAACTTTAATGGTAAGTGCTTTCGTATCCACGCTCTTCACACCATCAACTTTTGCAGCGATGTTCTTCACATGATCAATGGCATCCTGATTAGCCAGCTCGCCCTTCAGAATCACTACGCCGTGTTTTGTCGTTACGCTCACCTTGAAACCTTTGCTAGCGCTGTCAGCGAGCATCTCGGATTTTACTTTGGTAGTGATCCAGCTATCGGATATGGCACGTTCTACCTTCGCGACCTGCTTGTTGTCTCCCGGTACTTTCAAGTTGTTATCAACGCTCTTGACTCCTTCGATCGACATGGCTAAGCGCTCGGCCTCTGACTTTACCTTAGCGTCATTTGCAGAACCATCGAGCGTGACGACTCCGTTGGTGGTCATCACACTGATTTCGGCCTTTTTGAGACGATGATCCCCCATCAACTTGGCTTTCACTTTGACGGTGATGGCCGAATCGTTGATCGTCGCGCCTACGCCGTCACTATGCGGCTGCGGCTGGTTTACATCGTCGACAACGGCAATCGCCGAGCCAACTCCCAAAAAAAGAACCAAGCTAACGCCAACGGTAAGCAGTGATCCGGGCAAGGATTTTGCGTTTGTGTTTGATATTTTCTTATTCATGTGATTACTCCTAATTTTGTTGTATACACGACATGCTTTACGCAAAATTCGTAAAATGAGTTTGTTCCTCTAAACCTCCAAGTCGGAGTGTCATCACTGATAACCCCCCGAGTGCAGTGAATTAGGATTCTTTTGTGGCATCCTTGACCGCTTGTTTCAAGTTTCCGATTTGTTCCTGTACTTTGCCTTCGGCTTGGTTCTTCAAGCCCTTTATTTGTTGATCTGTGCTGCCGACTAATTTCCCGGCTTTTTCTTGAAGTTTTCCTGCGAGCTCCTTTGTTGCGCCTTTAACTTGGTCTTTGTTCATTTTTAACTCCTTGCATATCGGTTGAAATTTCCAAAATCGGAACCAGATTGGGGCCGAATCACACAAGCGATTTATTGTGTTGATAGGCAGAGAATAATGACAACTAGGGAGTTTTTCGGTGCGCTAGCCAACACAGTTATTTGCGTTACACACGGGCAAGGATTACTTACTAGTGTAGTGTTGCACGCTATCTGGAACTTATGCGAACCGCCAGAACGTCATTGTAGGTCGGGTTTCAATCCGACATGTCGGGCTAAAGCCCGACCTACAAGGGTTTCGCATAAGTATCGCCAAGAGCGCTACACTACAC
>JBBQXA010000140.1:0-6268 GCA_038210095.1 Burkholderiales bacterium
TTGATCAGCTTGCGCTCGCGATCACGGTTGCGCAGTTCCAGACTCATATCGGATTCTTGCGTGGCACGGTCGTTCGGGTCGGCGAAGACGGTGGCTTCGTCCTGCATGGTGTGAACGGTGCGATCTATATCCTCACCCAACTCAGACTTGATTCCGTTCAATATCTGGCGGAAATGGTCAAGTTGTTTGGGGTTCATGTATTCCTCACCCTTCTTAGCTTTATAGGGGACGATGGGCTTTTGTGGCTGTACCGGCATTGCACTTCTCCAACAGGTATAAAATCAAAGTCCGCTTTAATACCAGAAAGCAGGGATTAGAGCAACGGGAAAAATACCAAACTTAACTTTTGGCGTGCAACAAAAACAGGCTGGGGCGCTTATTAAGAGGCGGTGCAGGCTGGCCCTTCCATTGTGCGATGCTGCGCGTCTGTATGAATTCGCTGTCCAGAGTGATGTCACAGGCAATGCATAACAGGGTTTGCGGGTGACAGTTGGCGAGCAGGGCGGCGAATAGCTTGTCGTTGCGATAGGGTGTCTCTATGAATAGCTGGGTCTGTTTGCGTTTGGCCGACTCGGCTTCCAGTGCGGCTATTTCCTTTTTGCGCTCGGCTTCGCCTATTGGCAAGTAGCCGTGAAAGGCGAAACATTGCCCATTCATGCCGGAGCCCATCAACGCCAGCAGGATGGAAGAGGGGCCAACCAGCGGCACGACGCGTATGCCCTTGCGATGGGCGAGGTTAACTAGGTCCGCGCCGGGGTCGGCGATACCGGGACAGCCTGCCTCGGAGACGATACCCATGTCGTTACCCTCCAGCAGCGGGTTGAGCAGGGCGGAGAGTTCATTCGCAGCGGTATGCTCGTTCAGTGTGGCGAAATGCATTTCCTGTATGGGGGTTTCCGGCTTGAGCGCGGATAAAAACTGTCGCGTGGTCTTGGGGTGCTCGACGACGAAGTGTTTCAGTCGGCGCGCGATGGCAATGACGTGTTGCGGTAATACCTGCTCGGCAGGGGTGTCGCCCAGTGCGCAGGGGAGAAGGTAAAGCGTTCCGGTAGTAGTCATAATCAGAAAGAGTTCACGTTTTCGCGGCGCAGCATGTCGCACAGTAGGATCAGTGGCAGGCCGATCAGGGCATTCGGGTCGTCGCCCGCCATGCCGCTCATCAGTGCGATGCCCAGTCCTTCTGACTTGGCGCTGCCCGCGCAGTGATAGGGTTGTTCCTTATATAAGTAGGCTTCGATTTCTGCATCGCTCAGTTCGCGCAGAGTTACGTAATTTTCCGCGACCTCGCTTTGCATGTTGCCAGTCTTGCTGTTCAGCAGCGTCAGTGCAGTATAAAAGGTTGTGGTCTTGCCGCGCATGGAGCGTAGCTGTTTAACGGCATTGTCATGGGTGAGCGGTTTGCCGATTTGCCGGCCTTCCAGCAGGGCGATCTGATCCGAGCCGATAATCAGGGCATCGGGGAAGTCGGCGGCAACAGCGCGGGCCTTTTCCTGAGCGAGGCGCAGCGATGTGGCCCGTGCCGACTCATTCGGCAGCGGAGTTTCATCTACATTGGGCGCGGCGGTCTCGAAGGGAAGTTGTAGCCGTTTAAGCAGTTCACTGCGGTATGTCGAGGTGGAGGCGAGGACAAGCAACTGAGAATTCAAGAATATTCCTTAGGATTTTTGACAGGTAGCGGCGAAAAATATATCATGCGCGCCTCATGTACGCACGACCTTTAATCGATAGCTTGGATTTTGCCAGAAATGGCAAGGAAATTAGCGGTGAAATTGCGACTGCCGAATTGCCCAGGCTGTTGGATTTACTGGATAATTCAAGCGGATCGGTGAATTACAGGGTGCGCGGCGGAGCGGGGCGGGATGAAAAGCCGTTCCTGAGCATCAACGTTGTGGGCGAATGTCAGTTGCGTTGTCAGCGATGTCTAGGCGCATTGGATTATGCGCTACAGCTGGAAACTCGGCTGATGTTATGCGAGCAATCGGAGCTGGATACGCAGGATGATGACGAAGATGAATTCGACAGCATTCTGGCCGAGGCGCAGCTTGATGTGCTGGATTTGTTGGAAGAAGAGATTTTGTTGAGTCTGCCAATTTCACCCAGGCATGAGCCGGGTGTTTGTCAGGCGGCAGATGGCAAGGATGTTGATAAGGGTGCGGTTAATCCTTTCGCGGCCTTAGCGAAATTTAAAGTGGTTAAATAGTTTTTACTAGGAGTAGTTAACATGGCAGTTCAACAAAACAAAAAGTCCCCATCCAAGCGTGGTATGCACCGCTCCCACGACTTCCTGACCAATGCGCCGACTGCAATCGAGCCGACTACTGGCGAAGTGCATCTGCGTCATCACATCAGCCCGACCGGTTTCTACCGTGGCAAAAAAGTAGTTAAAACCAAAGGCGAATAAGTCTTTGAAGTGGCGCAGCCGGTCATAATGACCGGCTGCGTTTTCTTTTCGGTTTTAGCTTTCTTTATCTTCCCAGGGATCGCTTAGTGAACGTCACATTAGCAATAGATGCGATGGGGGGCGATCACGGCACGTCGGTCACCATCCCCGCTGCAGTCGAATATCTGAAACAATCTCCCGGCGATACCATCGTTCTGGTAGGAATTCCTGACGCTATCGAAGCCGATTTGCGCGCCTTGGGCGTGCAGGTGGGCGCGCATCTGCGCATCCATGCGGCCAGTCAGGTCGTCGGCATGGATGAGCAACCGCAGTCTGCTTTGCGTGGCAAGAAGGATTCTTCCATGCGCGTCAGCATTAATCTGGTCAAGAGCGGCGAAGCGCAGGCTTGCGTCAGTGCCGGTAATACCGGTGCGCTGATGGCGACCGCGCGCTATGTACTCAAAACCTTGCCCGGCATAGATAGGCCCGCTATCGCCTCTTATCTGCCGACCCGCAACGGCCAAGTCTGTATGCTGGATCTCGGCGCGAACACCGATTGCACCGCAGAACACCTGTTACAGTTCGCGCTGATGGGTTCCACACTGGTTACCGCGCTGGAGCACAAACCCAATCCCACCATAGGCTTGTTGAATATTGGTAGCGAAGACATCAAGGGTAACGAGATGGTCAAGCAGGCCGCTGAACTATTGCGTGCCAGCGACCTGAATTTCTACGGCAACGTAGAGGGCAATGATATCTTCAAGGGTGTCACTGATGTTGTGGTGTGCGACGGTTTCGTCGGTAATGTCGCGTTGAAGACCGCCGAGGGCGTGGCTAAGATGATGGGTGATTTTTTGCGCGAGGGCTTCAATCGCAATCTATTTACCAAGCTGGCTGCGCTGGTTGCGCTGCCAGTACTCAAAGCCTTCAAACACAGACTGGATCATCGTCGTTACAATGGCGCGAGCTTCCTGGGGCTGAAGGGTATCGTGGTGAAGAGTCACGGCTCGGCGGATGCCTTTGCCTTTCGCTGTGCGATTGAACGTGCTGCAGAGGAAGCTCGAGAGGGCATGTTGCATCACATCAGTGAGCATGTGGAAAAGTGGCACAACGAGCGTCAAAATACTGAGCAAGGAGTTGCCTGATGCTGCATTCAAAGGTTATTGGCACCGGCAGCTATCTGCCGAGCAAAACACTGACCAACTATGATCTGGAAAAATTGGTCGATACCTCGCACGACTGGATCGTCACGCGTAGCGGGATTCACGAGCGCCATGTTGCCGCCGAAGGAGAATTCACCAGCGATCTAGCGCTACAAGCCTCGCTGAAAGCCATAGAGGCCGCAGGTTTGGCTGCGAACGATATTGAGCTCATTATCGTCGCGACTACTTCGCCGGACCAGTTATTCCCCAGTACGGCCTGCATACTGCAAGACAAACTCGGCATCACCAACGGTTGTGCTGCATTCGATATGCAGGCTGTCTGCGGCGGTTTCGTCTATGCACTTAACACCGCCGATATGTATATCCGCTCCGGTCAGGTCAAGACTGTGCTGGTGGTCGGTGCAGAAGTGTTGTCGCGCATGCTGGACTGGAACGACAGGACGACTTGTGTGTTGTTCGGCGACGGCGCAGGCGCAGTTGTTTTGCAAGCCTCCGACAAACCGGGCATCATCGCTTGCAAGCTACACTCCGATGGGCGCCATCGTGGCATGCTCAAGGCCGAAGGTAATATTCGCAACGGCGAAGTCGATGGCGATCCCTTTATTAAGATGGATGGTCAGGCGGTATTTAAGTTTGCGGTCAAGGTGTTGAGTGATGTTGTTGAGGAAGTTCTTGAGGCTGAAAATCTGAGCGGTAGCGACATCGACTGGCTGATTCCACATCAAGCCAACATTCGAATCATCGAAGCCACAGGCAAAAAACTGGGCTTGAGCATGGACAATGTGGTGGTCACTGTAGCCAAGCATGGCAACACCTCGGCGGCGTCAATTCCGCTGGCTCTGGACACCGCCGTGCGCGATGGCCGCATCAAGCCGGGACAGAAACTGATGCTGGAAGCCGTAGGTGGCGGGTTCACTTGGGGCGCAGTTCTGATTGAATGGTAGGGCAGTTGCTAGTCGTTAAACTTTAGTCATTAGTTAAACCAAGAGCAGCATTATCAATTACATTGCCTGCCAACTACTGACTATCAACCAACGACTACCGACTATCAACCAACGACTACCGACTATTAACTACCGACTAACGACTGTTTTTAAATATGACTAAATTTGCTTTGGTATTTCCAGGTCAGGGTTCGCAATCGCGTGGCATGATGAACGGTTATGCCGATTTCTCAGCAGTGCGCAACACCTTTGCCGAGGCTTCCGAGGTGTTGAATCAAGATCTGTGGCAACTGGTGGCCGAGGGAGAGGACGCTGAACTGAATGCGACGATCAACACCCAGCCTATCATGCTGACCGCCGGTGTCGCGGTATATCGCGCATGGCAATCGCAGAACGGCGCTAAGCCTGTGATGATGGCCGGACACAGTCTGGGCGAATATACGGCCTTGGTCGCTGCAGGTGCATTGAGTTTTGCCGACGCGCTGCCGCTGGTGCGTTATCGCGCACAGTGCATGCAGCAAGCCGTGCCTGAAGGCGTGGGCGGTATCGCTGCAATTCTGGGTCTGGACGATGAGTCCGTGACTGCAGTCTGTGCCGAGGGTGCGCAGGGCGAAGTACTGGAAGCGGTGAACTATAACTCTCCGGGTCAGGTGGTGATTGCGGGCAATCGCGCAGCGGTAGAGCGCGGCATGGCCTTGGCCAAGGAGCGCGGTGCAAAGCGCGCGCTGATGCTGCCTATGAGCGTGCCATCGCATTGCAGCCTGCTCAAGGGTGCGGCTGAACAGTTGCGCGCCTATCTGGTTAATGTGCAGGTTCAAGCTCCAACAATTCCCGTGTTGCATAACGCTGACGTAGCCGCCTACAGCGATGGTGAGGCCATCAAGGATGCGCTGGTGCGTCAGTTGTATTCGCCGGTACGCTGGGTTGAGACCGTGCTGGAATTTGGCAAACAGGGCATTACGCATAACGTCGAATGTGCACCGGGCAAGGTGTTGGCAGGGCTGAACAAACGCATCGATACCAATCAACAGGCGTCAGCTATCAATGATGGCGAAGCACTGAAACTGGCTCTGACCACATTCGCATAAGGAATACCGACATGACATTACAGGGACAAATCGCATTGGTAACAGGCGCTAGCCGTGGCATCGGTCAGGCTAGCGCACTGGAACTGGGCAAGCAGGGCGCGACCGTGATCGGTACTGCAACCAGCGACAATGGCGCTCAAGCCATCGGGGCTTATCTGGATGCGGCGGGTATCAAGGGTGCAGGTATGGCCCTGAACGTTAATGACGCAGCGCAGATCGAACAAGTACTGGGCGCAATACGCCAGCAGTTCGGCGAGATTTCTATACTGGTGAATAATGCGGGCATTACCAAAGACAATCTGCTGGCTCGCATGAGCGAAGAAGAGTGGGACGATGTGATCGCGACCAACCTCAAATCAGTATTCCGTCTGTCCCGCGCCGTGCTGCGCGCAATGATGAAAGCCAGAGGCGGTCGCATCATCAGCATCTCCTCCGTAGTGGGCAGCATGGGCAATCCCGGTCAGGCAAACTACGCCGCGTCCAAGGCGGGCATGGTCGGCTTCACCAAGTCACTGGCACAGGAAATCGGCAGCCGTAACATCACGGTAAATTGCGTCGCTCCAGGCTTCATCGATACCGACATGACCCATGCACTTGGCGAAGAACAGCGTGCAAAGCTGGTCGAACATGTTCCGTTGAAACGATTGGGACAGGCTAGCGATATTGCTGCTGCCGTATCCTTCCTTGCGGGTC
>JBBQXA010000141.1:0-6226 GCA_038210095.1 Burkholderiales bacterium
GCCCCCTGAAAATATCCCGCACAAGGCTGAGCTTAACTATTCGATATAGCTACGCAATTTGATTTCGATCAACCTCGGATTATCTCCATTGGCAATACCGACCAAACCGTCGATTATCATTTCGCGCAAATTTGCTTGCTCCATTAATATGGATTTAAGTTTATTGGCGACTGGCAAGAACAGCAAATTTGCAAAAGCTACGCCATAGATAGTAGCCACGAACGCCACCGCGATACCGGCACCCAGCTTGCTGGGCTCAGCCAGATTCTCCATGACATGCATAAGACCGAGTACCGCACCAATGATACCTATCGTAGGGGAATAGCCTGCAGCCGCCTCCCACACGCGCGCCGACTGCCAACGCAACTGCTCCCAAGAATGTATATCTACATCCAGTACTTCGCGTATCTTATCTCCGCTATTGCCATCGATAAGCAGCTGCAAACCTTTTTTAAGAAATGGATCGTGCACCACGCCTATGCGAGATTCCAGCGCCAAGATACCCTCTTTGCGTGCAACCTGCCCCCACATAATCAGTTGATGCACCAACTCGCTTTCGTTGGCAACTGGTGACTTGAAAGCCCAACGCCCCATCTTGAGTGCCATCACAAATATCTTGTGCGGAGATTGCACCATTACCGCACCAAGCGTCCCGCCAAACACAATGACAAACGCCGCCCCTTGAATCAGAATAACAAGGCTGCCCCCCTCCAGCATCTGTCCTGCCAGTATGCCGACCACACCAATCAACAAACCCAGCAACGTGAGCTTATCCATCAATAACCTTTCATTCGGGCACGCAACCGCGCCACAGCCTGGCTATGCAATTGCGATACTCGCGATTCCCCCACACCCAGCACTTCGCCAATTTCACGTAAATTCATATCATGCTCATAGATCATGGCCATCACCATACCTTCGCGCTCGGGCAAACCCTCAATCGCATGCGCCAGTTCCGCTTTAATCCGCTCATCCGCCAGCAATTCCAATGGGTTATTTTCGCCTTCGAATTCGTAACGCTCGAAAAAATCGTCACCTTCCTCGCCGTGAAAGTCTTCGTAGTACATCAACTGCGCACCGCATGATGCCTGCAACATCTGCTGGTAGTCGGGAAGAGATACCTCAAGTTCGGCTGCGATTTCAGCCTCACCGGGAGCGCGCCCCAGCTTCTGCTGCAATCGACTAATGGCCTGTTCAATATTCCGCATACTGCGGCGCAAACCGCGCGGCAGCCAGTCTGCGCTCCGGAGTTCATCAAGCATCGCGCCACGTATCCTTTGCGACGCAAAGGTTTCAAACTGCGCACCGTGAAATTCGTCGTAGCGTCCAGCCGCATCCAGCAGACCTATCATGCCTGCTTGAGTAATGTCATCAATTTGAACGCTATGCGGCAACTTCGCCATCATCTGATGGGCTATGCGCTTCACCAGATGCGAGTATTGTCGCAGGCACTGTTCTTTATCATTTATACCACTGGCCGTATACATCTTGCTAGTTTACAACCTGGGCGACTTCCTTGCTGTATTGATGCAACGGCCCAGACACTTGGCTCATCAGACTTTGAATGATCGCAGCAACTCTTCCCGCCTGATCATCCGTTTTGGGCGCTTGGCGCATCAAATTCTGTGCTAAGTCCATATAGGCTTTCGATGACTCGGCTGCAGGGAATGCATCAATTACGGGGCGACCGATTTGCATGGCATGACGCAATCTTTCGTCCAATGGGACATGCCCAAGATAATCAAGGCGCACAGATAGATTGCGTCTTGCTACCTTCGACATATTTTCGAATACGGTCATTGCGGCTTTTTCGCTAACGACCCGGTTCACTACAATACTGAAGCGTAAGCGCGCACACTCAAGAGCGAGACGCTTAATCAGCACATAGCTATCAGTAATGCCGCTTGGTGTTGCATCAACCACCACCAGCAATTCAGCGCCACTGGACAAGCTTGATGACACGGTCGTTGTCTGGCCAGTCAACATCGCGCCATCCACCAGCATTACATCTACCCCGCTGCTGACTTCAGTCAGAGCCGCCTCCATGCGATGCCACTCCTCCCGACTTAATCCGACCCCGGCAGAAGATACCCCCCCCGCGGATTGACGCGATGCGGCCAGCGCATGCATGGCCCGCGCTGCCGGCAGCACCGAAAAATTGCAGCTAGCCACCACCGCATCGTGCGGGGAGCAACCGCCCTGCGCAACATCCAACAAATCATGATGTGCACCCAACCCAAGACAATCGAGCAAGTTATCTGGCGCATGATTCTCGTCCAACACCAGCACATCCTTACCGGAGCGTGTCAGCGCTGCTGCCAGATTTATCGTCGCACTGGTACGCCCCATACCGGCTCTGCCTGCAACAACGGTTACGATCCGCGTCTGCCCTGCCACCAGTAAGCGGCGCAGGCCTTCCGCCTGATCTACCCCATTATCAGAGCGCAAGACTGGTCTCCTTACCAGATTCCACTGTTGACATCATCACCGGCATATCCAGATCGCACAGGGTAAATGGCGTTTTCTCCTCTACCGGCCTGAATGCTCGATGCAGCATGTAATCAAGGTTAATCGCATGCAAGTCCTCCGGAACGCGCTGACCATTCGACATGTAGTGCATCACCAAGCGATGCCGTACCGCCACATCCAGCACCGCACCGTAACTGACAGCCTCATCCAGCTTGGTTGCAATGCAGCCGATCACCTTATCGTTATGGTACATACGCACTACATCTTCCAGCGTATCGCCACTGCTGGTAGCATTCATCATTAACAGACATTGAATACCTGCCGCCTCAAACATCTCCGTCTGCTCAGCCACGCGCTGATCGCGCTGCCCCATACCAACCGTATCGATCAGCACCAAGTGTTTGTGACGCAGCGCAGAAAGCGTCAATCGCAAGTCGTCCGCATCCTTTACCGCGTGCACTGCGACACCCAATATCTTGCCGTATATCTTTAGCTGCTCATACGCCGCGATTCTGTAGCTGTCTGTGGTTAACAAGGCTACCTTGTCAGCCCCATATCGAACTACCGCACGCGCCGCCAGCTTGGCGGTCGTGGTGGTTTTTCCTACGCCAGTTGGACCAATCAGCGCATACACGCCTCCCTTGGCAACGATATCATTCGCCTCACTCGCCACCAGCAGATTCCGTTTTAACACCTGCTTGACCCACTGCTCGCCTTGCGCTGCATTCGCGGGCATTCTGTCCAGCATTTGGCGCGCCAATAGTGTGCTAAAACCGGCACTTAGCATTCTGCGCAACATCCCTGCGCGTTGCGGATCGCGCTGCTGCACATCACCCCAGTGCATAGCGGATATCTGCTGTTGCAACATGCTGCCCATGGATTTGATTTCTTTAAGCAAAGTTTCCTGCACCTGCGCTACCAACGCTGGCGCGACGGAATCCTCAACTTTTGCAAGCTGCGGCACGACTTCAGGGCGCTGCGCTTGGGCCATAGGCTGCGGCAACTTGCCGGGCAGAGCTGACGGCCTGGCGATTGCTGGCTCAGCCATTCTGGCAGGCTTTAGCTGAGGCTCAACGCGCAATTGCGACGGGGTCTGCCTAGGCGCTACTCCCTGTTTTGGCGACGAGCCCGGCCTTGCCACCGGAGATGCATGATCATCCCCCACCGAACGAGCCCATTCATCTGCTGTTATACCTCCGACCCAATCAGTTTTCTTGACGACAGCTCGCTCGGTGAGCTGATTCATCTCTTCGTGAGCCAGAGCGATAATTTCCACCCCATTTTCCGTCTTTCGGTTTGAAAGAATCATCGCGTCAGGCCCTAATTCCTCACGTATTTCCTTCAAAGCCTGACGTGCTGTCGGGGCGAAGAATTTTCTAATACTCATGCTTTACCTCCTACCATTGCGGTCACCCGGATCGTCTTGGAGTCCGGTACTTCATCATGCGAAATTACTCTCAGGGTAGGCACTGCGCGCTTCAAGAAGCGCGCAAGCAAATCGCGCAACTGCGTCGGCACCAGCATCACGCTGGGCAGACCCAGCTGCTCCTGTTTATCTGCGGCGGCACGCGCTTCGCGCAGTACAGTGTCAGCCAACCCCGGCTCAATACCAACACCATTTTGACTCGACTGCATTGCCTGCATCAGGACATACTCCAACTCCTTGTCCATGCCGATCACCTGCAACTCCTGAGCGGAAGGATAGAACTGCTGAACGATAGCGGGACCCAGTGCAACTCGCACCCATCCGGTAAGCTGGTACGGGTCCTGACTGCGCGCCGCGCCCTCCGCCAGAGTCTCAACAATGGTGCGCATATCACGAATATGCATTCCCTCGTCCAGTAAATTCTGCAACACCTTCTGCACCACACCCAACGGCAAAGTATCGGGAACCAAGTTCTCAACCAGCTTCGGCGCAATCTTGGCCAGGTGATCCAGCAACAATTGTACTTCTTGGCGCCCCAGCAACTCTGCCGATCGTGTACTTAATAGATGACTCAGATGAGTGGCCACCACCGTACCCGGATCAACGACGGTATAACCCATCAATTGAGCCTGATCGCGCACACCCGACTCTATCCAGACCGCAGGCAATCCGAATGCCGGATCATGTGTCGGATTTCCCGGCAAATCACCACTCGCATTACCAGGGTTAATCGCCAGGAACATACCCGGATAGGCCTCTCCATTGCCCACTTCCACCCCCTTGAGGCTGATTCGATATGCATTGGGCCGCAAATCCAGATTGTCGCGAATATGTACGGGCGGCGGCAAGAATCCAATGTCCTGAGTAAACTTCTTTCGTATTCCCTTGATGCGCCTCAATAAATCCCCATCCTGAGTCTTGTCCACCAGGGCAATCAGGCGATAACCAACCTCCATACCCAGCACATCCACCTGCGCCACATCATCCCAGCTTGCCTCGGTGGACTCCGCCACAATCGGCGTTGTGGCCGCCTCCGCGGCCGCCTCCTCTTCCACCCGCGCTTCAGCCCTAGCGCCGTTCCGGATAAGATGGTACGCGAGCCATGCCATTGAACCACCCAGCAACAAGAAGGCAAAATGCGGCATACCCGGAATCAAGCCCATTGCACCAACGATCACCGCTGTCAGGATGAGTACTTGCGGCTGCTTGAACAATTGATCAATCAGCTGCTTACCGATGTTATCTTCACTGGCAACACGACTCACCACCAGACCGGCGGCCGTGGAGATTACCAGTGCCGGAATCTGTGCCACCAGACCGTCACCGATAGTCAACAAAGTATAGTTCTTGGCTGCAACGGCAATATCAAGATTGTGTTGCAGCACACCAACCACCAATCCGCCGATGATATTGATGAACAGGATGATGATGCCAGCCACCGCATCGCCGCGCACGAATTTGCTGGCACCGTCCATCGCGCCGTAGAAGTCCGCCTCCTGAGAAATCTCTTCGCGACGTTTGCGCGCCACATCTTCACCGATCAAGCCTGCATTCAGGTCAGCATCGATCGCCATTTGCTTGCCCGGCATCGCATCCAATGTGAAGCGCGCGCCCACCTCGGCGATACGCCCGGCGCCCTTGGTAATCACCACAAAGTTGATGACCACCAGAATCGCAAATACGACCAGACCTACGGCATAATTTCCACCCACCAGAAAATGACCGAACGATTCGATCACCTTACCCGCGGCATCAGGGCCCGTATGACCTTCCAACAGCACGATACGCGTGGAAGCCACGTTCAGTGACAAGCGCAACAAGGTAGTGATCAGCAACACCGTCGGGAAGATCGCAAAATCCAGCGGCTTGTTGGTATTCATGCTGACCAGCAACACCATGATGGAAATCGCGATATTAAAGGTGAACAGAATGTCCAGCAGTAACGGCGGCAGCGGCAGCACCATCATCGCCAAAATCAGCACGATCAGCATAGGGCCAACCATGCCAACCAGGCCGGCACGCTTAAGGAAAGTCTGTATTTGCGTAAAGTTCATAAGTTATTTATTCATGTCGCCAACACCGCCGGATCAAGCTCAGCGGGAACAGGCAATTCTGCCGGCACTACCGGGCGAGCTCCGCCCTGCTTTTTGAAACGGCGCAATTGGTAAACATAGGCCAGCACTTCAGCCACCGCCGTATACAACGCTTCCGGAATTGCATCGCCGAGCTCCGTGTGCTTGTGCAGCGCACGCGCCAGCGGTGGCGCCTCCAGAATAGGCACATTGTGCTCCTTGGCAAGCTCACGTATACGCAATGCCACCAACTGCGACC
>JBBQXA010000142.1:0-6219 GCA_038210095.1 Burkholderiales bacterium
TAGGCCATGACTTGACCTTTCAGATTTCGCATAAATACGTCTGCGGAAATGGCTATCGCAACCCCTAGCACCATGAATGTCGCCATCAGCGTATCGCCGGTCGGTATGACCCGATCCAAAACCATACGCACAAAAAATGGCACGGTCAGGGCGAGTAATGTACTTACGACCGACAAGGCAAATGCCAGAAAAATATGGTTCTTGAAGCGCAACAGCAGCCTGCCCAGCCAGTTGCCCTGCTTCTTGCCAACCGTTTCTTCTGCTTTCTGAAAAAGATAGATGATTGTATTTTCTGAACCTTCCTTAATTTCCTTTTCGCACCGGCTATCGCTGTCAAAGCCCCAAAGATTCCCGTTAGACAAACGCCCCAAAATTACTTGGGCGGGTAAATGATGGGGTAGATGCAGACAGGGCATCAATCGAGAGTCCAGATTTGATAATTTGCATTCCAACCTGCGGGGCAGAAAATTCACATTACTCATTGCCGAACAAAGGCCCGACAACTCCAGGCGAGGCAACAGGTGCGGCAGCGCTTCCATCAAGTCGCGCGTACTCCCCTTCCAATCCAATGATTTCAACAGCGGCCACAGGCAAATAGAGAGGTCGGTTTCAATTTCGAAATGACGCTGGATTAGCAGTTCGTAATCGGAAAGAATCTCCGGGCGTACATATTGCTCCGCCGGTACTAGACTTGCCTCGGCCTGCGAAATTTCAATCGAACCCTCTTTCAAACGACCGTCAATAAGGGTATAGACTTTGTCGGCCAGTGACATCAATGAGGGACGATGCGTCACCAGTATCAACGTGCATTTCCCCTTTTGCTCGGCAAAGTAATCGCGCAATCGCTTATCACTCTCCATGTCCAACGCCATATTTGCTTCATCAAACAGAATCACACTGGGGTTGCTTATCAGCGCTCTGGCGATGGTGACGAGTTGAATCACACCAACGGGCAATGTATGTCCGACTCCCTCTCCGACCATGGTTTCATAACCATGCCGCATGGTCGCTACATGTTTATCAAGTCCCAATCTTTGGCTAAGATTCAGCGCGTCCTGATTCAGGGCCGGATCGAACATGGTGATATTTTCAAGAATTGTTCCTGCCACTACCGTTCCCATTTGGGGAAGGATGGCAATTTCACGTTGCACACTATCTGAAATAAAATCGACGATGGGAATTCCATCCGCAAGAACCAGCCCGGACGTAGGACGCGTCGTGCCATTCAACAGTGACATCAAGGAAGATTTTCCGCTACCACTGAGTCCGCGAATGCCGATGCACTCGCACGCACTTACCGTCAACGACAGATTGGAAAAGAGAGGTGAGTTTTCCGACTTTGAAGTTTCGCTACCGTATGCCGTCTGGGGCTTATATACGAGATTCCTCCCACTTGCTTCATCCCCATACACCAGCGTTATGTTACGCAATTCAAGTTTCTGAACGACCGGAGAAATCGCATTTTTCTCGGAATCATCTTCGAACGGCAACTCCATTACTTCATTCAGACGCTTGTTTGCATCAACAAAAAACTGATAGCGCATCCATACTGACAGTGCACGGCGCAACGGCTGTAGTGCGCGTACCGACAACAACATACAGGCAGCCAAACCTCCGGGTGTCATTTGCTCTCCAATGACCAACCAGGAGCAGGCAAAGACTACGCTGATGATCATGACCTGAGAAAATAACTGGCGGAAATTTGCTGCCAGTGCAGAACCCCGAGCCAAACTTTCACCCAGCCTGACATTCGATTCCTGCAGGCGCTCATAACGTCGCAGCATGAGCGATTCCATCGTATGGAATTTTACTGAATTTATCCCCGACAATGTTTCTGCGAGAAAACCCCAGCGTCGATCATCCATAATGTTTCGCTGCTGCACATGGCTGCTCATCCAGTTTCCAAAGTGATAGATCAGAAAACCAAACAAGAACAGCAGTGCTATCGGAACCAGAACGAGGATTCCCCCGATCAGGTAAATTGCTCCCAGATAAATAAGCACAAACGGAAGATCGAACAATACCAGCAAGGCCCTGCCTGAATAGAATTCGGCCACATTCGTCGCGGCAAGTATCCTTGCAACATAGGCGCCCGGCTCTTCGCGTTGATAGCGGGACAAAGGTACTTTCATTAACCGTTCGAGCGATGTCACCGTGGCACGATGTTCAAATCGTGCCCCCAGCCAGCTGGCAACAACCTCATTGATTTCCCGTAGAACCATTTCCAGAATCAATGCAAAAATAACGCCAATAGTCAGGAATATCAGCGTCTGTGTAGACTGGTTGGATACAACGCGATCCATAATTTGCAGGATAGCGAGCGGCAAGGCCAACGCCAATATATTCGACATTAGCGCGGACAGCCCTAGCAGAGGAAGCAGACGACGCAAATCTGCCGACTGCAGTAATTGCGACAATGCCTTTAGTTTGCCCCCCTGATTGGGCTCGTTTTTTTCAGTGCGATTGAACAAGGACATTTTATTTCAGTCGGTTATCGTATCGTTAATAGCTAGCCGCAACAGCGGATGAGTGAATGAAATCCATTCATCCGCACTACAACTCAATACTCCAGCCGCTATTGAGTTATTTACTTTTCGTTTAACTTCCGTTGCCTCTTCCCCCATTTTTTGCCTGATATCCTCGATGCTGATTCCCGCTGCTTGCCTCGCCACTTCGCGCAACAACCATCGATCCAGATGCAGCCCGTCAAGACGTGCATTAATGGCGAACTGCAGGGAGAGAGGCAAGTGACTTTCCTCTTGATGATGACGAGCCAACTCGATGGCAAACAGGGGTACGCCTGCCGCAGCACTACAGATGCTCAACACCTTGTTCGTGCGATCTTTAACTACAGCCTTGCCAATCACTTTTCGAACCAGCCCCTGCAATGACTGGGGGGACATCCGGCGTAAAGTTATAATTTGCGCTGCTGATGTATCCGGAATATGCATGATCTTGCGGCCGGCCAGAACGACCAACTTACCCTGTTTCAGGGCAATTTCCACTGCGCGGATCAGCTTTGTCTGCTGTTCCGCCGGCAGCAAATGAATGTCATCGACAATTACCAAGTCGGGATGTTCTACCGGTTGATTTCGTAATCTGGCGTCGATTTCGTCGACATCACAATATTCCTCTTTCGTCACGCTCCAACAAGGCTCATTGAGCGCTGCTGGCAAACAGCGATAGAACGATGCTACGCCGACGCTGTCTTGACAAAGTCGATAGACCTCTTCGCACAAACGAGACTTGCCCATCCCCATCTCGCCCTCAATATGGAAAATATTTCCCAGTTGATGAGCTGACGCATTCAGGCTGGCTCTCAGCGCGGACATTTCGGCGACACGATCGATCAGTTCATATCCTAAGCGATTTGCGCTCCAACGAAATTTGTCCAGATCGAAAAAAGGGATGCCCTCAACATCATTCGGCAGCCCTTCAATACCAAAAAGGGCCGTTAAATCCCGTGCCGCCTCATCGATTAAAAACTGTCCGGGGGAGATCGTGTCTAAGAGCGTGCGCGCCGATGAAATAGTGGTGCTGGCGAGCGCCTCACCTGTCCAGCCCCCGAACTGATGCATACTGGCGAAAGCGTGTCCTGCGGTCAGGCAGCCACGAAGCTGTGCTGCTATTCCCACGTCTTCAAGCATGAGATCGTGCAGAACCGTTCGGGCAGTATGTAATGCGACGGCAACAACATACTCGGAGGTGTGCTGAATACCGAAAATAACATCGCCTGCATTACCCGACCGGGCAAGAAAAATCGCATCATGAGCTGCGGCAAATGCCCCCAGTCTGCCGTGCATCAGTCGAACATTCTGAATAGTGGCATCGTGCGGCAGGGACATACTGAGTACCACACATGGACGGCGGTCAAGCAATACCTCCCTCTTCAGTGACATAGTCGGAGCCGCTGATTGCTGCTGAATATCTGCAGCCAGCGATACCGCCATGGCACGGTTTCTCACATTCAATTTCTTGAACAAGGCCACCAAGTGTTGCTTGACCGTGCCCACCCCTATCCCCAGTTCCTCGGATAGCTCCTTATTCGGCTTTCCGGCCTGCAGCAATTTCAATATCTGAAGCTGGCGCGGCGTCAGATCGGGGAGCGGCGATTGGCGTTTATGCTCACTCATCAGGGTTCTGCCTTATTCTGCTGTCTGGCAAAACTTCGATCTGTAGACCATGATGCATTGAGTGCTTCGCGCTGCGAAAAGGAACGCGACGTCAGGGTATCGCAGGACTGCCCAGCAGAATGCAACATACCGCAAAATTCCACCGCCATTGCCTTTTCTGGGAATCTGGCGATATAAAGTTGGTATTGAACTCTTTTCTCTTTGGCGGCAATATTTGAGTCGACCTGTTGACGAATCAGTAAAGACCGCACCTTCATGGGTACCGGAAAACGACTTCTCAGATCGCGCCAAGCCAGCTCTACGGCGGCTTGATCATGTACGGGAGGTAATTTCACCAACCAGAATTCCTGTTTCGTCGAATCGAACAAGCTGCCCATGTCAGCGCTCGGTTCCGCTGGAGAAAGAGGCTCTTTAATCATATATGCCGCCTTAACAGCTTCCTCCAAGATCAGCCACTTGCCCTCCTGCTTTACCATGTGCAGGGTTTTATCCTGCCTCTCCACATGTTCTCCACGACGACAATCCTGCATGAATGATGCACTAGCATACGAGTCGTCGTTGAGGTGGACCTGAATATCGCCAACAGCAATCTGTATTCTCTCGGAGCCACTCAGACTCTCCTCTTGCTGCTTCAACCATGCGAACTGACTCATTCCATCAGGATGAAAATCAAGCGAATAGGCAGCCAGATAATCCTGCGTATTTCTGGCAGACCAAGCTTTAACCCAATCCTGCACGGCACGGCGTATCTGCTGTTCTGGCGTCCGGTCTTGAGCCGATACTGCGTTGATCGGATCGCTCTGCTCGCTGGCAGTTTGAGATCCTTTTGTTTCGACGGAAGGGCTGTTGCTTGCCTCTGGCGCAGACTTCACATTCGAACTGTTCAGTGTTCGACCAGTGTTGAAGGGATCACTCTTGATCAGTGATAGCGAAGATGCCACTCCGCAATGTTGTATTCCGGCACGCAGCGAAGCACAGGCATCCTCCGCCGCCTGACGAGTGGTGAACGACGAAATGAACATCCTGTACCAGGATTCCCGCTCCATCTCATTTACGGTGACTGCATTTTGTCGGCGTGGAAGTAATTTGCGCCCCTCAACCAGGGCCGGGAAGCGAGCGCGCAAATCACGCCATGAAGAGAAAATTGCACCACGATCAAAAGTGCCGAACAATTCCACCAGCCAGAGCTCACGACCTGCATACAAGGATTCCCCATCCCAGTCGATACCCTCAACCTGACCGATAGATGGCTGCGTAGTGTTCAAATCCACGCTCAGCGTACTTTGGGCAGTACTGATTGCCGGGTACAAGTCAGATTTAGCACCAGCAGAAACCGCACCATAGTCGACCTCATTCGGTTCAGGAAGAGGTCGATATCCCTTGCCCGGTAGTTCATCACCCATATGCACGCCGCCGCCCAGTGCGCTGAACAAATTAATTAGTCCACGGTAGTGTTCCAACTTGGAACGGTACATGTCATCCAGATGGCCTTGATAGGTACGTTCGGCATCCAGCACGGTCAGATAGTCTTCTGCCCCCGCGGCATAAGCATCTTGGCGGTAATTCCATGCGCGGAAGGAAGACAAAGTGGCAACATTTTGCTCCTCCAGTTGCTGCCCCATATTGCGGAAAGCGCCGAGAGAATCATCGACCTCGCGTACCGCGTCATAAATGACACGGATATAGGTTTCCACCATCTCCTCGTGAACTGCCTTGGAAAATTCAACTTCCTTGTCGCGCTTGCCACTATCGAACAACGTGATAGACAGATTCGCAATCGCGCTCATAAATAACTCAGGCGAAACAAATAGACGCGAAAGATATGAGCTACCGTAACCCGCCTCTAACGTCAAATCTAGAGGAGGCAATAGCCTCGCCCTTGCCACATCGATATCAGCATCTGCGGCCAGCAGTCGAGCCTCAACCGCGCGCACATCCGGACGACGCAGCAGCAGCACGGAAGGCACTCCCGGCAGCACCGCTCGAAAAGAAACCGTATCCATGCCAAAATCGGACAAGGTCAATTCCTCAGGCACCGAACCCACAGAGCTGGCAATGCGATTCTGTACCACAACACGCTGCTGTT
>JBBQXA010000143.1:0-6191 GCA_038210095.1 Burkholderiales bacterium
TAAGCATTGCTCTCGAATCTGGCTTGTATCATTGGCACTCATAGCGATTACACCGATCGCCGAGGTTGCCAACTCTTTGCGCATCTCCCGCATAGTCTCTATTCCACTCATGACTGGCATTTCCACATCCATCAAGACACAGTCAAAACGCTCTTTAGCCAATATCGCTATAGGCCGGTACTTAGCCGTCCGACAGGCCATGCCGAAATCAAGGGCTCCTTCGGTACTATCAACTGGGGCCACTTCTATCCCCGCATCTCACAGTTGCAGCAGAACAAAGATATTGTTCTGAGCATCCCGCATTTCGTGCGTCAGAAACAGTCGGATCGTGCGATTCATAGACTGGAAGAGTCGGCTCGCAAACAGAACGCAGATCTTGTCTGAGCTATCGTGTTACAGATGAGACTGAAAGAAACCAAGGTACAGGATGTCTTTTTGCTACGCTGTTGCATGATGTCGGATAAATGGATTACATGCTGGACAAGCCACACTCGATCCTGATCAGCACGAGACTATCAAACACCCGATCAAGGGCTTCAAGAATCTTGAAAATAGTCTGGTCATTTATGTGCACAAACAATAGGATTGCCTAGGAATACCATTGAGGTGTCAGGGGGAGCGAAAAATGAATACAGTAACTGAAGAAAAAATCGAGGCTTTTGTCTGGGACAACAGATTCAATACTGGCGTCCAAATAGTGGATGAACAACATCACATACTGGTGGATATGCTCAATAAGTTGGGGGCGATCAGTGCGCACCAGATAAGTACTGGGGAGCTGGGTAACATTCTGACCGAACTGGGGAATTACACGGTATACCACTTCAACGCCGAAGAAGACCTGATGAGGCAGTTCGAAGTTGATGCTGCCCATCAGACCGCTCATATCAATGCGCATCAGCATTTTGCCGAACAAGTGACGGTTGCAGCGAAAATTTTGTTGAGCAGCACCGATGTCAACACCCAGCTTGTAGCGCCGTTGCTTAAATACCTGACCAACTGGCTGGTGCAACATATTCTTGGATCAGATAAACGCATGGGACAGGAGATATTGGCCTTGCAGGCCGGCGATAGTCACGAAGTGGCGACTCGGAAAGCCACAACATTGATGACTCAATCATCCAACATACTGCTTGAAGCCCTGAACGAGATGTATGGAAAACTCGGCGACAAGACGCTTGAGGTCATCCAGAAAAACGAGGAGTTGAAGGCCAAGCAGGAAGCACTTCAGGCATTCAACGAGCAACTGGAAGCGCGGGTGCAAGAACGGACTGCCGAACTTGAACTGGCGAATGGAAAGCTGCTTTCCACCAATCTGGAATTGACGCAACTCAACGAGAGGCTGAAGTCTGCGCAGGTTCAATTGCTGCAATCAGAAAAAATGGCCTCCATTGGTCAGCTAGCTGCCGGTGTTGCCCATGAGATCAACAATCCGGTTGGGTTCGTCAATTCCAACATGGGGGCGCTGGAAAAATATATTGCGGACATGTTCGAAGTGATAGCGGCTTATGAATCAGCGGAAAAGACAGTGGATAACAAACGGTTTGAGGACGTGGCTAAAATCAAGAAGGGTATGGACTACCCGTATCTCGTGGAAGACATCCCCAATCTGCTGAAAGAGTCGCAGGACGGTTTGGTCAGGATCAAACGCATCGTTCAGGATCTCATGGATTTTTCGCATGTTGATGAATCCAATTGGCAGTACGCCAATCTTGAGCAAGGTATGGACAGCACACTCAATATTCTTGCGAATGAGATTAAATACAAGGCCAATGTAGTCAAGGAATATGCTGGCTTACCCGAAGTGGAGTGTATGCCGTCACAGTTGAATCAGGTATTTATGAATATGCTGATGAATGCGACTCAGGCCATCGATACGCATGGCACGATCACCGTGCGGACCGGCTCCATTGGTAATGAGATATGGGTGGAAGTGGAAGATACCGGCAAGGGTATTCCGCCCGAGAACATGAACCGCATCTTCGATCCATTCTTTACCACCAAGGCAATCGGCAAAGGCACGGGGCTAGGGCTGTCCCTGTCTTATGGTATCGTGCAGAAGCACCATGGACGCATTGAGGTAAAAAGCGAGGTGGGAAAGGGAACAAACTTCAGAATTTCCCTGCCAGTCAAACAGATAAAAGGTGACGCAAGCTGAATTTCAAAGCGTCCCAGCAAGTTGACTTGAAGACGATTCGCCGCGGCCAACCCAGGTCAAAAACATATCGAGTGGCATGGGTTTGGCAATACCGTAACCCTGCACGACATCGCACTGACTCTCCTTCAGCCATGCCAGTTCCTCAACCGTTTCCGCCCCCTCCGCCACCACGGTCAAGCCAAGCTCATGGCACAGCAGAATGGTAGACCTGACGATGGCGGCATTTTTGGGGTGCTCTGAAACAGCCGTCACGAACTCACGGTCGATGTTCAATTCATTTACCGGAAGCATTTTAAGATAAGACAGCGAGGCCTGTCCCGATCCGTAATCGTCGATAGAAAGCTTGAGTCCGAGCGTTGACAGTTCATTCAGGTGTTTCAATGCCAAATCGGGCTGATCCATCAACGCACTTTCGGTAATCTCAAGGCACAGATGCTCAGGTGCAAGGCCATATTTTTCTAGCAGGCCGCTGATATGTTCTATCAGCCAGGGATCTAACAAATCGAGCGTGGAGAGATTGGCCGAAGGAATGATATCCAGACCGTCGCGCCGCCATTGTGCCGCATCGCTGATAACCTGCTCGACCAGCCACGGGGTGATCTCGCGAATAAATCCGGTCTGCTCGGCGAAGGGAATAAAACGCATAGGAGGAATCAAACCTCTCTCTGGGTGATTCCAGCGTATCAGCGCTTCCGCAGCGGATATTTTCCCGTCGGCAAAATGTAGCTTGGGCTGGTAATAGACGACGAATTCATTGCGTTCCAATGCTTCTCTCATCTCACCGATAAGTGACAATTGTTCGTACGCAGGTTCATCGCCGACATCACCGGCAAAGACAAAACGAATGTGCCGCTGTTTGGCAAAGTTGAGTGCCATCTCGGCGCGACGCAATAAAGTTACCGACTCCATTCCGTCCTGCGGGAACAGTGCGATACCGAGACTACCGCTTACATCCAGTCGCTGTCCGTCCAATACAATGGGCTCCTGCAAAACTGCAAGTAGCGAATCCGCAAAACGTGTTGCCCCGAATTTGTCGGCACCTTTCAGCAAGAATGCGAATTTATCACCCCATAGCCTTACGGTCAGACTCGATGCCGGGGCCAGCAGCATGCTCAGCCTGTCCGCAATCTTGCGCAGAATGAGATCACCCGTCGGATGTCCCAATGCGTTGTTGATCAGCGCAAAGCGATTAATATCCAAGATCACCACACCGCCTGCCTCGGTTGCCGGTAACGCGGCAAATACATCCAGAAAACGGGTTCGGTTGGGCAGGCCGGTCAGGGTATCTTCATAAGCCAGTTTGATGATCCTATTTTCGCGGCTGACGATGCTGTCACGCATGACGCCAAGCGAGTCCAACAATTGCCCCACTTCGTCGCGATGACCTGCCGGAATGGCCTGAACCAGCTCACCCTGAGCAATATTCTCGGCGACCTGCACTGCCTCAAGTACCGGCCTGATGATGCTGCGTGCGATAGCCCAAGCCAGTACAGCACCGAGCAGCAATGCCCCCCCGGTAAATAAAACCAGTAATGATCTCGCTCGTGATTCGGCCATTTTGAGTTGTTCTAGCTCTGTATGCATGCCGCTCTGTTGCCGAACAGCCAAGGCGGAAGTTTCATCCAGCAAGGCATTCAACGCCGACAGCGTCTCGGTTTGAAAATGCTCCCGCGCCATCGCAGCCCCTTCCAACTCCAAGGTTTCAACCGTGGTGCGGAACAGTTCATCGTAGCGTTCACGCTGAGTATTCAGATATGCCAGTTGTGCCGCTTCCGCCGCCGCTTGCATGGTCATGTCTTTTCCGGCAATGGCACCAATATCCGCAATCGCTTTATCCAGTGCCGAAATTTCCAGATCCATCCGGGTATAGAGTGGAATACGCTGTTCCCGCTCTGTCGTCTGCAACAATTGCAGCAAATGATTCGCGGCAGACTGGGCAGACTGGTTGGCCGAACTGGCCAACGATACGCGTTGCGCCTGCACATCAACAATAGTTTGAGTGACCGCGGTGAGTTTACCGAAGTGGATCAGTGAAATCATGGCCACCAGTAACAACAAGATGAGTAACGCCGAAAATGAGATGGCCAGACGGGAGCCGATACGAAGTGAGCGCAGCATAGAGATCAAATATTCGAACATTCAGACCCCTTCAGGCTAACACATCAATGATGCGTCCCGCACGGTCATTCGCGCCGTAACCACTCGCACGTTGCGGCTGCGAAGCCATGATTACAGACGGTTCCTCTCCGGCGGGCTGATGTTGTAATTTGTTTTTTTCTAGTCCATCAATACGGAATTTAATTTCGCTGATCCGGTCTGACAGCTCCTGTATCTTCTGTTTCCCCTCGGCTGTTTTCGCCGAAGAGCAACGGGTCCACTCCGACAATTGTTTTTCACCGCGGGCAAGCTGGGCATCCAGTCCTCCCGTAGTTCTACCCGCCCCTGCTGGCGGATAATAGGGGGACGATCCAACCGCGCCGACCATCGTGCCGGCACCTATTGAAACAAGTCAGGAAACTGCGTGCGTAATCGCAGCAACTTGGGTTGGTCATGGACGACAATGTAAGGCTGGTCTGGGTGCAAAGCCAGATAGTTCTGATGGTAGGGTTCTGCCGCATAGAACTTCTCCAGCGGCACCAGCCGCGTCACGATGTCATCGCCAAATGCGCTGGCCAGATCGCGAATATAGGCGCTGGCCTGCTGTTGCTGTTCGGCATTGAGGAAGAAGATTGCCGAGCGATACTGCGTACCGATATCCGGCCCCTGACGATTCAACTGGGTAGGGTCGTGCGCCACCTTGAAGAACACCTCCAGCAACTGCCGGTAAGAGACCTGCGCGGGATCAAATACGACCTCCACGGCTTCCGCATGACCGCTGTTGCCCCGACTCACCAATACGTAAGTCGCCGTCGCAGCACTCCCGCCCGCATAGCCAGAGGTTACCGTAACCACGCCTTTAACATGCTTGAACACCGCATCCACGCCCCAAAAGCAGCCGCCGGAAAATATCGCCGTCTGTGATTCAGCCGCGGCAACCGGCGACAGCACCAGACCCGAAATCAGACATATATTCATCCAGTTTGTTAACCATGATTTCATCATGACTCTCCCGATAAGTTATTAGCCAAAGGTGAAGGCATAGGCCTCCAGCCCGGGCTCTTGTGCTTCGATCTCCAGCAGCCCCATGCCTTGCACCTTCTGATCAATCAATTCATATAGCGTATTGCGTTCCACCACCACGATACCGCCCTGTGCATCCTTGCCGGCAAACGCGCCCACCGGCTTGCCATTCAGTTTGATCCGCGCATGCAGCGGATAGCCGCTAGCCGTCCCCAGCACGAGGAATACCTTAGCCGCGTTAAAATTGAAGCGCAATGTCGCACCCGGCCCGGCAGCGACGAGCTTCTCCGCCTCCGCCTGCCATTTCCCGCTCAATGCCCAGTGGTCCTCAGGCAGCATTGCGGAAAAATGGTATTCGGCCTGCGCATCGCGGCGCATCGCGAAGTCAAAGTTCTTTGCGCGCCGGTAGCCCAGATAGGTCTCCAGCGTCTGCATTGGTGAGAATCTCGTCGCATCAGTATCGACCACCCTCCCCTTCAGACCCAGCAGATAACGGATATTGTTTTCCGTCACCGCATATTTACCTTCTCCGAAGTGCTGATAAGCCACCCGCCCTTCACGGTCGATCAAGTAATGTGCGGGCCAGTAGCGATTGTTGAAACGGTCCCACGTGCCAAAATTATTATCCAATGCTACTGGATACTCGATACCATGCTGCTTGATCGCCGCCGCGACATTTTCCCGCTTCTTCTCGAACTCGAATTCAGGTGTATGCACCCCGACGATCACCAATCCCTGATCGCGATACTTTCTGTCCCATCCGGTGAGATAAGGCAAGGTACGCACGCAGTTGATACACGAATAGGTCCAGAAATCGATCAACACCACCTTGCCTTTCAGCGCCCCCATCGTCAGTGATTGCGAATTCAACCAGGTTTCGATTCCCGCAATCTGCGGTGCGGGATAGGGCTGA
>JBBQXA010000144.1:0-6163 GCA_038210095.1 Burkholderiales bacterium
CCTGCTGATCAGGGGCACCTTCAACCCGCTTGGCCATCGTCTTCAAATCCTGCATTTGGCGATGCAATCCGGCGATCTTGTCTTTGAGACGTGTCACTTTGACTTCAGGGATATCGCTCTCCTCGCGGTCGGCCCGGTCCAGAGCAGCAAGATACCGCGTGATGCTGGCATCGACTTGTTCGATCCGCGCCTCGACCTTGTGCACTGTGTAGTTCTTGTCCCGGTTGTTTACAGCCTTGAACTTGCTGCCATCAATTGCAACAACAGCGGCACTGAATAGGCCAAGCCTGCGGCACAGCACCACAAACTGACTGCACACTGCACCTATTGCAGGACCATTATCGCGGCGGAAATTGGCAATCGTCTTGAAGTCGGGCATCAACCGTCCCGTCAACCACATCAGTTCAATATTGCGTCCCGCTTCGCGCTCCAGCCGACGGCTCGATTGAATCCGGTTCAGATAGCCATAGAGATAAATCTTGAGCATCGAGGAAGGGTGATAGGCTGGGCGGCCCGTCACGGCCGGGGTCATGCCGTCAAAACTAAGCTCGCCGAGATCAAGCGCATCAATAAACGCCTCGATCACCCGAGCCGGATTGTCTTCGCCCACATAATCATCCAGAGATTCCGGTAACAGGAGTGACTGACTGCGATCTTCGCCTTCAACAAAACGTCCCATGATCCATCTCCAAATCACAGAAACACTCTATCACATTTGTACGTTTTTACACAGCCTGGACCCAAAGCGGACCTATGAAAATGTTGAGGCAACTTCTGCTGCTGACCCAGAGCAGACGCTCTAAAAGTCGAACTAATTAGATCTTGACTCGGTCGGTCGACCGAATTATGAACGATCCCTGCTCTGCTTGTACACACAGGAGATTCCCATGGGCCGGTTCATCGCGTTTCTTTACGGAGTGGTTGCCTATTCCATATTTTTCCTCACTTTTCTTTACGCCATCGGCTTCGTCACGGGGCTCGTGGTGCCAAAGAAGATCGACACCGGAACTGTGGATCCGCTGGCCGAAGCCATCATCGTCAACCTCCTGCTGATGTCGGCCTTCGCCATCCAGCACAGCGTCATGGCGCGCCAGCTGTTCAAAAAATGGTTCACGCAATATGTGCCGAAACCGGTTGAACGCAGCACCTATGTGCTGTTCGCCAGCCTCCTGCTCGTTTTGCTGTTCTGGCAATGGCGACCGCTGCCCGATGTCATATGGCATATCGACCAACCGCAGATCGCCATGGCGGTGATGGGGCTATCCTTCCTCGGCTGGCTTACGGTGCTGTCGAGTACCTTCCTGATCAACCACTTCGAGCTGTTTGGACTGCATCAGGTTGCCAACAATCTCACCGGCAAGCCCATGCCCGTCCAGCGTTTCCGCACCCCGTTTTTTTACAAGTTCGTGCGCCATCCGATCTATCTCGGTTTCATCATCGCTTTCTGGGCGGCGCCCACCATGACCGCCGGGCACCTGCTCTTTGCAGCCGTCACCACGGCCTACATCTTCGTCGGCATATTCCTCGAGGAGCGCGACCTGATCAGCTTCTTCGGCGATGAATACCGCCACTACAAAACCCGCGTCTCGATGATAATTCCCTGGCGCAAGTCGGCGTGATACAGATGGCCGCGATGGCAAAAAAAATCGATACCAGCGCCACGCTACTCGCGGCTGCCAAAAAGGTTCTGCGCAAGGGCGGCTATTCGGCCCTGTCGACACGCGATGTCGCAACGGCGGCCGGCGTGCCGCTCAGCCAGATCCATTATCATTTCGGCTCCAAGGAGGGGCTGCTGCTGGCGCTGTTCGAATACCTGAACGACGAGTTGCTCCACCGCCAGCAGGCGATGTTCGGCAATCCGGCGCTCAAGCTTTCCGAGCAGTGGGACCTGGCCTGCACCTATCTTGATGAGGACCTCGCGTCTGGCTACGTGCGCGTGCTGCAGGAGCTGTGGGCTGCGGGCTATTCCAATCCGCCGATTGCCAAGGTGGTGCGCGATGGAATCTTGCGCTGGCAGGAACTCCTTACCAGCGTTGCCCGCGAGGCCGAAGCAAGATTCGGGGCCTTTCAAAATCTCGCGCCTGAAGACGTGGCGGCACTAGTGGGTGCTGCTTTCATCGGCGGTGAGGCATTTGCCTTACTCGGATTGGAGTCCCACGGAATACCAGTGCGGGCGTCACTGCGCCGAGTTGGCGAACTCATCCGTAAATTAGAGTCCGGGCAATCCAAGAGGTGACGTGATGCGCGCAAAGCTGCCGGACACGGAAGGTTTCATCGAGCGTGACGGCGTCAAGCTTTTCTACGAAATCTATGGTAACGGCCCGGAAACAATGTTTTTCGTGCCCACCTGGACCATCGTCCATTCGCGCGTCTACAAGGCGCAATTGCCCTATTTCAGCGAGCGTTTCCGCTGCATCACCTTCGATGGCCGGGGCAACGGCAAATCCGACAGGCCAGCCGATGTTGCCGCCTATTCGCTCGATAATTATGTCGATGACGTGCTGGCGGTCATGGACGCCACCAATGCGGGAAAGTGTATTCTTGTGGGCCTTTCCTTTGGTGGCACGCTCGCCTGCATAATCGCCGCCCACCATCCCGAACGGGTGAAGGCGGCAATCCTTGCAGGCACCAGCGCCACCATCGGGCCTGGTTACACTTACTTGACGCTGGAGCACTTCTTCAGCAAGCAGGAAAGTTTCGACGACTGGAACAAATACAACCGCGCGCACTGGCTGGCGAATTATCCCGACTTCGCCGAGCACTTTGTCCGTAACATCTTCTCGGAGCCCCATTCGACCAAACAGATCGAGGATGGCATCGGTTGGGCGAACGAAACGACAGGACCCGTGTTGACCAAAACAATAGAAGCTCGGCCTATCTCGCCGGCATTTGATGTCAGCGAGGCGATGTACCGCAAGATTGCCTGCCCGATGCTGATGATCCACGGCGACAATGATCAGATCCAGCCCTATAGGCGTGCTGAGCTCGTGGCACAGATCACCGGTGCCGAACTGGTGACCATTCCGGGCGGCGGCCACAACCCTCTTGGCCGCTACCCCGCCAAGTCCAATGACCTGATCAAGGATTTTCTTGATCGCAGGCTCGGCCTTGCAGCGCCAGGACGGCATGCGCCCCGCGGCGGCAAAACCAGGAAGGCGCTTTATCTCTCCTCGCCCATAGGCCTCGGCCATGGGCGGCGCGACATTGCCATCACGCGGGAATTGCGCAAGCTGCATCCGGGCCTTGAGGTCGATTGGCTGGCGCAGGATCCGGTGACACGGATGCTGGAAGCCAGCGGCGAGCGCGTCCATCCGCTGAGCTCGCGGCTGGCCAGCGAAACGCGGCACATCGAACTGGAATCGGGCGAGCATGAGCTGCACTGCTTCCAGGCCATCCGGCGCATGGACGAGGTGCTGATCAAGAATTTCATGATCTTCCAGGATGCTGTCGATGCGGGCGATTACGATCTGGTGATCGCCGACGAGGCCTGGGACATTGATCACTACTGGCATGAGCATCCGGAGTTGAAGCGGGCCGGACTCGCCTGGTTCACCGACTTCGTCGGCTATGTGCCCATGTCCTCGGGCGGAGAGTACGAAGCGTTCCTCACCAGCGATTACAACGCCGAGATGATTGGCCACATCGAGCAGCACCCTAACGTGCGCGACCGCGCCATCTTTGTTGGCAACCCCGCTGATATTGTTCCGCTGTCATTCGGCAAGGATTTGCCGGAGATGCGCGACTGGGTGCCAAAGCATTTCGATTTCGCTGGCTACATCATCGGCGAGCATCCCCAATCTTTCGGCAGCCGCGCCGATTTGCGCCAAAGCTTCGGTTACCGTCCGGATGAGCGCGTCTGCATCGTGACCGTCGGCGGATCAGGTGTGGGGGCGCATCTGATCCGTCGCATTATCCAGAGCTATCCGCTGGCGCGGGCCAGGCTGCCGGAGCTCCGCATGATTGTGGTGGCAGGCCCACGCATCGATCCCGCCTCGCTCAAAGCGCCGGCCGGCGTCGAGGTGCGGGCCTTCGTTCCCAATCTCGACCGGCATCTCGCCGCCTGCGATCTGGCGCTGGTGCAGGGCGGCCTCACCACCTGCATGGAGCTGACGGCGGCGGGAACGCCGTTTATCTATTTCCCGCTCAAGAACCATTTTGAGCAGAACTTCCACGTGGCCCACCGGCTTGAACGCTATGGCGCCGGCCGGCGCATGGAGTTTGCCACGTCGACGCCGGAGATGATTGCGGAAGCAATGGTTGACGCGCTGAAAGCGCCCACACATTTCAAGCCGGTTGAAGCCGACGGTGCCACGCGCGCGGCCCGCATGCTTGCGGAACTCATTTGAGCGGGAACGCGAACGGAAGAAAGGTTCGGGCCAAAATGGAAAAAGAGGCGATCATCGCAACTGCGCTGGACTATTTCGAAGGGTGGTTTAACGGTGACGCCGAGCGCATGGAGCGCGCTCTGCATCCGGGTCTAAACAAGCGTCACGTCCCCGTCGGCATGACGGGGTCGCAGCTCTCGGGCGCGACGACCGCCGTCCAGATGATCGGCTGGACCCGCGATGGCGAGGGCAAGGCCGAAAGACCGGCGGACCTCGCGATCGAAGTCAGGGTCGATGATATCCACGAGCAGATCGCAAATGCCACGGTTTATAGCGCGGTTTACATCGAATATTTGCAACTGGTGCGAACTGCGGAGGGATGGCGCATCGTTAATGCGCTTTATATGCGGCGGGACATTTGATCCAACAACAAGAGCCTCTCAACACGCCACAGAAAGTGTCGCCATAGTTTTATATTCTACTGCCACTCGTCGCCCGTACTATTAGTTTATTCGCGATAGTGGACATCTGTTCGTGCTCCATAGATGGGCGCTGGCTAGTTAAGTCCCACACCGATAGTCCGCTTCTGGCCCTTCTACGACATGGTGTCAGTCAACGACAATGGCCGCTTTCGCCTCCAAAGAAGACATACGTGCATGAGCTGACTATTGACATTTAGGAGTTCACGCCTCATTTGTTTCGGCTGTGTCCCGACACAATATTGAGCCTTTCATGCAGAAAAGTTCATCGGGTAATCCTCCCCCCCCTTCTAACTTTCCGTTTAGCGACCGTGTTCAACGGAATGCTTATAGGGCGATAACGCTCCTGAAATTTATCGCGCCTCGCGCAAGTTTAGGAGATATCTAAATGCCCGAAAAACTCATTCCATTGGCCGTAGTACTCGAACGCACCGGCCACACGTCCGCCACGACCATTTGGCGGATGCGGCGCGCCAACAAATTTCCCGAACCTGTAGCAATTTCGCCGAACCGCAAGGCCTGGCGAGAGACCGACATTGATGCCTGGATAAACGGGCGAACCTCGACCTCTGAACGTTCTGGATTTGGAGGTAAACAATCATGACCGCGGAAGTCTCGTTGATAACAAAACTGGGCCAGAACACGGTCATGACCAAGCAGATCTTCCTTGATGAGACCGGTACGGTTCGCAGTGACGGCTCGCAATGCCTGATGGTTCACGGAAATGCGTCTCGTTCGCCTGTCGCCACAGCAACCGAGTTGGCTCAGCTTATTGGCAACTGCCGCTCCGATCAGGCCATCTGCCTTGGCACTATGAGGGCCGATATTTCGACCCCGGCGGCGATCACAACAAAAAACAATTTGAAAAATAACGCAGCCTCAATTTCTCGTTCCCGCGAGTTCATTGACTATTGGCCCGGACAGCCCGCTTGGATCCTGATTGACGTCGATATGAAGGGCATGCCTGCCAATGTGTCAGCCGCCGTCGAAGCTAAGGGCGGTGTTTGGAACGCTCTTCTGGCCATAGCACCAGGTTTGGCACGGGCCGCACGAGTGTCACGGCTCAGCACCAGCGCCGGCCTCTACCGCATCGATACCGGGGAGCGGTTTCCGGGAAGCGGCGGAGCCCACCATTACATTATGGTGAAGGACGGTGCAGACGTTGAGCGGTTTCTGCGCGTTCTGCATGATATGTGCTGGTTGCATGGTCTCGGCTGGCATGTGATTAGCAAGGTCGGTCAATTGCTAGATCGGTCGCTGGTGGATCGCATGGTCGGATACGGCGAGAGGATTTGCTTTGAGGGCGCGCCTATCATCACTCCGCCACTGGCGCAGGACCCTGGTAAGCGCGTCCCTGAA
>JBBQXA010000145.1:0-6132 GCA_038210095.1 Burkholderiales bacterium
TGTTCCTCGTTATAGACGGGGATGACGACGGAAAGCTGAACGGTATTCATGGGGCGGCATTCTACCGCACCGGCGGATGTTCGCGAAGCATGCTGAGTTACAGCCCTGCTCGTAGGCTTGATTCCTGCCACCAACGCGGCATACTTGAAACGTAAACAAACAGGAGGTTGCCATGTCCACCGTCCGCTCCCCCGCCGTCGCCGGCCTGTTCTACCCCGCCGCCGCCGAACAACTCGCGCAGGATGTGCGCCTGATGCTGAGCGAGGCCAAATCACACAAGCTGATTCCCAAGGCACTGATCGCACCCCACGCCGGTTACATCTATTCCGGCCCGATCGCGGCTAGCGCCTATGCCACACTTCAAGGCATTGCCGACCGCATCCGTCGCGTGATCCTGCTCGGCCCCACCCACCGCGTCGCGGTGCGCGGACTGGCACTGCCGGGATGCGACGCATTCGATACGCCACTGGGCCGCGTTGCTCTAGATACAGAGGCGGTGCAGGCTATCGCCCACCTGCCGCAAGTGAGCATCAGCCCACTGGTGCACGACCAGGAGCACTCGCTCGAAGTACAACTCCCCTTCCTGCAAACCGTATTATCGGATTTCACTCTTCTGCCGCTGGCCGTCGGCATGGCCAGCCCAGAAGAAGTTGCCGAAGTACTGGAACTGCTGTGGGGCGGGCCCGAAACGCTGATCGTCATCAGCTCCGACCTGTCGCACTACCTGCCCTATACCGTCGCCCAGCGCATGGACAAGCAAACCGTGCAAGCCATACTGCAATTGCGTCAGCCCGTAGATCACGAACAGGCCTGCGGCGGCACACCCATCAACGGCCTAATCCTCGCAGCACGCCATCATCACCTGACCCCGCATCTGCTCGACCTGCGCAACTCCGGCGACACCGCAGGTTCGCACGACCAGGTCGTCGGCTATGCCGCCATCGCATTTACGCAAGGAGCTGAGCATGACTGAGTCCATCGATGGCAAGCTGCTGCTCACTCTCGCCCGCAACGCCATCGCCGAGGCATTGGGTGCAGCAAGCACGCCGCCGCCACAGGCAGACTGGCTGAACGAATCCGGTGCGACCTTCGTCACCCTGACCCAGCACGGTAAGTTGCGCGGCTGCATAGGCAGCCTGCAAGCCTGTCGCCCGCTGCTCGACGATGTCAGCCGCAACGCCGTCTCCGCCGCCCTGCATGACCCGCGTTTCCCACCTTTGTCCGCCGAAGAACTGCAGCGCACCAAGGTGGAAGTATCACTACTCTCCCCGCCTCGGCCGATGCAGTTCAAAGACGAAGCCGACGCCCTCTCCCAACTGCGTCCCGGCACCGACGGGGTGATCTTCGAATGGGGCCGCTACCGCAGCACCTTTTTGCCCCAGGTCTGGGATCAGTTACCCGATCCGCGACTGTTCATGGCGCATTTAAAGCGCAAAGCCGGACTGGCCGAAAACTTCTGGGACGATGATGTAAATCTGTCCAGATATGAAGTAAGAAAATGGAAGGAATCGTAACGTCGGTGATTCGGCTATAGCAGACTAATAGGTAGTCACTCTGAATGTCGGTTTACCCGTGCTAATCATTCCCGTATAACTTGACGATTACAAAGGTGGGAAGTGTCGAGTGAATCGGAGTCGATTCACTTCAAGCCAAGAGAGTGTGAAAACTATTCCGTCTACGCCCCTTACAGCGAATCAAACAGCATCGCTGCCGTTTCGGCCAACAGGGCTACGTCCAGCGTACCGATACTCTGCTCGGCCATTTCGATTCCGGCGAATACACTGGGACGTTCGTCTTCGGTAATTTCCCAGTTATCCGTTGCATCACCGCGAGCACGCACCAGCAGCAACGTTTCGATGGCGGCATCCATCGTCGGAATGGCGGCGGGGATGCGGGTATGTTTCTGTTCCAGTGCGGAGCGCACCACCGAAATGGCGGCAGCCAGTCTGCCGAAAGCCTCTACGCTGAACCGCCCCATGCAGGCCGCCTGATAAGCTGCATGCATATCCATCGCATAGATGTCCTTGAGGCCCTGGGTGACGGGGACGCGTAGTGATTTTTTCTTTTTCATCTGTTTTCCAGTCCCATTCTTTCGAGCAACCAAATTTTATCCGAGTTTTTCAGCCGCCCGCCAGAATACGAAAATCAGCCCGCCCGCTGGCGCCTTGCCTCGAACAGACAGATGCCGGTGCTGACCGAAACGTTCAGGCTTTCGACACTTCCCATCATCGGGATGCGCACCAGTTCGTCACAGGTCTCGCGCGTCAGCCGACGCAGGCCTTCACCTTCCGCCCCCAACACCCAGGCTAATGCGCCCTTGTGCTTGAAGCTATTCAAATCCCGTTCGGCCTCGCCAGCCGCGCCGACTACCCAGATGTCGCGCTCCTGCAATTCACGCAGCGTACGGGCCAGATTGGTAACGGTAATGTAGGGCACCGTCTCGGCCGCGCCGCAGGCAACTTTCTCGACCGTGGCGGTGATGCCGACAGCCCTGTCCTTGGGCGCAATCACGGCATGCACACCAAAGGCATCGGCACTGCGCAAACAGGCACCGAGATTGTGCGGATCTTGTACGCCATCCAGCACCAACAGCAACGGAGGCTCTTCCAAGGTATCAAGCACGTCATCCAGATGCTGCACGCGACGCGCTGCATCCACCCGTGCCGCCACACCCTGATGGCGCCCGCTACCGGCCATGCCGTCCAGACGCTTGGCATCCACCGGAATGATGCGCACGCCAGCGGCTTCGGCCAGCTTGATCAGGTCGCGCATGCGCGGATCCTGTCGTTGCGCTTGCAGATAAATCTCCTGCACGCCATCGGGATTCTGACGAATGCGGGAGGTAACGGCGTGAAAGCCGTAAATCAGACGCAGATCAGCCATGCTTCTTCTTCCCTTTGCCCGACTTGCCGGAAGCAGAGCGCTTCTTCACCGGCGTTGATTCCGCCGCGTCATCTTCGCTTTCGACCTTATCTTCATGCAGCACGAAATCTATCTTGGCACTTTCCATATCGACCTTCACCACACGCACTTGCACGCGATCACCCAGACGATAGCTCCGACCGGTGCGCTCACCCGACAATTGGTGTTTGGCCGCATCAAAATGATAGTAATCCTTGCCCAGTTCGGAGATATGCACCAAGCCTTCCACATAAAGGTCGTCCAGTGAAACGAACATGCCGAAACCGGTGACCGAGGAGATTGTGCCGGGAAACACGCTACCCAGATGATCGCGCATATAGAAGCATTTCAACCATGCCTCGACATCACGGGTGGCATCATCGGCACGGCGTTCAGTCATCGAGCAGTGTGCGCCCAACTCGTCCCACTTCATGGCGGGCTTGTATTGTTTGCCATTGAGCACGGCCTTAATGGCGCGATGCACCAGCAGGTCGGGATAGCGACGAATCGGCGAAGTGAAGTGCGTATACGCATCGTAGCCCAGACCGAAGTGGCCGATATTCTCCGGCTCGTACTTGGCTTGGCGCAGGGAGCGCAGCATCACGGTCTGTAGCAATCCCGCGTCGGGACGCCCCTTGATGCTTTTCAGCAGCTTGGAATAATCGGCTGCCTGCGGCTCGTCGCCGCCGCCCAATTGCAAACCAAACTCGGCGAAGAATTCGCGCAAAGCCGTCAGTTTCTCCGGCGTCGGCCCCTGGTGGATACGATACAGCACGGTGTGTTTGTTCTCATGCAGATAGTCCGCAGCACATACATTGGCTGCCAGCATGCATTCCTCGATCAGTTTGTGCGCGTCGTTACGCACCACCGGCACGATCTTCTCGATCTTGCCCTGATCATTGAAAATCATCTGCGTCTCGATTGTTTCGAAATCGATAGCGCCGCGTTTTGCGCGCGCCTGCAACAATTTCTGAAACAGTTCATACAGATGTTGCAGATGCGGCAGGATATCGGCCTTGCTCTTAGCCAGCTCTCCATCCGGCTGCCCCAACATCTCGGCGACCTGGTTATAGGTAAGCCGTGCATGCGAATACATCACCGAAGGGTAGAAGCGATACTTCCCTATCTCCCCCGTGTTGCTAACATGCAAGTCGCACACCATACACAGACGATTCACCTGCGGATTCAGCGAGCACAGACCATTGGATAATTCTTCCGGCAGCATGGGAATCACGCGGCGCGGGAAATACACCGAGTTGCCGCGATTGATTGCCTCTTGATCCAGCGCATCGTTGTTTTGCACATAATGACTGACGTCGGCAATCGCCACTACCAGACGGAAACCGCCTTTTTCGGGCACGCAGTACACCGCATCGTCGAAATCGCGCGCGGTCTCGCCATCGATTGTGACTAGCGGAAGGTTACGGATATCCTCGCGCCCTTCCCAGTCTTGCGGCTGCACCTCGGGTGAAAAACCTTTGGCCTGTTTCTCCACATCATTGGGGAATTCATAAGGCAAGTCATGTTTGCGCAAAGCAATCTCGATCTCCATGCCCGGATCGGCATAGTTACCCAGTATCTGCACGATGCGCCCGATAGGCTGGGCATGCTTGTCCGGATGCTTGAGAATTTCCAGAATGACGACCTGACCGGCCTTGGCTTCACCGTGCTCCCCCTGCGCGACCAGAATATCCTGGCTGATGCGCTGGTTCTCGGCCACCACAAAACGAATGCCGTGCTCTTCGTACAGGCGACCCACCACGCGCGTATTCGCACGCTCCAGCACCTCGATAATCTTGCCTTCCGGACGGCCTCGGCGATCAACACCGCTTTGTCGCGCCATCACCACGTCGCCGTGCAAGACCTTGTGCATTTCCTTCTCGCTGAGGAACATGTCCGCACTGCCATCTTCTGGAACCATAAAGCCGAAGCCGTCCGGATGGCCCTGCACCTTGCCTTTGACCAGATCCAGTTTATCCGCCACACATATTGCACGTTTGCGGTTGCGCATGATCTGTCCGTCGCGCTCCATGGCGCGCAGGCGACGTGAAAACAGATCTTCTTCATGCAGTTCAATATGTAACAGATGCAGCAATTCGTCCTGATCTACCGGCCCACCCTGATCAGCCAGCACTTGCAGAATGAACTCGCGACTAGGCAGCGGATGTTCATATTGTTCGCGCTCGCGTTCGAGGTGCGGGTCCTGCATACGTAAATTATTTTTCTTTTTCATTGACAACAAGTCCTTTAACTATTAAATTGCGCGCCTTCAACAAGCCCAGATGGCGGAATTGGTAGACGCGCACGGTTCAGGTCCGTGTGCCGCAAGGTGTGGAGGTTCGAGTCCTCTTCTGGGCACCAAATAGGCAATGGCTCGCATTTATGCGGGCCATTTTCTATTTGGCACCCGGAAAACAAAGCGCCTGTCTGCTCTGCTGAAAAACTCGAAGGATGTCCGATACCACCGGGCATTTTCACGTCTGAGGTTTCATTCATGCGCAAAGCCATACCGAAGGGCAATTCCCTTGCTGCGTTACTGATATGGTATGGCGTTGAATTCATGAAGGCTCGCATCATAACACAGCCGCCCCGATACACTTGCGCAGCAAGACTGCGAAGTATTGGTGGAGCGCATTGAGCCGCCCCCTACCCCTCCGCAACGATCACTCCTGTTGTGCCGGCACATCCAATTCAACAACACCTTATGTTTTCTGAGCGAAAAAAAACGCAGTGCAAATTCGCACTGCGTTTTTATCCTCACCCCGAGCTTATTCGAACGGGTGACGCAGCACGATAGTTTCGTCGCGATCCGGACCGGTCGAAACCATATCCACAGGCACGCCGCACACTTGGGCGATGCGCTCCAGATAGTTACGTGCGGCCAGCGGCAACTCTTCGTAGCGCTTCACGCCAACGGTGCTTTCTGTCCAGCCCGGCATATCTTCGTACACCGGCACGCAATCGACCAGCGAGTCTGCGCCTACCGGCAGGATATCGCTGTCCACGCCGTTGATGCGATAGCCCACACCCAGACGCACGGTTTCCATGCCGTCCATCACGTCCAGCTTGGTGATGCACAGACCGGATACGCCGTTGATCTGGATGGAACGCTTGAGTGCGGCCGCATCAAACCAGCCACAGCGACGCGCACGACCCGTAGTGGAACCGAACTCGTGACCGCGCACAGCCAGACCCTCGCCCACTGGATCACGCTTGTCGATGGCATCGTAC
>JBBQXA010000146.1:0-6118 GCA_038210095.1 Burkholderiales bacterium
AACGGGGCCGTCGATACGCCGAGATACCGACATTCACTCCATAAGTTTCACCGTGCACCCTCCAATTATCTCTTCGGCTACAATGCGCCGCCCCCTTCGGGATACTGTTTCGCTGCGGGGACGAATAAATTCGCCAGAACAATTTTTCATGAAACATACGCATCTGATACACCCCAACTATCGCCCAGACATCGACGGGCTGCGCGCCATCGCCATCCTTTCGGTGGTGTTTTTTCATGCCTTCCCGAACCGGCTGAGCGGCGGATTTATCGGCGTGGACATTTTTTTTGTTATCTCCGGATTTTTGATTTCCACCATCATCTTCTCCAGTCTGGAACGCGACCGCTTCAGCCTGCGGGAATTTTATGTTCGGCGTATCAAGCGCATCTTCCCCGCGCTTCTACTGGTGATGGCGGCCAGCTTCGCCTTCGGTTGGTTCACTCTGCTGGCGGACGAATACAAGCAATTGGGCAAACATCTGATCGCGGGTGCGGCCTTTGTTTCCAACTTTGCGCTGTGGGGCGAAAGCGGCTACTTCGACACCGCCGCCGAAAGCAAACCTCTGCTGCATTTGTGGAGTCTGGCGATAGAGGAACAGTTCTATATCGTCTGGCCGCTGCTAATGGCACTGGTGTGGAAACGGCGCTGGAACTTCCTGAAAGTCACCGCCATCATCGGCCTGCTTTCCTTCGCCGCGAATATCTATTTGGTTAACCATGATGCCGTCGCCGCCTTCTATTCGCCGCTGTCGCGCTTCTGGGAATTGATGGTGGGCGGCTTGCTGGCATGGATCAGACTGCATCACCCCTCATTAAATGACCGCCATCACAATATGCAATCCGCACTCGGCCTGACGCTGATCATCGCGGGCGTATTGCTACTGGACAAGGCCAGCGCCTTTCCGGGCTGGTGGGCGTTGCTACCCACACTGGGCGCATTTTTCATCATCTCGGCAGGCCCGAGTGCATGGCTTAACCGCGAACTGCTCGCCAGCCGCCCCATGGTGTGGACGGGTTTAATCAGCTACCCGCTATATCTGTGGCACTGGCCCCTGCTGTCCTTCGCCACGCTCTTCGGCATCAACGCTGCCAACGAAGACCTGCGCCTGTTCATCATTCTGCTCAGTATCCTGTTGGCCTGGCTGACGTACTACTTCATCGAACGGCCAATCAAATCACGCAAGTCCAGCCGCACCCTGATTGCCGGCCTGATCGCAGCAATGCTGCTGATCGCCCTCGTCGGACACAACGTCTACTCCCGCGACGGGCTGGGCTTCCGCTTTAAGGCCGTAATCGCAAACCTGACCAAGACCGATCTGGATATCTCCAAAAGCTATCGTCAGGGGCTCTGCTTCATGGGCGGCGAGAGTGCGGACTTTGCCGCCGAATGTACCGACAAGACCGAGGGGAAACGCATCTTCCTGTGGGGCGACTCGCATGCAGCCGCCCTGTACCCGGGACTGAAACAACTACAAGCCACACAGTCGCTCGCGATCTCGCAGTACAACGCGGCAGCCTGTGCTCCGCTGCTGACCAACAAGCAGGATCAACGCTGTAAACGGGCCAATGACAAAATACTCAGCATCCTCAATGGCGAACAGCCCGACCTGATCATCCTGCATGCCGACTGGACTAAAGACAGCCTGAGCGAATTGGGTGAAACAGTGCACCAGATCCGGCGGGGGCATAAAGGAAAAATTCTGCTGCTAGGCCCAGTACCGCACTGGACCGGCGGTCTGCCCAAACTATTCTGGATGTACTGGCGCGAACATCACGAAGTCATGCCCACTCGCAGCCGTTTCGTCTTAGACCAACAGACAGGTGAACTGGACCAAGACGCCAGCGAAATTGCTCAAACGCTGGGGGTCGAATACTTTTCAGCGTATAACCTGATGTGCACTGGGGAAGGCTGTTTGACGCGCGCGGAAAGCGAAGAAATCACGGCCTTCGACAGCGCCCATCTGACACTGTCAGCCTCGACCTTCGTGATGAAGGCGGTCCTGAAGCTGTAATGCGCCCCCCAGTAGAGCCCGCCGCTATCAACACCTAATGACGCGAAACACATGCGTTACCGAAAACAGCTCGGATGCGACCTCGGCCTGCCGTGGGCGGAGAACCTAACCAACGTCTACAACAAGGTTTATTTGCCTAGGGTTAAATCCGTGAACACCATGCAGGGCCTGTTGGACGACAAGTGAGTAACCTGCAACCATCCTTCTTGCGCCTGACGACAAGGTATAGAATATGGCCTTGGATGTGATGCCGCCGATGCGGTGGCCAACTGGCAGCACAAAGAAAGACAGGCTGAAATGAAAATCGCCCCTTTATCCGAATACGAAAGTGAACGTCTCAACGCGCTAAGTAGTTATAACATTCTGGACACCCCTCCCGAAGCGGAGTTCGACGGGATGGTTCAACTGGCTTCCTCCATTTGCAACACGCCTATTGCGGCCATCAGCCTGGTCGATCAGGAACGCCAATGGTTCAAGGCCATCACCGGGCTGGATGCCAAGGAAACTTCACGCGATCTGGCCTTTTGTGCGCATACCATACTGCAGAAGGACATCATGGTCGTGGCGGATGCCCTGATGGATGATCGTTTTCAAGACAATCCGCTGGTCACTGCGGAACCCAAAATTCGCTTCTATGCGGGCGCACCGTTGATCACTTCGGACGGTTATTCGCTCGGAACGATCTGCGTCATCGACCGCGTGCCCCGCGAATTAAGCGAGGAGCATGCTCTGGCCCTGAAGGTATTGGCGAGTCATGTCGTCACGCAATTTGAACTGCGTCTGGCCAACCGAAAAATCAGCCAGCATCTGGATGAGATCAGGCAGACCAAGACCATGCTCAGCACCCTGATCAATGCCAGCCCGGACTTCATCTGCTTCAAAGATGGCGAGGGGCGCTGGCTAACGGCCAACAAAAGTGGCCTTGAGCTATTTCACCTGAATGCGGAAAACTACAAGGGAAAAACCGAACTTGAATTGGCCGAACAGACACACCCGCTATACAGGGAATCCTTTCAACAATGCCAGGGGTCGGATGAAGTAACCTGGCAATCACGCAAGCTCACACGCGACGAAGAACACATTCCTCAGCCGGAAGGCGGCGAAAGAATTTTCGACACCTACAAGGTGCCGCTGTTTAACGACGATGGCAGTCGCCACGGCATGGTCGTACTCGGGCGCGACATCACCGAACGCAAACAGGCCGAGGAAGAACTGCGACTGGCCGCCTCGATTTTCGAATCCAGCAGCGAAGCCATGCTGATCAGCGATGCCGACAACCGCATTATCAGCGCCAACCCCGCCTTCACCTATATCACCGGCTACACCGCAGAGGAAGTAGCGGGAAAAAATCCGAGCATTCTCAGCTCCGGGCATCAAGAGCCGATGTTCTACCGCGAAATGTGGCTCGCCCTGAAAACCATCGGCTACTGGCAGGGCGAAGTCAAAAACCGGCGCAAAAATGGCGAGATATTTGTCGAATGGCTGACCATCAATGTCATCTTCCACGAAGACGGATCGATATTCAGGCATCTGGCATTTTTCTCGGATATCACCGAGAGGAAAAAAGCCGATGAGTTAATCTGGAATCACGCGAACTTCGATCACCTGACCCAGCTGCCCAACCGCCGCTTGTTCCGAGATCGCCTAGAGCAGGAAATCAAAATGGCTAGCCGTGCCAATCTGTCCATGGCCCTGCTGTTTATCGATCTGGATCGATTCAAGGAAGTCAACGACACCTTGGGGCACGATGCCGGCGATATGCTGCTGGTGGAGGCAGCGCGTCGCATCACCGAATGCGTGCGCGAATCGGACACGGTGGCTCGCTTGGGCGGAGACGAGTTTACGGTGATTTTATCCAGAATCACCAATACGGCCCATGTCGAACGCGTGGCACAAAACATCATCCACAGTCTGGCTCAGCCCTTTAATCTGGATAGCAAAATCGTCGATTTGTCCGCCAGCATCGGCATTGCGCTCTACCCGGAGGACGGAACGGAAGCGGGGCCGATGATCAACGATGCGGATAAAGCGATGTATGCCGCCAAGGACGAGGGGCGAAATCGTTTCAGATTTTTCAGCAAAGCACCCACAACGCAGTGATGCTGTTTTTTACGGGCTTATTATGCTGTGCCCCCGTAGCGGGATGCATTGCTTATCCGCGCCGCACCGCGACCACCTCCGTGTCGCGACCGCCCCGCCGGAGCCATGCTATCAGTTTTGCGTACCGTTTGACGCGAACCTGCGGGAAGGCGCAGACACCCGCTCAGGTAATCGTTCTGTCCCGCCTCAGCCTCGCAATCAGCAAAATCCCCAGCAACGGCAGTACACAGTAAACCAGCCAATGTTTGATCGACTCAAGCTCAGACGCCACTAGGTCGGGCGTATGGGGAATGACGCGCAGCGTGCGATGCTGGAACAGTGTGTCGGTCACGGCGGGGTTATACCAAACCTGCATCCGCATTCCCGGCGGATACATCGCACTCAACTGCTGATAGTCCAGCGCCTTCGCGTTGGCCATCGCCGGCGCATACATGCGTGCCTCGCCGTCCGGCAAGTTGCCGATTAGGCCCCAGGTCAAACCGCTTTCGAAGTCGTCGTCGTAATGCAAGCGGCTGACGGTAAAGGTCGCCTCGCGATAACTGTCGTGATGCCACAACACGATAGCGCTGCCGACCACATCGACAACCGTGACCACTGCCCACATGAACGCAGCCAGCCCCAGCATTCCCAGAAACGAGAAGCTTCTTATTTTATTGGTGACCTTTGCACGGGCAACACTGCCCGCACTTGGAAAACTGTGTTCATGGCGGGACAGATAGTCATCCACGTGAGCCTTGGCTTGCTTGAGCTCGATGCCGCCCTGCTCGCACAACAGCTTGATGGCTTCGATCTTCTGACCGCCACGCAGCGCCGCGATTACGTTGTCAGGGAGCTGTATTTTCTGTACGGAAGAGTGATTGGTCATATTGGTCGGGCATAGCGCGGCTGGCGTAGCCGCGCAGGATAGACATCGGCCGCCTGAATCGCAAGCCGATCCGTACTGCCGCCCCATTACTGCCGCCCCGGAACAACTATTTTTTGCGCTTAAGCAACGCTTAAGCTTGCCGCTCTAATCTGCGCACCTCGCAATACCGACCAAGGAGGCAAAAATGTTACGCAAATCTTTACTATCGAATCTGACAATGTTGACCGTCACGGGGTTGCTGGCGCAGCCGGCCATGGCGGAAACGCCGAACGAGATGCTGAATCTCATCAAGATTGAAGCGCGGGCCGAAAGCCCGTCGTTCACTGAGTTTTCCAGCACGCGCGGGGCAACCTTTTTCAAACAAAAGCACGGCAACGAGCTGAGCTGCACGTCCTGCCACAACGACAATCCGACCACCATCGGCAAGCATGCCAATACCGGCAAGCTCATCCAACCGCTTGCACCGTCAGCGAATGTCGAACGTTTCACCGATCCGAAAAAAGTGGCGAAATGGTTCAAACGCAATTGCAATGACGTGCTGAATCGCGTCTGTACTCCGCAGGAAAAAGGCGATGTGCTCGCCTACCTGCTCACCGTCAAAAAATAGGAGAACATTATGAAGAATACTTATTCCCGCTTCATTAAAGCCGCTGCGCTGCTCATGCTGATGTACGGCGCCATGATGACGTCCGCACAGGCCGGGCAAGACAAAAATAAACGCCAGAGCGTAGCCGTAAACGCCCAATGGCAAGCGGAATGTGGCTCCTGCCATATCGCCTATCTGCCGCGCATGCTGCCCGCCGAGTCCTGGCGTGCGGTGATGTCCGGTCTGGATCGCCACTTCGGCAGCGATGCCAGTCTTGAGCCTGCTGTCGCCAAGGAGATCGGGACTTTCCTCGAAGCGAATGCCGGAAAAAAACCGATAGCCACCGCATCCCAACCGCTGTTGCGTATCACCGAGACAGGCTGGTTCAAACGCGAGCATCGCAAAGTTGCGGCCAAGGTATGGACGAGCGACTGGGTAAAGAGCCCGGCCAATTGTTCCGCCTGCCACACTCAGGCGGCCTACAGCGATTACCGCGAACGCAACATCAAACTTCCACAATTGTAAGGAGCACATCATGAATCAACGTATCCGTGTC
>JBBQXA010000147.1:0-6085 GCA_038210095.1 Burkholderiales bacterium
GGTTTCTCTACATGCTGGAAGTCAGCAATCTTGCTTGCAGTCGCGGTGACCATCGTTTGTTTTCCGGATTGAGTTTTTCACTACATCCTGGGCAGATTATGCAGGTGCAGGGTGAGAACGGCAGCGGTAAGACCAGCCTGCTGCGGACTCTCTGCGGCTTCATGATGCCGGATGAGGGCGATATCGTCTGGAATGGCGGGAATATCAGCGAGCTGGAAGAAGAGTATTACGCCGAGATGTTATACCTCGGGCATCTGAACGCAATCAAAGATGACTTGAGTGCGCTGGAGAACTTGCGAATTTCAGCCGGCCTTGCCGGGAGTGAACTGAATGAGAAGGATGCGGTCAATGCGTTGCGCCGTTTGGGGCTAAAGGGGCGCGAATTGCTGCCGACCAAGGTGTTGTCGCAGGGGCAGCGCAGGCGCGTGGCTCTGGCCCGTCTTTTGGTGAGTAATGCAAAATTATGGGTTCTGGATGAACCATTGGCAGCACTGGATGTCGGAGCCGTGGCGCTGATTCAGGAAGTGATTGCCGAACATTTGGAGAATCGGGGAATGGTGATCTTCACGACTCATCAACCGTTGCTGATTGAAGGAATGGAAATGCGTTCCCTCAAGTTGTCATGAGGGTGCGATGAAAAAGGCAACGATGCTCGATATGCTGTTGCTGGTCATAAGGCGCGATCTGGTGCTGGCGATGCGTCGCCGTGCAGACGTGCTCACGACGCTGATCTTCTTCGTGATGGTGGTCAGTCTGTTTCCGCTCGGAGTCGGGCCGGAAATGGAGATGTTGCGCAAGATGGCGCCGGGTGTGTTGTGGGTGGCAGCCTTGCTGGCTTCGATGTTATCGCTGGGCAGGCTGTTCTCGGCAGACTATCTGGACGGCACGCTGGAGCAGATGATGTTGTCGCCGCAATCGCTGTCCATGATGGTGCTGGGCAAGATGATTGCGCACTGGATGGTGTCGGGCTTGCCGTTGGTGTTGATGGCGCCCGTGTTGGGAATACAGTTTGATATGTCGGGCGAAGCGCTGGGTGTATTGATTCTCGGCTTGCTGATAGGGACGCCTGTATTGAGCATGATGGGGGCAATCGGTGCTGCTCTGACATTGGGTTTGCGCGGAGGCGGCGTGTTGCTGTCATTGTTGGTCTTGCCCTTGTGTATTCCGGTACTGATTTTTGGTACGGGAGCGGTAGAGGCGATTACGACCGGATTGAGTGTGGTATCCCATCTTTCCTTATTGGGTGCCTTGTTGGTGTTGGCTCTGGCGTTTACCCCCTGGGTGACCGCGCAGGCGTTACGAATTTCGATGGAGTGATAACTTGGCGATTAACTGGTTCAAATATTCTGCCCCAACAACTTTCTACGGCCTGGCCGGCAAGTTGATTCCCCTGTTTGCCTTTCCCGCTGCGGTGCTGTTTGCCATCGGTCTGTATATCGGCTTTTTTGTCGCGCCAGCCGATGCCGTACAAGGCGAGTTCTATCGCATCATCTTCATTCATGTGCCCGCTTCGATACTGTCGATGTTTTTGTATCTGATCATGGCTGCTTACGCGGCACTGGGCCTGATTTTCAATACACGTTTGTCGGCGATGATGGCAACCGCGATTGCGCCGACTGGCGCGTTGTTCGCTTTCATCTCGCTGTGGACTGGCGCGTTGTGGGGCAAGCCGATGTGGGGTGCCTGGTGGGTATGGGATGCGCGCCTGACCTCCGAGTTGATCCTGCTGTTCCTGTATCTGGGCTATATCGCGCTGCATGCATCTATCGATGATCCGCGTCGCGCCGACCGTGCCAGCGCATTGTTGGCTATTGTGGGTTCGGTCAACGTGCCCATAATCTACTTCTCGGTGAAATGGTGGAATACTCTGCAACAGGGTTCGACCATCAAATACACCGGAACCAGCATGCACGTAGCGATGCAGCAGGCCATGTTCACCACACTGGCGGCTTGTTGGTTGTATGCAATCGCAGTGGTGCTGGCGCGTGTGCGCAGCATCATTTTGGAGCGTGAGCGTCACACCAAATGGATCACTGAATTGCCGGAGGTTAAATAATGATCGGACTGGACATCTGGATGCGGGAGAATCCAATCACTTATGTGTTACTGGGTTCCTACGCTGTGGCCTTCCTGATCTTTGTGGTTGAGATCGCAATGGTCAGACATAAACGCAAGATTACTTTGCAACAGGTTCGCCTGATGCGTGACGCAGGAGACGAAGAATGAAGGCACGCCAGAAAAGATTCATGTTTATCGCTATCGGCATCGCCGCTGTAGGTTTGGCGGTTGGTTTGGTGTTGAATGCGCTGGATAAAAACGTCAGCCTATATTTCACCCCAACCCAGGTGTTCAATGATGAAGCACCGCATGGTCGCAGCTTCCGTATTGGCGGACTGGTGGAAGAGGGCAGTGTCACGCGCGAAGCGGACGGCCTGACGGTAAACTTTGCCATAACCGATACGCACAAGCAGATTCCTGTTGTATACAAAGGCATCCTGCCTGACCTGTTCAAGGAAGGTAAGGGCGTGGTTGCGCAGGGCAAGGTTGGCCCGGATGGTGTGATGCATGCCGATGAAGTGCTGGCCAAGCACGATGAGAACTATATGCCGCCAGAGGCTGCCGATGCACTGGCGAAAGCCGAGGTTGCTAACGCTGCCGCGGCCAGTGCTGTCGCAGCCGCTAGCGCGGTTCCAACCACCCCCGTTAAATAATCGCTGAAGGCACAAACATGGTTCCAGAAATAGGTCATTTCACGTTAATTCTCGCGTTGTTCCTCGCGGTTTGCATGGGGGTGTTGCCGATCTACGGTGCGGCCCGAAATAACGTCGTGCTGATGGGAATAGCACGTCCGCTGGCCGCCGGCCAGTTCGTGTTCATGGGCGTCGCCTTGTTCTGTTTAGGTTACGCCTTCGTTGCTAACGACTTCTCTGTGCTGTATGTGGCACAACATTCCAATTCACAACTGCCAACTGTTTACCGTATCTCCGCGATATGGGGCGGGCATGAGGGTTCACTGTTGTTGTGGGCCTTCCTGTTGTCGGTGTGGACGATCTCGGTTGCGATCTACAGCAAGCATCTGCCTGAGGAAATGGTTGCGCGCGTGCTGGGCGTGATGGGGCTGGTCTCGGTTGGCTTTACGCTGTTCATGCTGCTGACTTCCAATCCGTTTGATCGCCTGTTACCTGCTGCGGCTGACGGTCGCGATCTGAATCCGCTGTTGCAAGACCCCGGTTTGGTGATCCATCCACCCATGCTGTATATGGGCTATGTTGGTTTCTCGGTGGCGTTCGCATTTGCGATTGCGGCCCTGTTGGGCGGCAAGCTGGATGCAACTTGGGCGCGCTGGTCGCGGCCCTGGACTACTGTCGCTTGGGTATTCATGACGCTGGGTATCGCTTTGGGTAGCTGGTGGGCTTATTACGAACTGGGTTGGGGCGGTTGGTGGTTCTGGGATCCGGTGGAGAATGCCTCGCTGATGCCATGGTTGATCGGTACCGCGCTGATCCATTCGTTGGCTGTGACTGAGAAGCGTGGCGCGTTCAAGAGTTGGACCGTGCTGCTTGCTATTGGCGCTTTTACCTTGAGCTTGCTGGGTACCTTCTTGGTGCGTTCCGGCGTGCTGACCTCGGTGCATTCGTTTGCTTCCGATCCGAAACGAGGCATCTTTATTTTGTCTTTTCTGGTCGTCGTGATTGGCGCATCGCTGCTGCTGTTCGCTTGGCGCGCACCTAAAATCGGCCTAGGCGGTAAGTTTGACTTGCTGTCGCGTGAATCCATGTTGCTGTCCAATAATGTGCTGCTTTCTGTCGCTTCGGCCTCGGTGTTCATCGGCACGCTTTATCCGTTGTTCATGGATGCGCTTGGTTATGGAAAACTGTCGGTCGGTCCTCCGTATTTCGAGGCCGTTTTCGTTCCGCTGATGATTCCCATGGTGTTCATCATGGGCTTGGGACCACTCGCACGTTGGAAGAAGACGGCCATACCCGAATTGGCTAAACGCGTGCGCTGGGCATTCGCCAGTGCGGTGGTGATCGCAGCGCTGTTGCCGCTCACCATGGGGCATTGGAGCGTAATGGTCTCTGTTGGCTTGCTACTGGCATTCTGGATTATTACTACGGTGGCGATGAGCTTTTATGAGCGTGTAGGACGCGATAACTTCATGCAGCGTGTACGCGGTCAGTCGTTGAGTTACTACGGCATGCAGCTTGCTCACCTTGGTGTAGCGGTGTTCATCATAGGCGTGACTATGGTCAAGGGTTACGAGACCGAGCGTGATGTGCGCATGAATGTGGGCGATACCTTGCAGGCTGGCGGATATGAATTCCGTTTCAATGGCGTTACGGATGAGCAGGGGCCGAACTATGTCGCGGCCAAGGGCAACGTGAGCGTGAGCCAGAATGGCAAGCTGGTTACTGAACTGTTCCCGGAAAAGCGTCAGTACAACGTATCCGGCATGCCGATGACGGAAGCGGCGATCAAAACCGGACTATTGCGTGATTTGTATGTCTCGTTGGGTGAGCCAATTCCGGAGTCAGACGGGGCTTGGGCGGTGCGCGTCTACATCAAGCCATTCGTGGACTGGATCTGGGCGGGTTGTCTGTTCATGGCGCTGGGCGGTGTGCTGGCAATCAGTGATCGCCGCTATCGCATCCACAAGACCAATCAATCGAAAGCCGAAATGCCTTTGGAGGAGAAGACCGCATGATGCGTTTCATATTGCCGTTTGTCGTTTTCATCGTGCTGGCAGGGTTCCTGTATGTCGGACTCGGCCTCAATCCGCGCGAAGTCGAATCACCGTTGATTGGTAAGCCCGCGCCGGCGTTCTCATTGCCGCAGTTGCACGAGCCGGATAAAAACTTCTCTTCGCAGGATATGAAGGGCAAGGTCTGGCTGCTCAATGTCTGGGCTTCCTGGTGTGTGTCGTGCAGGGAAGAGCATCCCGTTCTGGTTGAGTTGTCGCGTCAGAATATCGTGCCTATCTACGGTCTGGACTACAAGGACAAGAGCGCAGATGCTGAATTGTGGCTGAAAAAGGGCGGCGATCCCTATGTGCTGAGCGTGTCCGATACCGAGGGGCGTATCGGCATCGACTATGGTGTATATGGCGTGCCTGAGACCTATGTGATCGACAAGCAGGGCGTGATTCAGTACAAACAGACCGGTCCGATTACACCGCAGAATCTGACTGAAAAAATTCTTCCTCTGGTCGCGGAGTTGCAAGCAAAATGAAAAAACTACTGATATTGTTGTTTTGCCTGCTTCCGGTATTTTCATATGCTGGAGAGGCGCAAGACCTAGCTGCCGACCCTGTGCTGGAAAAACGCATGATCGGTCTGGCGGAGAAGCTGCGCTGTCTGGTATGTCAGAACGAATCATTGGCCAGCTCCCATGCCGAACTGGCGGAAGATCTGCGTCGTGAAGTGCGCGAACAGATGGCCAAGGGGATGGACGACCAGCAGATTATCGATTATCTGGTGGCGCGCTATGGCGACTTCGTGCTGTATGACCCGCCGATGAAGAAGAGCACGCTGGTGCTTTGGTACGGACCGTTTGCGTTACTGTTGATCGGCGGTGGTGTGCTGTTCTACCAGTTGCGCAAGCGCAAAAACGAGATTGCCGAGCCGCAGATGTCCGATGCAGATGCGCTACGCGCGGCTGAGATGCTGGATCAAACAAACAGGAAAGACACGCAAGCATGACTTTGTTCTGGATGATTTGCGCAGTGCTGACGTTGGTCGCACTGCTGTTTTTGGTGTTGCCGTTGTGGCGCGCCCGTGCCAATGATAACGATGTACTGCGTGATGCAGCCAATCTTGAAATCCTGCGTGATCAGGCCACAGAGCTTGAAAACGATCTGCGTAATGACTTGTTGACGCAAGAGGCTTTTGAGCAAGGCAAGCGTGAGTTGCAGGCACGATTACTGGATGAGGTTAAAGACAGCGGGCAGCAGATCAAGCCTCCGCGTAACCCAGCCAAGGTGCTGGCCATCGTGCTAGCCGTGGCGGTGCCCGTGTGCAGCGTGATGCTCTATCTCACCATAGGCAACATCAAGGCGCTGGCGCCTAAGCAGGAAATGGCTGTAGCA
>JBBQXA010000148.1:0-5790 GCA_038210095.1 Burkholderiales bacterium
CCGTGCGGCACACCGAAGACCGGCTACATGATCGAATCCATGGTGACCGCCACCGTGCATAACATCCACGCCGACATCACCGGCACGCCTGCCGACACCGAAGCCACCTGGAATGCGGTCTGCCTGGCCGACTTTGGCGAAAGCGGCGTCGCCTTCGTCGCCATCCCGCAAATCCCGCCACGCAACGTGAACTGGTTCTCGGAAGGAAAATGGGTACACTTGGCCAAGGTCGCGTTCGAGAAATACTTCATCCGCAAGATGAAGAAGGGAACGTCCGAACCGTTCTACGAAGGCAGCATCATGAAGATGCTGGGCATCGAGAAGCTGAAGTAATCCAGCTGTAAAAAAAGCCGTTGCCCAGTTGGGCAACGGCTTTTTTATCGCCCTTCGAACGTAGATTAACCCAGCCGGTTATCTGCCGGGTGGTACAGCGGGTCTTCGACTACGTTTACTTCTATCATGCCTTTGGCCTTGTCCAACAACTCCAGACAGTCCGGACTCAGATGGCGCAGGTGGAGTTTTTTGCCTAGCTGAGTGTAGCGTTCGGCCAGCGTGTCGATGGCTTCGAGGGCGGAATGATCTTTCACACGCGCATTCTTAAAGTCGATCACGACCTCTTCCGGATCATCCGCAGGCTTGAACAACGTCAGGAAGTTTTGCGTAGACGCGAAGAACAGCGAGCCGTGCAGGTCGTAGACTTTCCAGCCGTGCTCTTCGGTGCCTATCCTTACTTCGATGTGCTTGGCATGTTCCCAGGCGAATACCAGTGCCGCGATAATCACACCGACGATGACGGCGGTCGCAAGGTTGGTGACGACGGTGACGACGGCGACGATGACAACGACCAGCAGATCAGCGTTCGGCACCTTGCCGATCAGGCGGAAGCTACCCCATTCAAAGGTTTTTTCCGACACCACGAACATCAGGCCAATCAGGGCCGCCAGCGGGATCATCTCAATCCAGTGCGAGGCGAACAGGATGAAGCTCAGCAAGAACAGCGCAGCGGCGATGCCGGAAATATTTTTGGTCGCGCCGTTGGTCACGTTAATCATGCTTTGACCTATCATTGCGCAGCCGCCCATGCCGCCGAAGAAGCCGGTCGCAACGTTCGCCACACCCTGCCCGATGCAAGCACGATTCGGTTTCCCGCGCGTCTGGGTCATGTCATCAATCAGATTCAGCGTCAGCAGCGATTCGATCAAGCCAACTCCGGCAAGGATCAGACTGTAGGGAAATACGATCTTCAGTGTTTCCCAGTCGAAAGGAATCTCGGGAAGATGGAACTGCGGCAAGCCGCCCTTAATCGAGGCCAGATCGCCCACGGTTTTAGTATCCAGTCCGGTGAAAATCACCACCAGCGAGACGACGACGATAGCCGCCAATGTCGATGGGATAGCCTTGGTCAGTTTGGGCAGCAAATAGATGATTGCCATGGTCACGGCAATCAGAGCCAGCATGGTGTACAGCGGCGCGCCTTGCATCCAGCCATGCGAGCCATCAGGATTGAGTTGCTTGAAGTGCTCCAGCTGCGCGAGAGCAATCACGATAGCGAGTCCATTGACGAAGCCTAACATCACCGGATGCGGCACCATGCGCACGAACTTGCCTAATTTAAGCAGGCCGAAGCCAATTTGTATCACGCCCATCAGCACCACGGCGGCGAACAAATATTCCACACCATGCTGCACCACCAACGCGACCATCACCACCGCCAGCGCGCCGGCCGCACCGGAGATCATGCCAGGACGCCCGCCTATGACCGAGGTAATCAGACCGACCATAAAGGCGGCATACAAACCCACCAGCGGATGCACCTGCGCGACCAGTGCGAAGGCAATAGCCTCGGGCACTAGAGCCAGCGCGACAGTCAGACCGCTCAGGATGTTGGTTTTAATTTCGGGAAAATTTTGTGTATTCATGGCAGACTCGAAAAAAGCACATCGCTCCGCGGCGAGCGGAACAGGGCATAATTAACAATGCGTGCAACTCTGGCAACCTGCCATTCCAAAAACTTGGGAGAATTTACTGCGGGAACCGGGATACATAATTCCCGGCTGAATCTCAGAGGAGAGTGCACGTACAACGCGCTCGGATTCTAACACGAAAGCTCTGCAACACAGCCGCGGGCTGCGCCTTCGGGATGCTATGTCACAATCAAAAAACAGGCTGGGTTATAAATATTCCTAACCTCTACGCGACGCTTATGTAGCAGCGCGAACCTTCGCTACCAACAGGCAAACCGGTGATCGCGGGATCGGCGGTTAGACGCCCATGCACACCAGATATCGCTCGTTATCGTCAATCAGGTCGGTTGGAATTGCCGCCACCCCTGTCGCGATTCCTGAAACGGTAGTCATCATAAAGCCGTTCGCCGTATTCCCGTCATCCAGTGCGATGTCCAGTTGTTTGGCCTGAGTGCCCGTGATGCCATCCGAACACACCACCACCCCTCCCCTTAACCCGGCAACGGGTGCGATATCATGATTGGTGACGCCCAAAGTGCCACCAAGAGCATTTTGGGGAGCATAGTTTACGGATGCAGTGTCGATTTCTCCCGGCGAAAGCCGCGCCAGTCGAATATGCTGCCAATAGATAAAGCTTTCACTGTCGGCTGTCGTGTCATTCCAGTGCCCATCAATCACACCATTACCGAGGCTGCACTTGCCTGCCTGTTCAACACATGAAACAGATTCGCCAAGATGCAATGCAACCTGAGGGTCGTCACCCGGCAAGGCTTTAAAACGTTCCTGATATTCGACCAGATCAAGCGAGATGTGCCTGAAGTCGTCGGCGAGCAACTTTGTCTGATTGAGGTCTATCAGGCCCTGCCCCTTGATAATTCCAGCGAACAAAAGCCCGGCAATCAGCAACACGACCGCCGTCTCAATCAAGCTGAAGCCCTGACAACTGTTTCTCATTTTCCAGGACGCTCTCTACAAACTTCACCATCGCATTCTATCGCACGGCCAGAACATCAGCATTGCGCGGCTTGCAATGCCGTCTCCCGGATTCAAAACCAATCAATCGCCTTGATTTCAGGGGTTTACCTTGGCATATCAGATGTTCGTGGACTCATGGCAGCTCTCATGACTACATGCTCATCCCCCCAGACTTCGCCGATGCAGCTCCCTAAAATAGGGTTAACACATCCGGGCAGAATTGAACCGTCACCAAGATCGCGGCCATAAACATGTCTGTAGCGCCGCGCTTGGAGATATCCGAATACAGAGCTCCTAGGCCAAGCCACGCTCCGAATAAAGCGGGATTACTGTTTTTAAAATTCCCGCGTTGCGGAAAAGTGCGCCAATTCCAGCAGGCAATTTTTATATTTTGAATCGGGCAAAGAGGCTATTGCGGCACAAGCCGCTTCAGCTTCGCGCAGAGCCTGCTGGCGGGTGAAGGCCAGCGCTCCACTGGCGTGGATGATCTCCAGCACTTCGGCAAACTTACTTACGTCGCCCTGCTCGATTGCTGCGCGCACCACGGCGGCCTGCTCCTTCGTGCCGTGCTGCATCGCATAGATCAGCGGCAGCGTGGGCTTGCCTTCGGCGAGGTCGTCACCCAAATGCTTGCCGGTCTGCGCTTCTTCGGCGGAGTAGTCGAGCACATCGTCCACCAGCTGGAACGCGGTGCCCAGATGCATGCCGTATTTTGCCGCGGCGTCTTCCCCAGCCGGACTGGCTTTGCCCAGAATCGCCCCCAGACGCATTGCGGCCTCAAACAACTTGGCGGTCTTATAGTGGATCACACGCATGTAGTTGGGGACATCGACGTCCGCATCATTGCAGTTGAGCAGTTGCAAAACTTCACCCTCGGCGATGATATTGGTGGCGTCGGCCAGCGTTTGCATCACGCGCATTTCACCCACATCGACCATCATCTGGAAAGCGCGCGAATAGAGAAAGTCGCCGACCAAAACGCTGGCGGCATTGCCGAACAGGGCATTGGCAGTTTCACGCCCACGGCGCAATTCGGATTCGTCTACCACGTCGTCATGCAGCAGCGTCGCGGTATGAATGAATTCCACTACCGCGGCTAGGTCGTGATGAAACTTGCCCTGATAACCGAAGGCTTCGGCGGACAGCACCACCAACGCGGGACGCAAACGCTTGCCACCACTGTTGATAATGTATTCGCCGACCTGATTGACCAATGCGACTTCGGAATGCAGACGAGCGCGTATAACGGCGTCTACGGCAGCCATATCGGCTGAAATTAATTGCTTGAGGTTATCCAGAAACACTGCTCGCCCTGATAATCAATTAACGTTGGAGGGGTACGAAACTTCGCGCGCCCATGCTTATTTTCGACGCGCATTGTCTCATGAAATTACCTTACGCTGACTGCCCCGCATTCCGACCGCCCCGCCACAGGTAAGCGCCCACCATCATGCCCACCACGCTCAATGCAAGTACATAATGCGCCGGAGCCATGCGGTCCAGCGGCAGCAGCATACTCACCATCACCGGCGTAAGTCCGCCAAACACCGCGTAAGCGACGTTGTAGGAAAACGACAGGCCGGTGAAGCGCACCACTGCCGGAAAGGCCCTGACCGCGATGCCGGGCACCACGCCGACCACCCCCACGCTGAAGCCACACAATGCATACAGCGCATAGATATTTTCCGGAGAAATCGCCATCTGGCGATAGAGCAACATGGAGGTGAATCCCAACAAGGCACAGCCGGCCAGCAGCACCCGCCCCGCCCCCAAGCGATCGGCCATCGCACCGAATAACACACACCCCAGACTGAGGAATAGCGTCGCGATGCTGTTGGCCTGCAAGGTGGTGGCGGCGGAAATGCCGTACAACTTCTGCATCAATGTCGGGGTCATCAATATCATCACCACGATGGCGGCGGACAACAGCCAGGTCAGCAGCATGGTGAGAATGATGGCGGGACGGTGTTCGCGCACCACGGTCTTCAGTGGCAACTCACCGGCCAGCTCCTGCCGTGCCTGCATTTCCTTGAACACAGGGGTCTCGTGCAGATACTGGCGCAACCACACCGACACCAGTCCGAATACGCCACCGATAATGAAGGGCACGCGCCAACCTTCCGTCAGCAGTTCGTCGGGCGCATACAGACGGTTAACGGCCGTCGCCACCAGCGAGCCGAGCAGAATGCCAGTAGTCAGACCGGCGGTCAGTGTGCCGCAGGCAAAGCCGACGTGACGTGCGGGTACATGTTCGGACACGAACACCCAAGCGCCCGGCACCTCGCCGCCTATAGCCGCACCTTGCAGAATGCGCAGGGCCAGCAACAGCAAGGGGGCCCAAATGCCGATTACGGCATAGGTCGGTAACAAACCGATAGCGAGCGTCGGCAAAGACATCAGCAATATACTCAGCATGAACATGCGCTTACGCCCCAGCAGGTCACCGAAGTGAGCCATCACGATGCCGCCTAAGGGCCTTGCCAGATAGCCGGCGGCGAAAATGCCGAAAGTCTGCAACTGGCGCAGCCAATCCGGCATATCCGGGGGAAAGAATAATTGCCCAATCACGACGGCAAAGAACACGAAGATGATGAAATCGTAAAACTCCAGCGCGCCGCCCAGGGCCGCCAAAGACAGGGTGCGATAATCTCTGCTACTCAGACTGGACATGAATATTCGGCATCATTTATTGTGGGAACGGACGGGAGTTTAGCCTGAATTTTGCTTAAAAAGGGCAGAAATGCATGTAAGTGTTTGATATAATTGCGGTTACTAAGCCAGCAATCCGTAAAACACTAACCGCCTCTGCCCATGACGAATTCTACCCCAAACCAACTCCGTTTTGCCCCTT
>JBBQXA010000149.1:0-5778 GCA_038210095.1 Burkholderiales bacterium
CGACCACGCGGAATAATAGTGACCTTGTGTACCGGATCGGTCTTGGGCAACAACTTGGCAACCACGGCATGACCGGACTCGTGATAAGCCGTATTGCGGCGCTCTTCCTCGGGCATGATCAATGACTTGCGCTCCGCGCCCATCATGATCTTGTCCTTGGCCGCTTCGAAGTCGTCCATATCGACAAATCGCTTGCCGCGACGCGCCGCGAACAATGCCGCCTCATTCACCAGATTAGCCAGATCGGCACCCGACATGCCGGGTGTGCCGCGCGCCAGAATATCGCCCTGCACATCCGTCGCAACCGGCACTTTGCGCATATGAACTTTCAGGATCTGTTCGCGACCGCGGATATCCGGTAATGGAACCACGACCTGACGGTCGAAACGCCCCGGACGCAGCAATGCAGAATCCAGTACGTCGGGGCGGTTGGTTGCAGCGATAACGATCACGCCACTCGCGCCTTCAAAACCGTCCATCTCCACCAACAATGCATTCAGTGTCTGTTCGCGCTCGTCATTGCCACCGCCCATGCCCGCACCACGCTGACGACCGACCGCGTCGATTTCATCAATAAAGATGATGCAGGGGGAATTCTTCTTGGCCTGCTCGAACATGTCACGCACACGCGCAGCGCCCACGCCGACGAACATCTCGACGAAATCCGAACCGGAAATCGAGAAGAACGGAACGCGTGCTTCACCCGCAATGGCCTTGGCCAACAGCGTCTTACCGGTACCGGGGCTACCCACCATCAACACGCCACGCGGTATGCGCCCACCCAGATTCTGGAATTTGCCGGGATCACGCAGAAAGTCCACCAGTTCACTCACTTCTTCCTTGGCCTCATCACAACCGGCCACATCGGCGAAAGTTACGCGTTCCTTGGTGTCATCCAACAAACGAGCTTTGCTCTTGCCGAACGAGAATGCACCGCCCTTGCCGCCACCACCTTGCATCTGGCGCATGAAAAATATCCACACCCCGATCAACAGAATCATCGGAAACCAGGAGACGAAAATATTCATCAGGAAAGAAGGCTCTTCTTCTGGCTTGGCCTCGATAGTCACACCATTCTTCAGCAGATCGGACACCATCCACAGGTCGCTGGGCGCATAACTGGACACGCGCGAACCCTCTGTCGTCGTCGCTTTCAGTGTACGACCTTCTATGGTCACCTTGGTGATGTGCCCCTGCTTCACCTCATTGAGAAACTGGGAGTAATCCAGTTGCGCCTGTACGGACTTCTGCTGACGGTCATTGAACTGATTGAATACCGTCATCAGTACCAGTGCGACGACCATCCAGATGGCGATGCTTTTAAACATATTGTTGTTCAAGTTAACTCCTTAAAATACTAGCGCGCTAGGCTGCCGAACGACCATTAGACTATGTATTGCCCGATTACTCAAGCTTTCCACTTGCCAACAAATATACTTCACTACTGCGATCCCGCGAGGCTTTGGGCTTGCGCGTCACCACCTTGGCAAAACTGCTGCGCAACTGCTTGACGAACTCCTCGAAACCCTCCCCCTGAAACACCTTGACCAAAAAGCTACCCTCGGGAGTGAGGTTCTCAAGCGCAAATTCCATCGCAAGTTCCGCCAGATGCATCGCTCTGGCTTTATCGGCAGAAACGATGCCACTTATATTGGGGGCCATATCTGAAATTACAAGGTTAACCGTGCGACCATCCAGCATAGCCTCCAACTGACGGAGTACGGCATCGTCGCGAAAATCACCCTGAATGAAGTCCACTCCACCCAGCGGGTCCATCGGCAATAAATCCAAGCCGATCACCTTGCCGCCACGCCCCACCTTGGCTGCAACCACTTGAGCCCAGCCGCCCGGAGTCGCCCCCAGATCAACCACAACCATGCCAGATTTCAGCAGATGATCTTTGGCATCAATCTCGATCAGCTTGTATGCAGCGCGCGAGCGATAACCATCCTTCTGTGCGAGTAGCACAAAAGGATCATTTAGGTGCTCTCGCATCCATTGTTTGCTGGTTTTGGAAGGCTTCATCGTTTAGAATCCGTGCCTTAAATTTTGGAGTGTCATCATGTTAACGCTTACCGTCGCCGAACGCCTTGCCCTGAAGGGCCGCGCACACGCCCTGAATCCAACTGTGATGATAGGTAACGCGGGCTTAACCGAGTCGGTGCTTAAAGAGATCGCACTGAACCTTAAAGCCCACGAACTGATCAAGATTCGCGTCATGGCAGAACGCCCACAGCGCGAAGCCATCATGACTGACATTTGCACCCAGCTGAATGCCGCACCGGTGCAACATATCGGAAAAGTACTGGTGATCTACCTTCCCAATCCGGAAGCGAGCCAGATCGAAATCAAACAAATGCCCCGCCATAAAGGGAAAAAACCGCTTACCAAAAAACAATTGGGAAGCAAAAGCTAATCATTAGTTTGTAGTCGCTAGTCATTAGTTATCCGCTTCGCGGGTTTAACCAAGGGCTAGCGGTCTAACGACTGCGTTTAAATGTACTGCACCTCAACCACTTCATATTCGCGCACGCCGCCCGGAGCTTGAACCTCGGCAATATCGCCGCTGCTCTTGCCGATCAGTGCGCGCGCGATCGGGGAACTGATTGAAATTTTACGCTGCTTGATATTGGCCTCGTCGTCGCCGACGATTTGATAGGTCACCACATCACCGTTATTCACATCCTCCAGCACAACCGTCGTACCGAATACACAGCGCCCATCCATGGCCAACGTCTTGGGATCGATGACCTGCGCACTTCCCAACTTAAACTCAACCTCGACGATACGCCCTTCAACGAAGGACTGACGCTCTTTGGCCGCCTCATACTCGGCATTTTCAGAAAGATCGCCCTGTGCGCGCGCTTCCGAGATTGCATTAATCACCCATGGACGCTCTACCGTCTTGAGGCGATGCAGCTCTTGGCGTAAAAGCTCCGCGCCGATCAGTGTTAATGGAATTTTGCTCATACGAATACGTCCTTCAGGCTAGTCTTTTATGTTGAGTCTGCACGTCGTATACCTGCAGATCGGCGAGATGTTGCATGCCCAGACAGGCGGCGCGCGCGCCAGCCAGAGTGGTGTAATAAGTCACACGTCCTTGCAGGGCGACATGACGAATGGAGTACGAATCACGCATCGCGGAAGGCTTGCTGTCCACCGTATTGATGATCAGACTGACCTCGCCATTCTTGATCATATCCACGATGTGCGGACGCCCTTCAGCCACTTTATTTACCTCTGTCACGGCCACACCCGCCCCAGCAATCGAAGCCGCCGTGCCGCGTGTCGCCAGTATCGTGAAGCCGAGCTGCAGCAGCGAACGCGCAACTTCAATCGCGCCCACCTTGTCCGCATCGCGCACACTGATGAACACCTTGCCATCTGTTGGTAGCTTTACACTGGCCGCCAACTGCGACTTGACGAAAGCTTCGGCGAAGGTCTCGCCCACGCCCATCACCTCGCCGGTAGACTTCATCTCCGGGCCCAGAATAGTATCTACGCCGGGGAATTTGATGAATGGGAATACCGCCTCCTTCACCGAGTAATACGGCGGGATAACTTCCTTAGTCACACCCTGATCGGCCAGTGACTGCCCCGCCATACAGCGTGCAGCGATCTTTGCGAGTGACACGCCGGTCGCCTTTGATACAAACGGCACGGTACGCGAGGCACGCGGATTCACTTCCAGCACATAGACCGTCTCACCCTGAATCGCAAACTGCACGTTCATCAGACCGACCACGTTGAGCGCCTTCGCCATCGCGACTGTCTGGCGGCGCAGCTCGTCCTGCAATGCCGCGGAGAGGCTGAACGGCGGCAACGAACATGCCGAGTCGCCGGAGTGCACCCCAGCCTGCTCGATGTGTTCCATGATGCCGCCGATGATGACCTGCTTGCCATCCGACACCGCATCCATGTCCACCTCAATCGCATCGTTCAGGAAACGATCAAGCAGAATAGGCATGCGCTCGGGGTACGTCTTGGACATTTCTTCCGCGTCGCGCATATAGCGCTCAAGGTCGACCTGCGCATGAATAATCTGCATCGCACGCCCGCCCAGCACGTTGGAAGGACGCACCACCAGCGGATAGCCGATCTCTTCCGCACCCTCTACGCCACCCTTTACGGTACGGGCAGTACGGTTAGGCGGCTGCTTCAGGCCCAATTTCTGCAACATGCTCTGGAAGCGCGCGCGATCTTCCGCCATGTCAATCATGTCCGGCGTAGTGCCGATGATAGGCACGCCATTCTTCGCCAAGCCATGAGCCAGACGCAAAGGAGTCTGCCCGCCGTATTGCACAATCACGCCTATCGGCTTCTCGACAGCCACCACCTCCAGCACATCTTCCAGTGTCAGCGGCTCAAAGTACAAACGATCCGACGTATCGTAGTCGGTAGACACCGTCTCGGGATTGCAGTTGACCATAATGGTCTCGTAACCGTCTTCGCGCATCGCCAGCGCGGCATGCACGCAGCAATAGTCAAACTCGATACCCTGGCCGATACGGTTAGGTCCGCCGCCCAACACCATGATTTTCTTGTTATTGGTCGGCTGCGATTCGCACTCTTCCTCGTAGGTCGAATACATGTAAGCGGTATTGGTCGCAAACTCGGCGGCGCAAGTATCCACACGCTTGAACACCGGACGCACACCCAGCGCATGACGGTAGGCACGCACGGAAGAACCTTGAATATCCAGCAGGACGGCCATGCGCTCGTCGGCGAAGCCGCTGCGTTTCAGCACGCGCAAATCATCGGCCGTCAGGCTTTCCAGCGTGCGCCCGATCAGACCTTGCTCCTGGCGAATGATGTCTTCGATCTGCACCAGGAACCACGGGTCGATTTTACTGATGTTGAATACATCTTCCACGCTCATACCCAGACGGAAGGCATCGCCCACCGCCCAGATGCGATCGGGTCCGGGATTGCCCATCTCGGAAACAATCGCGTCACGCTCGGTGTATTTGCTGTCCAAGCCATTCACGCCGACTTCGAGTCCGCGCAATGCTTTCTGGAACGATTCCTGGAAAGTGCGGCCGATGGCCATCACCTCGCCCACCGATTTCATCTGCGTGGTCAACCTGTCATTCGCCTGCGGGAATTTCTCGAAGGCGAAACGCGGAATCTTGGTGACGACATAATCGATGGTCGGCTCAAACGAAGCCGGGGTCGCCCCGCCCGTGATGTCGTTCTTCAACTCATCCAGCGTGTAACCCACCGCCAGTTTGGCGGCGACTTTCGCAATCGGAAAGCCGGTCGCCTTGGAGGCCAGCGCCGAGGAACGCGACACACGCGGATTCATTTCGATCACCACCATGCGCCCGTCATCCGGATTGACGGAGAACTGCACGTTGGAGCCGCCTGTTTCCACACCGATCTCGCGCAGCACCGCCAATGAGGCGTCGCGCATGATCTGGTATTCCTTGTCGGTCAGCGTCTGTGCGGGTGCGACGGTAATGGAGTCACCGGTATGCACGCCCATGGGATCAAGGTTTTCGATAGAGCAGATAATGATGCAGTTGTCGTTGCGGTCGCGCACGACTTCCATCTCGTATTCTTTCCAACCGAGCAGCGACTCTTCGATCAGCAGCTCTTTGGTCGGCGAGGCCTCCAGACCTCGCTCACAAATTTCCACGAACTCTTCGCGATTGTAAGCAATGCCGCCACCCGACCCCCCCATGGTAAAGGACGGACGAATGATGGTGGGATAGCCCATCACCTGCTGCACCTGCAGCGCTTCTTCCATGCTGTGCGCGATAGCCGAACGTGCCGAGG
>JBBQXA010000150.1:0-5749 GCA_038210095.1 Burkholderiales bacterium
GCCCCCGTCTCCACGATGACGACATGTCCGGCCGACACCAACGCCTCCGCACCAGATGGGGCCAGTGCGACACGGCTTTCGTTGGTTTTAATCTCTTTCGGTATGCCGATCTTCATTGGTTTAACCGCCACGCATAAAAAAGTGTGGGGAAACTATAGCAGCAAACCATGTCGCCGCCCAAAAACGCGGGGCGAATTTTAAGCCGGCAGCCTTTTTAGACAGACTCTCCTGCCGCATGGCCAGATGCCCATGCCCACTGGAAGTTGTAGCCGCCCAACTGTCCGGTCACATCCACCACTTCGCCGATGAAATACAGGCCGGGAACTGCGCTGCATTCCATGGTTTTCGACGACAACGCGCGGGTGTCTACACCGCCACAGGTTACTTCGGCCTTGACGTAACCCAGCGTGCCGCTAGGGGTAACCTGCCAGTCGTGCAACGACTCGGCAATCAGCTTGCGCTGTTTGTCGTTGTACTGGTTGAGCGGCTTACTTTCGATCTTCTGGTGCACCGCTAATTCTCCGCACCATGCTTCGGAAAAATTCTTGGGAAACCATTGCATCAGATAGTTGCTCAGATGCTTTTTGCTAGCCTTCTGCTCGTCCAGCAATACGGCCATATCAAGATCGGGCAGCAGATTGATATGCAGCGGCTTACCGTGTTCCCAGTAGGAGGAAATTTGCAGGATAGCTGGGCCGCTCAAGCCGCGATGAGTGACCAGCAGGCTCTCACGGAAGGTACGCTTGCCGAAGTTCACGGCCACATCCAGCGACACGCCGGTCAATTCGGCATAGGCCGTCCAGTCATCCGGGGCAACCGTCAACGGCACCAGACCGGGCTTGAGCTTGACGATAGGCAGCCCGAACTGTTCGGCTATCTTGTAGCCGTACGGCGTTGCCCCCGTCTTGGGAATAGACAGGCCGCCAGTAGCAACCACCAATGACGCGGCGGTGAATTCACCACGCGAGGCCGTAACATGGAATTTTGCTTTTGCACCCTCAACGGTTGGCGCAAAATATTTGACCTCTTCGGGCTCACAGCCCATAAAGCGCTTCACTCCGCCCTCATCGCATTCGCTGCGGAGCATCGCGATAATCGCCTCTGACCCATCATCGCAGAACAACTGCCCCAGCGTTTTCTCGTGGAAGGCGATGTTGTGTTTGTACAGCAGGGCGATGAAGTCCTGCGGCGTGTAGCGTGCCAGCGCTGAGCGGCAGAAGCTGGGGTTGTCGGAGAGATAGTTATCCGGCGTCACATCCAGATTGGTGAAATTGCAATTGCCGCCTCCCGATATACGTATCTTCTCGGCCAGCTTCTTGGAGTGATCCAGCAGCACCACGGAGCGTCCGCGTTGCGCGGCTTGTAATGCACACATCAGGCCCGCTGCGCCCGCGCCAATAATAATTACATCTGTTTTCATAATGGTTCCGTTGCGCCCGAGTCGGACGCTTTAGTAAAAAGTTAATTTCGCATAGCTCGAAGAAAGCCGAGATCGCATCACGACTTTTAAGCCTTTCGATCAGACTGCATCTTCGAATTGTTTCCACAGACAGGCGCGCTTGCTGGCCTCGTCGATATCGATCAATTGTTGTGCATGTGCGGCCAACTCCGCTGCGGTCGGTGACAACACACGCAAGGGAGGACGCGTGCCGTCCAGTTCCAGCCTCGCGGCCTGGCGCTCATCCGTCGCCTGATCGTCGCCGAGCAGGCTCTCCTGACCGCGCGTCATCGCGAGGTACACCTCGGCCAGCAACTCCGTATCAAGCAACGCCCCGTGCAAAGTGCGGTGACCATTGTCGATCTCGTAGCGACTGCACAATGCATTCAGGTTGTTCTTCTTGCCCGGATGCATGTCGCGCGCCAGCTTGAGCGTATCGAGCACCGGATTTTTCAACGGAGGCAGTCCAAGCAGCCGCAGCTCGTTATTCAAAAAACCCATATCGAATGGTGCGTTGTGAATGATCAGTTCCGACTCCGCAACAAACTCCAGAAAACTGGGGGCAATATCGGCAAACTTAGCACGCCCGCGCAGCATATCCCAGGTAAAGCCATGCACCCGCGCGGCGTCTTCGTCCACTTCGCGTTCGGGATCAACATAATGATGAAAATGTCGTGTCGACACCTTGCGCCCCTCCAGTACGATGGCCGCAACCTCAATGATGCGGTGGCCCTGCTTCGGGTCCAGTCCGGTGGTTTCGGTATCCAGCACTATCCTGCGCATTGCTCTCCCCCCTGCGGGTGCCCGGCCATATGCTTCTCGGCCACGGATTCAACACCACGATTCGCCAACACGTCAGCGCGCTCGTTGCCGTCATGTCCGGCATGGCCCTTGACCCATATCCATTCAATCTCATGCTGCACCGCCAACACATCCAATCTTCGCCACAGATCTTCGTTCTTCACCGGCTTCTTGTCCGCCGTCTTCCAGCCGCGCTGCTTCCAGCCATGTATCCAGCTGCTGATGCCCTGCTGCACATACTTGGAATCAGTATGCAGCCTCACCTTGCAATGACGTTTGAGTGCTTCCAGCGCGAAGATTGCGCCCAAGAGCTCCATACGATTATTGGTGGTATGCGCCTCGCCGCCGAACAGCTCGCGTTCCTTGCCCTTGACACGCAACAACGCCCCCCATCCGCCGACACCGGGATTCCCCTTGCACGCCCCGTCGGTAAAAATATCTACGATCTCTTTTTCCATCCCCGTTCCAAATGTTCTTTATGGGCATCGCTGCCCGTACTCTGTATGCTTCTGTTGTTCAGCTTGGGCGCGGCAGGCATCAACTTGCTCACCAGCCGATCGTTCCACTGTGGTTTTATCAAGCGCATACCATGCACCCGCTTGATTGCATGCAGGAAATACACCCCGCCGCTAACCGCCCACCAGCGATCGCCCGCGCGCTCCATGAAATCGAAACGCTCCAGCCACTTGGCCTGAGTAAACGGCGGCGCATAGCCCGCAAAGCGCCCACCCACCACTTCGAAGCCCAGCAACGCCAGCCAGTCTTTCAGTCGCGACAATGCGATGAAGTGACCGCGCCAAGGATAGCCCTGCTTGCATCCCCACATGCGCTGCAAGCCCCACAGGCTGCGCGGATTAAAACCGCTGATAATCAGATTACCCTCAGCCATCAACACGCGCTCAACTTCACGCAGTATCTGATGCGGATGTTCGGCAAATTCCAGCACATGCGGCAACAGCACCAGATCCAGACTCGCCGTTTCAAACGGCAGTTCAGCGCAAACCAGCCGAACATCGCAGCCAACCTGATTACCCGCGGTGAAACGCAAGGGAATACGGCTGTCGTGCAGAAAATCCTGTTCAGGCGAATCCAGCTGCAAGGCATTGAAACCGAACAGGTCTGCCACTGTATGGTCGAAGTAAGCCTGCTCTCGTTTCAGCACATAAGCGCCCTGCTCGCTGGCAAACCACTCACTCAAACTCTGCGCAGTTAACTTACAATTCGGCATAACCTGTTCCCGTTCCATCCATCATGTTAGCCATTACTCCTATTCCCGCATTGCACGACAACTACATCTGGGCCATCCACGACGACACCCACGCGGTACTGGTTGACCCCGGCGAGGCCGCACCGGCTTTGGATTTCCTGCAAGCCAATCAGCTTAAACTGACTGCCATCCTGTGTACCCATCGCCACCATGATCATATTGGTGGCATCGCACAATTGCGCGAAGTATACAACGTCGCGGTGTATGGACGGCGACAACCCGCCAGCGGACGCGTCCCCGCCAATTCTTACCTCACCCACGACCTAAGTGAAGGCGACTGTCTACAACTGAACTCCCCCGCCTTAACACTGGACATCCTCGAAGTCCCCGGTCACCTGGATGACCACTTAGCCTTTTACGCACACGGCCTGCTGTTCTGCGGCGACATTCTGTTTGGCGCTGGCTGCGGCCGGAACTTTGAGGGCACGCTGGAGCAACTGCACCGCTCCCTGCAACGCCTTGCAGAATTGCCGGATGATACCCGGGTGTACTGCGCCCACGAATATACCGAAGCCAACCTGCGCTTTGCCCTAGCCTGCGAACCCGACAACCCGGATATTCGAAAGCGCATCGCCGATACCCGCCAACTGCGTGATGCAGACCAGTCTAGCGTCCCCTCTACCCTCGCACTGGAAAAAGCCACCAACCCATTCCTGCGCTGCAACTCGCCTGAAATACTGCGCACACTGCAAGTTCGGGGGCTCACCGACACCAGTGAACTTGGAATTTTTTCTGCACTGCGTCTGTGGAAGAATGGGTTTTGATTGCGGCAAAATCGATTCTGAGATATTCTGCGCGCCCTTCGCTGAGGTAGCTAACTGCCCAAACAGTGCGTTTTAACCGAATCAGACCGCAGCAAGGAATAACAAAGTAGTACCATCTGGAGAGGTGGATGAGTGGTTTAAGTCGCACGCCTGGAAAGCGTGTTTAGGATAATATCCTAACGGGGGTTCGAATCCCCCCTTCTCCGCCAAATCAATCACTTGCGTTAAATGCAAATTAACGCAAGCAAGCCCAAACAACCACGTTGCCACACTTTAGTGTGGCAAATTTGTGGCAAAAATCCCAATCTTTGAAATAGCGGCAACTAGAAACAACCTCCTTGCCAAGGTGGCTGACGAGCTTACGTATCCAAAGGCCGAGCCGGAAATGAAGTCCTCGGCCCGGCCATGATCTATCCGCGCTCCACGAATATTTTCCGCAAACTGCGCGGCTCGAAATGCAGGTCCAGCTCCGCGCCGTTGCGGATAAGCTCCACGATATTGATATACCCCATCTCCTCCTCAGCCATGCAGGCCAAGCCAAAAGCCTGCAATTGCTCGCGCTCCATGTCGCGCTCCGTGATGTACCAGTCAAAGCCGTTCAGGAAATAATGCAGGTATGCGACAGCCTCTTCACCCGCGCCGTCTTGCTCATAGGTCTGCGGCATCGTCCGGATTAGCCTTTCCGTTTCTACCATCTTATTGAAAAAATGCAGCCGCTCTTCGCCATGCATCCCGGCAGCGATGGCGGCAAGCTGCACCTGAGACATGAAGCCTTGCAGGAAGCGCAGTGCATCCAGCGCCTCCTCTCGCGTCTTGTTGTTGGTCATTATCATGATGGCTGCCCCTTAAATCAGGCCACGTTCTGCAAAGCTCATGCAGTCCGCACCGGCAACAATGAAGTGGTCAAGGGCGCGCACGTCAACAAGCGACAGGGCTTGCTTGAGTGCATCGGTCAGCATCTGATCTGCCCTGCTCGGCTCACACATTCCAGATGGGTGGTTATGCGCGAAAATCACGGCGGCAGCGTTATGGTGCAGCGCACGCTTCACGACTTCGCGGGGATAGACACTGGTCTGTGTTAATGTTCCGCGAAACATCTCCTCCGTGGCAATAACGCCATGCTGTGCATCTAAGAAAATCACGCTGAAAACCTCGAACTCAAGCTCTGCCATCTTCAGGCGCAGGTAATCACGAACCGCCGAAGGGGAACTGAAAAAAGCTTCTGCTTGACGCATCCGGCGAGAAAGAATTTCAAGCGCCTTTGCAATAATGTTTTCTTCTTCGCTCCGAATCTGGACTTCATAGGGTGGCGAGCTTTCGTTCTTCACACATGCTGTTTGGTGAGCGTCGGTTTTGATTTTCTGTCCGGCTTGCTGGTTTGTGTTGCGAGTGCTCATGGTATTTCCTTTCGTTGTCTGGGTTGAACATGCTTTTTGGAGCCGCGTCGCACAGCGCAACTGGAAAAAGCAAGTATTGAAA
>JBBQXA010000151.1:0-5627 GCA_038210095.1 Burkholderiales bacterium
TAGACGAATATCAGGACACCAACGATTGCCAGTATCAGCTGACCCGGCTGCTGGCGGGCAAGCGCGAGGCGTTTACGGCGGTGGGCGATGACGATCAGGCGATTTATGCCTGGCGCGGAGCTAGCATCGAGAATCTGCATAACCTGAGCAATGATTATCCCAAGCTGCGGGTGATCAAGCTGGAGCAGAACTATCGTTCGTCGCAGCGCATCCTCAAGGTCGCGAATCATCTGATTAACCACAACACCAAGGTATTCGAGAAGAAGTTGTGGAGCGAGCACGGCATCGGCGATCCGATCCGCATTTATGCCGCACGCGACGATGTGCACGAGGCGGAGAGCGTGGTGATGAAGCTGGTGGCGCATAAATTCGAGCATCACACTCGCTTTGCCGATTACGCGATTCTGTATCGCAGTAATTATCTTTCGCGCGTATTCGAGGAGAAATTGCGTGAGGAGCGTGTGCCTTATACGGTCAGTGGAGGCACCTCATTTTTTGATCGTGCCGAGATCAAGGACATTACCTCTTATCTGCGGCTGATTGCTAATCCGGATGATGATCCGGCTTTCATTCGCGCGATTACCACGCCCAAACGCGGCATAGGAAATACCACGTTGGAGAAGCTGGGTGGCTACGCCGGGCAGCGCAAGATCAGTCTGTTTGCGGCGGCATTCGAGCCGCGCATGGCGGACGAATTGCCACCGAGGCAGCATGAGGATTTATTAATGTTCTGTAAGTTTATCAGCAGGATACAAGATAGAGCTGAGAAGGATTCTTGCAGCGATTTGCTGGATGAATTGCTGCGCGCGATCAACTATGAGACTTGGTTGTACGACTCGCATGAGTCGCGTCAGGCGGACGCGAAGTGGAAGAATGTGCAGGACTTTATCGACTGGCTCAAGCGCAAGTCTGAGGCCGACGAGAAGTCGCTGATCGCGATGGTGCAGACCATTGCGCTGATCAATATGCTGGACGGAAAAAACGAGGAGCAGGATGCGGTTTCGCTGTCCACGTTGCATGCGGCCAAAGGATTGGAGTTTCCACATGTGTTCATCGTCGGAGCGGAGGAGGAAATCCTGCCGTTCCGCGAAAGCGACGAAAAGGGCATAGAAGAAGAGCGCCGCCTGATGTATGTCGGCGTCACTCGTGCCGAACGCGGTTTGCAGATCAGTTATTGCAACCGGCGCCGGCGTGGCAAGGACTGGTTTCCCTGCGAGCCTAGTCGTTTCTTGGATGAGATGCCCGAGAGTGAGCTGGTGTATGCCGGAGGCCACGCGGAGGCGGTTGCGACCGTGAGTAAGGACGAGGGCCTGGACAAGCTGGCGCGGTTGAAGGCGATGTTGAATAAGGGAGAGTAGGGTGCTTGTAGCTAAAGAACTTCGGCAGGCGGCCTTGCACTGGCTGGCTGAATGCGATGCGGCGAGCAAGGCCGAGGGAGTGCATCGTCTGGCTCAGGACTGGGCGGCGGGAGAGATCGTATTGGATAGCTCGGCGGCGTTGAGTGCAAATCTGGCGATACCCGGCCACCCGGATCGGCCTGAGCTGGTGCCACCGCTTGGCGTCAAGCGCCGTGCAATGAATACCCCAGAGGGGCGCGCCGCGATGATTCATGCGCTGGTACATATCGAATTCAATGCAATCAATCTGGCGCTGGATGCAATCTGGCGGTTTGCCGATATGCCGCAGGCCTATTATGCCGACTGGTTGCAGGTCGCCGATGAGGAGGCGCTGCACTTCACCCTGCTGGCGGATCATCTGAAAGTTTTGGGTTATGACTACGGTGATTTTCCCGGACATAACAGTCTGTGGGAAATGGCGGACAAAACATGTGGGGATGTGCTGCCGCGCATGGCGCTGTTGCCTCGAACAATGGAAGCGCGCGGGCTGGATGCCTCGCCGCCCTTGCGCGCCAAGCTTGCACAGGCAGGCGATATAGCGGCGGCTCAGATACTGGACATTATCTTGCGGGATGAAATTGGACATGTCGCTATCGGCAACCGCTGGTTCGGCTATTTGTGCGAGCGGCGTGGACTGGAGCCGCTGGCAGCCTATGCACAATTGGCCGAAGAACATCAGGCGCCAGTCTTGCGCGGCCCATTCAATTTAGAGGCGCGCCGTGCCGCGGGCTTCAGCGAGCAAGAGTTGCTTGCATTGGGCGCGCGTCCGGATAAAGGGATTTAAGGGTTCTGCAGGAAGCCTGAAGATAGGGTTTGAACTCGCTGGCTATCGTTACTGCATGGCATTACTTTTCCCTTAATGGGGGATTGTGTGATCACGGCCATCGCTCCCCCAACATTCTGATTCCATTTAAAGCTTTGTTTTGCTATAATACGCCGCGTTTTAGATGGGCCTTGAGCCCGTTTTTTATTTGTGGGTCGAGATTATGGATGTGTTGAAGCTAGTCGAAACGACTGTAAGTGGCTTGGGCTATGAGTTGGTGGATATTGAGCGCTCCGGCCGCGGGCTGTTGCGCGTTTTCATCGATAGGCCGGAAGGAATTTCGGTAGAGGACTGTCAGGTCGTGAGTAATCAGTTGACTCGGCTGTTTACAGTCGAGAATATTGACTACGACCGTCTGGAAGTGTCCTCGCCCGGGCTGGATCGTCCGTTGAAGAGGGAGGCGGATTTCGTGCGCTTCGCGGGTTGCAAGGTGCAAATAAGGTTGCGCATGCCGCTGGATGGGCAAAAGAATTTTGTTGGTGAAATCGGTACGCTGGAAAAAGGCGTATTGCAGCTTGAAGTTGAAGATCGCCAGGTAGCTATTGAGCTGGCGAATTTGGATAAGGCACGTTTGGTGCCAACGTTTTAATTCTGTGCCTGTCGCCGACAGGACGGTAAATGGCCGGAGAATTGTATGAGTCGTGAAATTTTGCTGCTGGTAGATGCGTTGTCGCGTGAGAAGAACGTCGACAAGGATGTCGTGTTCGAGGCGCTGGAATCAGCTTTGGCTTCAGCCACCAAGAGACGCTTCGATGATGAGGCCGATGTGCGTGTCGCGATTGATCGCAATACTGGTGAGTATGAGTCGTTCCGTTGCTGGGAGGTGATGGACGACGAAACCTTTGAAACGCCGGATTTGCATATCAAGCTGGAAGAGGCGCAAAAGCGCGAACCCAACATTCAACTCGGCGAGTTTATTGAAGCGCCGCTGGAGAGTGTCGACTTTGGTCGAATCGGCGCGCAGGCTGCCAAGCAGGTGATCTTCCAGAAGATTCGTGATGCCGAGCGCGAGCAGGTGCTGGCAGACTTTCTCGAGCGCAAAGAGCATTTGGTTTCCGGAACGATCAAGCGACTGGAGCGCGGTAACGCGATTATCGAATTCGGCAAGATTGAAGCGCTGTTGCCGCGTGAGCAGATGATTCCGAAGGAAAATCTGCGTGTTGGTGATCGTGTTCGTGCGCATCTGTTGCGCATTGATCGTGGTGTGCGCGGTCCGCAGGTAATTTTGTCGCGCACTTCCGGTGATTTGCTGGTGAAGTTGTTTGAGCTAGAAGTGCCGGAGATCGAAGAGAAGCTGTTGGAGATCATGAGCGCTGCTCGTGATCCGGGTTCGCGTGCCAAGATTGCTGTGTTGTCGCACGATGCACGTATTGATCCTATCGGTACTTGTGTCGGCATGCGCGGTTCGCGTGTTCAGGGCGTAACCAACGAACTCGCTGGTGAGCGCGTCGACATTATCCTGTGGTCGGACGATCCTGCTACCTACGTCATCAATGCACTGGCACCCGCCGAGGTGAGCAGCATTGTGGTTGATGAAGAAAATCACAGCATGGATGTGGTGGTTGAAGAAGACAACTTGGCGCAAACCATTGGGCGCGGCGGTCAGAATGTACGTTTGGCCAGTGAGTTGACCGGCTGGACACTCAACATCATGACCGTTGAGCAGTCCAACGAGAGGCATGCCGAGGAATTCTCTAAGGTCCGCTCTGTGTTCATGGAGAAGTTGGACGTTGATGAGGAGGTTGCTGACATCCTAGTTCAGGAAGGCTTCAACACGCTGGAAGAGGTGGCTTATGTGCCGCTGGAAGAAATGCTGGAGATCGAGTCTTTCGATGAAGATACGGTAGAAGAGTTGCGCAGCCGGGCACGCAATTCCTTGCTGACTGCGGCTATCGCCAGTGAAGAGAAGGTTGAGCACGGTATTGAGGATTTGCTCAAGCTGGAAGGTATGGACGAGCAGACTGCACGTACTTTGACGGCGAAGGGTGTGACGACACAGGATCAGTTGGCCGATTTGGATGTGGAAGAATTGGTAGAGCTTTCCGGTATGGACGGTGAACGTGCAAATACGCTGATTATGGCTGCACGCGCGCCTTGGTTTGTCTAAGGCGGTATCTAGAGGACGGTAATGGGAAAAATGAACATAGCGCAATTTGCTTCTGAACTGGGATTGCCGGTTGCCTTGCTGCTTGAGCAGCTGAAATCAGCTGGCGTCAGCAAGGAGCAGGAGTCAGATCCGGTTTCTGAGAAGGATAAGGCGCAATTGCTGGATCACTTGCGTCAATCGCATGGTGCCGACAAGCCTGTCAAGAAGATTACGCTGACTCGTCGCGAAACGTCCGAGATCAAGAAGGCGGATAGCACGGGACGAGCTCGTACTATTCAGGTAGAGGTGCGCAAGCGTCGTGTGGTTGCTCCCGTTGCCCAAGAGGCGGCAGTCGAGCCTGCGGTTCCTAAGGTCGAGACGGCCAAGTTACTGGACGAGCAGGAGTTGGCGGCACGCAAACAGGAAGCGCGTCTACAAGCCGAGCTGGCTGAGCGTCAGGCCGCCGAGTTGCTGGCAAAGCGTACGCGAGCCAAGAGCAAGGTTGAAGCCGAAGCGGTTGTAGAACCCGTAGCAGTAGAGCTTGCGGCAGTAGAATCCGCAGAAGTAGAAGAAGCCAAGCCTGTTGCCATCGAAGCTCCTGTCGTTAAAGCAAATCCCGTCGAAGATGACGAACCCAAGCCCATGATAGGTGCGCCTGTTGTGCGCAGAGCGGCTCGTCCGGTGGAAAAGCCGGCTCCCGTTGCGCCTCCGGCAGCTGCGACTCCAGTTGCGGCCAAGTCGGAAGGTACGCTGCACAAGCCTACGCCCAAGCCGGGCGACAAGGTGGAACGCTTCACGCGTCCGGCCAAAACGAGTGCAAAACAATCAGAAAAGCGGGATGAGCCTGGTTCGAACAAGCGTCCGCCACCCAAGTCGGATACTGGTGTTGGAAAGCGTCCGGGCGCATGGTCTGCCCCTGTGCGCGGCGGTAAGCGTGGAGGTCGTCATCAGAACAAAGCGACGGCGGCGGCGGGCGAATCTTTCATGCTGCCGACTGAGCCTATTGTTCACGAGGTGGCGGTACCAGAGACTATTACCGTAGCCGAGTTGGCTCAGAAGATGTCAATCAAAGCTGCCGAGATCATCAAGGTTTTGATGAAAATGGGCTCGATGGTCACCATCAATCAGGTGCTGGATCAGGAGACCGCAATGATTGTGGTCGAAGAAATGGGCCACGTCGCGAAGGCGGCCAAGGTCGATGATCCCGATGCCTATCTGCTAGATGATGAAACGCATCATGATGCAGTGCGGGAGTCGCGTGCTCCGGTTGTCACCGTAATGGGACACGTCGATCACGGTAAGACTTCGTTGCTGGACTATA
>JBBQXA010000152.1:0-5403 GCA_038210095.1 Burkholderiales bacterium
ATGTCGGCAAGAATGCGATTGTCCAGTTCCAGTTCACGATGCATCAGCGCACGATCAATAGCGGCGCGCAACTCGTAATCCGACCATGGCTTGCCGACAAAGTAGTTCACCCCGGCCTGATTTATTGCCGCAATCAGCACAGCCACATCAGCCATCGCACTGATCAGAATACGCACGGTCTCCGGCCGCGCCTCCCTGAACATTCGCAGAAACTCGATGCCATTCATCTCCGGCATCGCATAGTCGCTGATCACCACATCAAAATTACCATCATGCGCTGCCGTGAATGCCTCGGAGGTACTGGTAAAGGTCGACATTTCCAGGCGATATATGCCGAATGAACCCTGCATATAGGTATTATTCAACTCGCGCTCCAGGGCCCGCAGAATCAGAGGATCATCGTCCACCACCATCACCTGATAAGTATCCTTGCGTTTGGGCTGATGATGCAGCCCGAAGCGCTCGACATACTGTTTGGCAAGGCGCCGGTTATCACAGCGCAAATCGTAATGCCGGATGGCCTGCCACAGCGCACTTTTCAAATCGTATTCGCTCCATGGCTTGGGCACAAAGAAATCGATATGGGCTTCGTTGATCGCCGTCATCAAATCCTGCATTTCGACATGACCGCTCAAGACGATGCTGGCCACGTCAGGATGAACATTGCGGAATGCCTTGAGAAAATCGATACCGCTCATTTCCGGCATCTGGTTATCCACGATCAACAGGTCGAAATAACCGTCCGGCTCCCTGGCCCGTGACAACGCGGCCGCAGGCGAACTGAATGCTTCGACCTCCAGACCATCCTGGCCGAGATAAGGCTTGGTCAACAACTCCCGCCGCAAAGATGCCAATATAAAATCATCGTCATCCAGCAGCATGACTCGATATATCCGCACAATAGCTACCTAGATCGAATGGGTAAAAATGGTCAATTCCTCACCTTCTACGGCCTCAAATTCTCTGATTTCACGGATATGTCCCGCGTTCAGCATCGTCCCCTTCAGCAGCAACAACATACCTTTCTGCGTCACCACGTCGCGAGTCAACAGCATGCCTTCGCGCAACTGTTTGCTCACCATCTGAAACTCGGTCTCAATGTTGCTATGCGGGTCGATGCTGGAACCCAACTCGCGAAATACATCGACCACGTCCGGGTCATAGCGCATGCCGCGCCCCTTAACGATCACATCAAGTGCCTGATCCGGCGTCAGATGTTCATGCCCCAGCTTGCCTTCCAGCAATGCGTCGTAATCGCTGGCAACCAGCAGTACGCGCGAGCCGAGCGGAATGCGGTCACCGCGCAAGCCGGAAGGACTCCCGACGCCATCGTAGTGCTCACGGAAGTAGCGAATCAGTTCGGCGGCGTTCCCAATAGAGTCCAGCGCCATTAATGCCACCGCGGCACGCAAGGGATGCTTGTCAAACTGGACTCGATCTTCATAAGAAAGCTCGATGAAGGGTTTATTCAGCAAGTGGTCCGGCAAGCCTATCTGACCAATATTGTGCAGCAGCGCGGCGACTTCAAGATCCCGGATGTCAACCGCGGGCAATCCCATTTTCTCGGCCACACTTCGGCATAATTTCGCGACACGACGCGAATGTCCTGCCATCGCCCCCTTGCGCAACTCCATCAAGTTGGCAAACACCTGAATGGTGGCAAAGTAATCCTTCTTCAGCTTCTCCAATGCGGTATGAAGTTGCTCGGTGCGCTGGCGCACTTTGATTTCTAGGCTGGAATTCAGCTCTTTCAACTCTTCATTCTGACGCAGGGTCAACGCTTCCAGCCGTTGTTTTTCCTCCAGTAAACACTTGCGCTCCAGCGCATCCCGTACGATCAGTACAATGTCGTTATCGTCCCAAGGTTTGGCAATGTAACGGAAAATCTCGCCGCGATTGATAGCCGCAATGGTTGAAGTCAGATCCGCGTAGCCTGTCAGCAGGATACGCACCACTTCCGGCCAGCGCTTGCGCATCTGTTCCAGCACCTCGGCGCCGCTCATCTGCGGCATACGCATATCGGAGATCACCAGATCAACATGCTCTTTTTCCAGCAGCGCCAGTGCTTCGGCTCCGCTTGCTGCGATCAGCACCTTGTAACCGAGCGGACGGAACAGGCGCTTCAGTGCGGCGAGGATATTTTCCTCGTCATCGATGAACAAAAGTGTGGCCGTATTCGCTTCCTGATTCATTTCTTCTCCTTTGATTCGGGTGGTTGAACAGGCAGCCAGACCCGAAAACTCGCCCCCTTGCCAACCTCACTGCGCACCTCAATTCTGCCGTGGTGCTTTTTCACGATATTGTAGGACACGGACAGCCCGAGCCCCGTCCCTTTGCCCACCGGCTTGGTGGTAAAAAATGGATCGAACAGGTGCTTGACAATCTCCGGCGAAATTCCGCTACCGGTATCGCTTACTTCTACCCATATCTGCTCGGCCTCATGCCCGGTTCGCAAGGTGATCGTGCCACGCACCTCGATGGCCTGCGCCGCGTTCACCAACAGATTCATGAATACCTGATTAAGCTGCGAAGGCAAACACCATATCTCCGGCAGTTCACTGTATTCCTTGATGACTTCGCATTTGTATTTGAGCTCGTTCCACACGACGTTGAGCGTCGAATCCAGGCCGTGATGCACATCCGCCCATACCCAATGTTCGTCAACATCAGTATGGGAGAAGTCCTTCAGATCGAGAACAATCTTCTTGATTCGCTCCAGCCCCTGATGCGACTCGGCCAGCAGCGAGTGGATATCTTCGCGCAGAAAACCCAAATCCATCTTGGCTTTTAACTCGCTCAGCTCGTCCCGCAACGGCGAGTTCTTTCCCAATTCGATTTCGGCAGACTCGTATTTGTCGATGAGAGTAAACAAATCGGCAAGATACTTTTTCAGCGTACCCAGATTGGAATTCACATAACCGACCGGATTATTGATCTCGTGTGCCACACCGGCGGCCAGCAGACCGATAGCCGCCATCTTCTCGGACTGGAGCAGCTGCTGTCGGGTAGACTTCAGGCTTTCATTCGAATCCTGCAACTCTTCATTGAGTATCGTCGTACGCGCCAGATTGGATGCCAGTTCGGCCTCGACACGCTGGCGGCGAATGATGCGCCAGATGTCATTACCGAATAACTGTGCCACCTCAACGTCCTCTTCGCTGTAATCGAACTCCTTGTTGCCCACACCGAGAATGACTCGCACTTTGTTCTCTTCGATAACCGGCACACTGATGAAGCGCTCCAGCCTAGAATGGCCTTCAGGCAAGCCATGCTTGGTGGCAACACCCGAGTAATCATTGACGATCACGGGTTTTTTCTGGCGTAGACAGTCTACCCAGATACCTGCCTTACTGGCGGGATAGTGGCTTTCGTAACTGGCGGTGCAGTATTTTTCCACTGTGCAGGCAGACCATGCAGCCAGCTCGATACTCTCCTGATCATCGTTGACAAAATGAATGAAGGAAATTTTACTTTCCGTCAGCTCTTCGATCAACTCCAGTCCGCGGCGCAAAAAGTCCTTTTCCTCCAGCCGCCCGCCCAGTTCGTTTATCTTGAGCAAGCCCGCAATGCGATTGACATAACGCGACTGCCTGACTTCCGCTTGCTTGCGCTCCGTGATGTCCATCTTGATGCCAAGATAACTTTGCGCGCGCCCCGTTTCGTCGAACACCGGAGACAACAGCACCGACTCGGTATATTCGGAACCATCCTTGCGATGGTTGACCAGCTCGCCTTGCCATACTTCACCCGCTGTAAGGCTCACCCACATCTGCCGGTAAACTTCAGGCGGATTTTTTCCCGAATGCAGGATGCGCGGATTCTTGCCGAGAACCTCGTCCCGGCTGTAGCCCGTCACCCGAACAAACGCATCATTGACATACTGGATGTTGGCGTCGAGATCGGTGATCACAATGGAGCTTGGAATCTGTTCCACTGCCAGCGATAGCTGGCGCAACGCCTCTTCGCCCTGTTTATGTTCGGCTTCGTGTCTGAGGTTTTCCAGCGCGAAATCGACATCTATAGACATTTCGCTCAACAAATCACGTACGGCCGGCTCAAAAGAGTTCAGCTCACTGGAATAAAGCGTGAACGCCGCGAAAACGACACCCTCGCGGTGCAATGGTAACGATGCCGAACTTTTCAAACCCAGCGCGTTACCGCGTTCACGCCAGGGCCCCGTATTAGGGGCGTTCAAGAAATCCTGGCACCAGAACGGCTGATTGTCGCGCAATGCCCGTCCAGCCGGACCTTGCCCGAATTCACTCGCGGCATCCGCCGATATCCTGATGTCGCGCAGATACGCTTCCGCGCCATCGCCGTAACTGGCTAACGGTTCGACCATCTGTGTAACCGGATCGAGCAGACCGATCCAGGCCATTTTAAAACCGCCGAAGTGCACCGCGGCCTTGCAGGTTTGTTCAAACAGCTCCGCTTCATTTTTACTGCGTACGATCGCCTGATTACAATAGCTCAACGCGGCATAAAGTTGATTCAGCTGTTTGATTTTGGCATCGGCCTGCATGCGTTCGGTAATGTCGCGAATGATCCCCGTGGCATGCCATTCGCCCTGAATCTTCATGGCAGAAACAGACAACTCCACCGAAACCTCGCTGCCATCCTTGCGTCGCGCTTCGAGTTGGCGCGTCGTGCCGACTATCGGGCCGGTGCCGGTTTGTGCAAAATGACTCAGTGCTTGCGACGAAGCCTCCAGATAGCGCGCCGGGGTGATCAAATGGTGCAGACTCCGACCGATCGCCTCGATAGCCGAATAACCGAACATGACTTCGGCCTGGTGGTTCCACAGATAGATGATGCCAACCTGATCGATACAGACGATAGCGTCATTGGCCGTTGCCATCATCATCTGATTCCGGTCGACCGCTTCCTGCAGCGCCCCTTCCAGCAGCTTTTCCGCAGTCAGATCTTCGAATGTAATGATATTTCGATTCCCCGCTGAAGCCTGAGAAATCCGGACATGGCGGATCGAGCCGTCTTTGCAGGTGACGGACACTTCTGTGGGCTCGATAGCCTCATGATTCCGGATGGCTCGCTCGGCCTGCGCGGCCCACTCCGCCTTGAGCATTTCCCGATATCGTTCATCCGGACAGGCAAGATCCCACCAATGCCGGATATTGGGAATGTCTGCGAGGGTGTAACCGAACAGCTTGGTGAACTGCCGGTTCATCAGCAAGATTTTTTCGTCCGCCCCCGCGCCGACATCCACGATCATGGCCACTGGCGAGCCTTCCACCAGCGCCCTGAGATCAGCCTCACTTTGCTCCAGAGATTTTTCAGCGGCTTTGCGGGCGTGTATGCCCTGTTCCAGCGACAGCGCACTTTGCACGGCAGAGCCCAGACGGTGCAGGTGATCCTTCATCACATAATCGCGGGCACCCAGCTTGA
>JBBQXA010000153.1:0-5268 GCA_038210095.1 Burkholderiales bacterium
AGGGATGGCTGCGATCCCCAACGCTTAAACGCCCGCTTGCCCCCGCTGCTGCGGGCGCGGCGCACGCGGCCCGACAGCGACGAGGACAATTTCAACGTGCTCGACACCAAGCAACTGGCCGATACCCTGTCTGGCACGACCCAGGTGATGACCACCTTGCTCGGTGCGGTGGCGGCAGTAAGTCTGCTGGTGGGCGGCATTGGCATCATGAATATCATGCTGGTCAGCGTGACTGAACGTACCCGCGAGATTGGTTTGCGCCTGGCTATCGGAGCACTGGAACACGAAGTGTTGCTGCAGTTCCTGATCGAGGCGGTAGTGCTGGCCGCATTGGGTGGACTGATTGGCATTGTCCTCGCTGCCGGTGCATCGGTGCTACTTGCGAATGTGATGCAGGTGCCTTTTCTGTTCAATCCGACGATCAATCTGCTGTCGTTCGTATTCTCGGCGGGTATCGGCGTGGTGTTCGGCTACTTTCCTGCACGGCGTGCCGCGCGGATGGATCCGATTGAAGCGTTACGACACGAATAAAGCTGATGAGAACATCAGCGACGCCGTCAATTCATAGTGTTATGGCAAATGCCCGTTTACCACCAAAAATACCCAATAGCCTTGAGCAAGAATATATAGGCCGATCATCCAAAAATCAGACTATGAGCGATTGCAATAGCGTCGACTGCAGTCATTCAACTTTTGGCAGTGACCGGCAGCTATGGCCCACGACTTGGCATAACATCAGTATCCTGAAGGTCTTCTGTCGCGAATAGACCTGACGGCCACCAGATGGATTTCAGTATGGCATCAGTGACCGCAACTGGCACGAAACGGAAGTTCCGCAGTGCATCTCCGACAGGACTCTATGGCCGAGGACTTGCCGTTCGAGGTAACACCGTGCATAACGAGCTATGTGACATAGTACCCCTTGGCACTATTTTACTGACCGACCGTAGCAAACAGCATTACTGACAACACAAGTCAAAACCCAAACACCCTACGCTGATCTTCCCACGCCACAGGCATGTCATTTCCCCGACCCCGCATGGTTTGCAAGTTAAGATTCCGAGGTTGCCTGCCATCCAGTATAGCCTGAACGATGTCCGGAGCCAGGAGCGTCATACGCAGTACCTCGGCCACCCAACCCGGCTCAAGTTTGAGTTCTCGCGCCAGTTCACTGGCGTTGGCCATCTCGCCCGAGTCAAGAAGTGACTGCCAGTAGAAGGCTTTGCTCAGAGTGCGCATCAAGGGCAGGTCGAAGAAGGTTTTGACTGTACCGAATTCACTTCCGGCGGGTGGCACCAGCACCTTGCTGACATGACGTCGCTTGATGCTCAACGGCACAAAGGTTGTGGGCCGACCGTTGATCTCATATTGACGGGGTGCGCCAGATTCCTTGATCTCGACACCGCCGGGAATAACGCGTTCACGTTTGCCGTCGTTTTTCATTTGCTTGCTCCTCATTGTTCCATTACCGCCTCGGTATCACGTTGCTCGGCCACAAAGGGATGTTCCGACATCTCTTGGTAGAAACCGCGCCAACCGTCATCGTTCCAGAGAATCTCCAAGCCATCCGGGTGGATTTGAACTCGCTCAATCAACAGCCGCATGATCCGATGCTGCTCGACCGGAAATAGTTGCTGCCACACCTTGCTGATTTGATTCATCGCCAATACGACCACCGGCTCATCCAGGTCACCGCTTTCACGCATGGCTGATGCTGCCTGCCAAGTGGTGATGATCATCTCCGGCGATTGCAGGGTTTGATGCACCCGCGCCAGCACGGCAGACTCGATCTCGGCAGCAGGCAAAGCACCCATGCCGTCAGCCGTTGCACCAGCACCTCGTCGTTTGTCGAGATACGGCACATAGTATCGATAACGCTTGCCGTTCTTTTTCTGGGTGAAAGTGGGCAGCATGCGCTGACCATCGGCGGTGTAGAGTAAACCGGACAGCAGTGCAGGGCTGTCGGTATGTCGAATGCGCAGCCCTTGCTTGCGGTTGTCGATGATGGCGTGGACGTCATCCCATAATTTTTGCGAAACGATGGGCTCGTGCTGACCCGGAAATGCATTCCCCTTGTGAACCATTTCGCCAAGGTATAGCCGGTTACGCAGCATGGTAAATAGGAACTGCTGATCAATCACGCGACCACTGTGGTGCTTACCTGTTTGGGTGGTCCATGATTTTGTGGTGTGGCCTTCGATTTGCAGTTGGCGAACCAGTTGCGCAGCCGATCCATGCTCGGCGTAGCGCGCAAAGATGTCCCGCACCAAGGCTGCCTCTGCCTCGTTGATCACCAGCTTTCGCGTCATGACGTCATAACCCAAGGGCGGCGTTCCCCCATCCACATTCCCTTGGCCTTGCTGGCAGCGATCTTGTCGCGGATGCGTTCGCCGGTGACCTCGCGTTCAAACTGCGCAAACGACAGCAGAATGTTGAGGGTCAGTCGCCCCATGCTGGTGGTTGTGTTGAATTGCTGGGTCACAGATACAAAGGTTACGCCGTGCGCATCAAACACATCGACGAGCTAGGCGAAATCTGACAGCGATCGCGACAAGCGGTCAATTTTGTAGACCACGATGACATCGATGCGTCCGGCCTCAATATCGGCCATCAGTCGTTTCAAGGCAGGGCGGTTCGTGTTGCCGCCGGAAAATCCGCCATCGTCGTAGCCGTCCTCGGTGGCAATCCAACCTTCACCCCGCTGACTGGTAATGAATGCCAGCGCCGAATCACGCTGCGCCTCAAGGCTGTTGTATTCCTGATCCAGCCCTTCGTCCGTCGATTTGCGGGCGTAAACCGCACAGCGTTTCTTGGGGGTAATCGCTGGCTGCACTGATGATGTTGTCGATTTCGTTTTCATAGCTGAGCTCCTTGGCGAGTACGACAGGATGGCTTTATTCCAAAGAACACCGGCCCCGACCATGCTGAACCGGTGATGGCGCGCGCGATCGCAGACAGGCTTCTGTAAGGCTTGCCCTGAAATTCGTAGCGGCCATCGTCCAGCACCGTGACTCGGTAGGTCAGCCCGTTGTACTCGCGGATCAAAGTTGCCCCCGGTGCAAGCTGGGTTTCACCACGACGTTTTTGATTGGGCACCTCACCGGTTTTGCCTATTTTCTCTAGTCGGCGTTTTGTATTTATCGGCAGGCAGCCGAAGGCGCGCTCCTGCAATTTGTAGGCGAGTCGGGTTTCGAGGTAGGTTCGGTTGTGGTGGCCTGGGCGGCGATCAAAAAACTCATCCCACAGCGCCCAGACATCGTGCATTGCTAAGTTGGGCAGCTGTGCGATTTGTGCTGCCACATTTGTTTGTACTGTCATTTGCAAACTCCTTCAAGTTGAGATGGGTTTGTATGAACGCTCTGGTGGCAGGAACTATCAAGTCGAACTGCGCTATCTTCTTGATGTAGTTTTTCTGATTGACTGGCACGCAGGCGCAGGATTGCGGCGGCCAGCAGTTCTGCCACTTCGCGGCAGGGATGCCGGGGATGGGATTCGCCAGATTGAATTGGGGAAGGTGTAAAGTCAGGCATGGTGAGCACTCCGTATAAAAAAACTTACCACCATGTTAGGTGGCGAGCTTATGCGGAGTAACTCGTTTTAGCGGGGATGCGCGGGAGTAGTCTGCTCTAGCACCAAATGATGCGACAGCAACTTGCTCATGAATCGCTGCATGGGGTGTGAGCCGTCGATGATTTCACGAATCCCGGCTTGGGTTTTAGCTGCGGGTAATCCAGCTATGGTTGATGCTTTCATCACGGCATCGTGAGCATCAAGCACATCAACGCCGGTGATTTCATAGCCGTAGCCCTGAGCCATCCAGCGCAGTGAGGCCAAGCCTGCCGCCAGCGCAAAAGTGGGAAGATTTTCGGCATAGTCACGTGCCGCACGGGTTAATGTGCGCGGATCGGTCGGACTGTGATTCACCAGTTCAATTGCGGCCTCGTACAGCCCAGCATCTTTTGCAGCGGCAAACCATTTTCCTTCAGCGCCAGGGGTGCTGACAACAAGATTCCGCAGAATTTCTGTTGGGGGTTTGCACGGATATTTTTTGACAATTGCTCGAAAAGTGGCGAGGTGGGTTGTGCCCTGATTGGCCGCAATGGCGTAGCGTTGATAGGCTTCATCGGACAGCCCAGAGGACAGCAATATCTCCTCGCAAATTTCAGAGATGTGTCCGTCTGGTGTATTTAACCCTCGACTCGCTTCGGCGTAACGAATGGCCTCAGCTTTTCGTCCGAGTGCCACCAGTGCTTTGACACCCCATTGTCTGTCATGCCAAAACTTAAATGGAGCTATCTCCAGCAAGGTAAGAATTTGTTCATGTTGGCCAGCAGCCATCATGGCCGAGAGACAGGCTGCCGTACCGTTGTAATAACCATGCCCATTGGAATGAGGTCGCCATGCATATTCAACCATGGGGCGAAACTCATCAATCCAGCGTTCCGCAATTTTTGGTTCGGCGCACAGCTCACCCCAGTGGCTGGCAAGACTTTCGATGTAGCTGATTCCATCATCCTGGATTGCCTGCCACAATCGTTCCAGCCAGAGCTGACGAATTTTTTGCTCAACGTCTACCTTGCCTATGATGGGAACCAACACCTCGATTGCCCGATAGACCGCCGATCCCAACGAGCCCGATGAGCTATCGACCTGTTCAATGGCGGGGGTCAGTTTTTCCAGAAATAGCATTGCGCCGTTGGCAGCAAGGAACTTATCCTTGCGCGCCACCTGTTTGATTTCAGCGATCGCTTCCTTGATACGTTGAATCGGTGCGTCCGATTTCCAACCAAACGCATTCCGGCGCAAACTGCCATTTGAAATCGGAATCCGATCGTGCTGCCATCACGATCTCACTGGCAACTGACCATTATCGACAAACTGGTCGAAGCTATCGTGTGACTGCTCATCTTCCCATCCGCTATTCGGATAAACCAGCGGAGCTGCAGTTTCCAATATGAGCAACGATAAGACCCGATTGCCTTCCCGGTAGGTGTGCTTCATTTCGCGCAGGCAAATGTCGCTGGGCTCAGCAGGGCACCACACGTTGGCACTCATCTCGATTCCATCCACTGCAAACTCCGAAAAGGCACGTGAGAAGGTCGATTCATTCGGCAATTTCTTCCATGCGGAAAATCCACAGATCCGCCGCAGGGCGCGATCAATGGTCAACCGTTCGACCAACCCCTTGGTCGTGCCCAGTCCAAGTACGGCCTTGGCCACGAACGCGCTGGCCAGTGCCGCTCGATCATGCGGCGGGCGACCGTTTCC
>JBBQXA010000154.1:0-5192 GCA_038210095.1 Burkholderiales bacterium
AAAGTGGTACTCAATCTGATAAACCGTATGACTGCCGTATCTATAATCCATCCCGCACCTCCTTTCATACGGCATAGTATCGTAGCTAAAGCTGACCGGCTAAAGCCGGTGGTTTTAACCTTGTGATGGACAATAAACAACCTGCCCTGCGATATCGGCATGAAGGGCTGCGTGCTGTCCGGACGTTTCCGCTTCGCCGACGACAGCAAGAATCGCCCAAAAAATAGGCCTATTGATCACACTGCCTTTGCTGCCCATACGAAGACTCCCCTGACCGGGGAGTCGGATTAAACATCCCCATCCCATGATCTTTTACGTTGTGTTACGCTTTTTCTAACTTAAACTTGGCGTACAATTTCCACCGTGGGGCCCATTACACCCTTTAACACATGAAATTCTGTTGATTTGAGCGCTCTGTCTATCCGATTTATATGCCCCCGATGACTCAACAAGTAGAAAGACTGGCGGTATTGTTTGCTGATATCAGCGGCAGTACCGCGCTCTACGAGAGTCGGGGAGATGAAGTCGCGCGTCAACTGATCGCACAGTGCATCACCGTGATGGTGCGCGAGGTACATGCCCACCATGGCACGTTGATCAAGACTATTGGCGACGAGATCATGTGTATCTTTCCCTCTGCCGAGGATGCTTTTCTTTCTTCTTGCGCGATGCAAAATGCCGTTGAAAAGGGGCACTTCGAGGGGGGCTGCCCCATGCACATCCGTGTGGGCTTCCATTACGGTGATGCGATACGCGAGGCGGGCGATGTATTTGGCGACACGGTCAATGTTGCTGCGCGGGTTGCGGCCATTACCCGTGCCAGCCAGATTATGACGACTCAGGCGGCCGTCGATGCGCTGACGCCCGATTCTCGCGAAAAGACCCGACAGGTTTTGCGCGCCGAATTCAAAGGCAAGCAGGAGCACTTCGATATTTCTCTGGTCATCTGGGAAATGGATGACATGATGAGCACACGCATCGGCACCCCCTTTTTTCGCAAGTCTTCCGAGAATATCGATGAGTTAGTGCTGCGTTATCAGAATCAGTCGCTCAAAATCAATAAGGAACACCGCAGCGTTGTGCTGGGACGTGCTGATAGCTGCGATGTAGAGATCAGAAACAATTTCGCTTCCCGTCAACACTTACGCATCGAATTGCGCTTTGGCAAATTCTTCGCCGTCGATCAAAGTACAAATGGCTCTTATGTCCGCTTTGAAGATGGGCATGTGTTGCGCATCGCTCGTGAAGAGATCAGCCTTCTCGGAAGTGGCTCCATCAGCTTGGGGCAGCCCTTTAGCGAAAATCCGGCTGAACTGGTTAAGTTCTCAATTAACGCCCATCACAACGCAACCTAGACGTCAGCCTGAACTTGAACGCTCCCCGCATTGCCCAGCATACGCCGCCCGATGGCTATGAACTTGTCCATCTGGATGACACCTTTCTGGTCGCAAATAAGCCGCCCGGGTTGCTGTCCGTCCCGGGTCGCGGCGCAGATAAACAGGACTGTTTGTCTGCCCGCATTCAGCATGATTTCCCTGATGCTCTGATAATTCACCGTCTTGATATGGCAACGTCCGGATTGATTATTTTTGCGCGCGGCGCTGCCATGCAAAGTCATCTGTCCCGCTTGTTTCGCGAACGCTTGGTTGAAAAACGCTATATCGCTCTTGTGCTGGGGACAGTTACTCCCGTGTCCGGCGCGATCAGTTTGCCGCTGATTGCAGACTGGCCCAATCGCCCTCGCCAGAAAGTTGATGTTGATGTCGGCAAGCCCTCACTGACACGGTATCGACTGCTGGCCCATGAAGCAAGCTCCGACACCAGCTGCCTTGAACTACAACCTGTCACTGGCCGCACTCACCAGCTGCGAGTGCACCTGAAGGCCATAGGTCATCCCATTATCGGGGATGAGCTCTATGACGGCATTCATGCACACCGCTTGATGTTACACGCCCGTTCGCTCGCTTTCATTCATCCCGTTACTGGCAAGCCATTGAACATGACCAGTCCGCCCCCATTTCAACTCCCAGCCAATGCTATACTTCCAGACGCTTGGTAATAACCGCTAAAAGGATACACATGAAACGCTTCGTGACATTTTTGATCATTTCTCTGACCTGCCTGAGCCTGTTCGCTACTTCGGCAGAAGCCAAACGCTTCGGTGGAGGCGGCAGCTTTGGTAAGCAGCGCTCGATGACCCCGCAACAAGCACCCAAGTCACCCTCAGCCGCACCGGCAGCAGCTCCCGCAAAGCCTGGTAATAAATGGTTGGGACCTCTGGCTGGCTTAGCTATCGGAGCTGGACTGGCAGCAATGTTTGCCAGCATGGGCTTGGGCGGTGGTATGGGCACGATCCTGATGATTGTTTTGGCTATCGCGGCCGTCATATTCCTAGTCCCCATGTTTCGAAAAAAGCATGCGCCCGCTATGCAATATGCCGGTTCGGGCTCGCAGTACGCAACTTCGTATCAACCTCAGCCGCCTCTCACGGGCGGCGCTGTTACTACCGACGCGCCCAAAACAGGCAATATTCCAGCGGACTTTCCTGCGGAAAGTTTTCTTCGTAGCGCTAAGACCAGTTTTATCCGCTTGCAGGCAGCAAACGATCGCAAAGATTTGAATGACGTACGCGAATACACCACGCCTGAAATGTTTGCAGAAATCTCCATGCAAATGCAGGAGCGTGACGCTACGCCGCAAAAGACTGACGTAATCTCTATCCAGGCCGACTTACTGGAAGTGAACAATGAAGGCAATCTGGCTATCGCCAGCGTGCGCTTTACCGGCCAGCTCTCCGAAAACAAGGGGTCTGCCGAAGCTGTAGATGAAATTTGGCATGTTCAAAAAGATTTGAGCGACGACAACTCAGTATGGTTGCTTGCCGGAATTCAGCAGACGCCCCTGCATTAGCGCCATCATGTTCGCCCAACCTTCTACTGTTGCTCTGAATCATCTGCTCCAGCAGAATCGTTGGGCTTTGTCCCGACTAGCCCGTTTTGCGGGCAAGACGGTACGCTTCAATATTTCTCCCTTTTCCTTTGCCTGGACCATACTGCCGGACGGAAGCTTGCAAATCGCCAGCCCTGCTTCCAGCGCCGATGTGGTCTGCAATATTTCATCTTCCTTGTTACCGCGCCTCATGCTTCATGATGAACGCGCACATGCTGAAATCAGTACCGAAGGCGATGCGGCATTGCTAACCGAGATATTTTTCCTATCTCGCAATCTGCGCTGGGATACTGCCGAAGACCTGAGCCTGCTGACCGGCGATGTCATTGCGGAACGCATAGTCAGTGCAGCCAGAAATACTCAACATCACTTGATGACAGCTGCTGGCAATTTTTCGCACGCCGCTGCCGAGTACTGGACCGAGGAACACCCTGTTCTGACAAAACCCCGGCACATCAGCACTTTCGTTTGTCAGGTGGATGAGTTGCGCGACGATCTCGCTCGCCTGGAACTTCGTATCCGGCATATCGAAAATACCAAACATCCCTAACATGCTGCGATTACTGCGACTTTCCAAAATTATTTTTGTCGTCCTGCGCTTCGGCCTTGACGAGTTCCTGCTTGCTCATGCCAAATTACATTGGCTACAACGGCCGCTGAACATGCTGCTGTTTATGCGTAACACTTCTCAACCACGCGGGTTGAGACTACGCTTGGCTCTCGAGACACTCGGCCCCATTTTCGTCAAATTCGGGCAAATGCTGTCAACGCGGCGCGATTTAATGCCGCCCGATCTTGCCGATGAACTGGCTCGCTTACAAGATCAGGTTCCACCCTTCCCCTCCTCGCAAGCCATTGCCCAGCTTGAAGCGACATATGGCAAACCCCTGAGCAAGGTATTCAAGAGTTTTGATGAAACCCCGATCGCCAGTGCATCGGTTGCACAGGTTCATTTTGCGGTCTTGCCCGACGGGCGTGATGCTGCAGTAAAGATTCTTCGGCCAGGTATTGCGCGCGTAATTGAGCATGACATCGCCTTGCTCAATATCTGTGCAGAACTGATTGAGCGACTCTGGGAAGATGGTCGACGCCTAAAACCACGCAAAGTTATTGAGGAATTTGATAAATATCTGCGTGATGAACTCGACCTGATGCGTGAGGCCTCTTGTGCCAGCCAACTCAAGCGCAACTTTGCCAACTCCCCGCTGCTCGTTGTTCCGGAAGTGTACTGGGATTTTTGCAGCACCGAGGTGATGGTAATGCAACGCATGTACGGAATTCCAATCAGTCAGGTCAGTGCACTGCGCGAGGCTGGAATTGATATTCCGCGTCTGGCGGCCAATGGAGTTGAAATTTTTTACTCGCAGGTATTTCGTGACGGATTTTTTCACGCCGATATGCACCCCGGCAATGTTCAAGTCGCTCTTGATGGCCGGTATATCGCACTGGATTTCGGCATCATGGGGACACTGACTGACAGTGATAAGCATTACCTGGCTCAGAACTTTATCGCCTTCTTTCGCCGCGATTACAAACGTGTTGCAGAAGTGCATATCGAGTCCGGATGGGCTCCTGCAGATACGCGAGTAGACGAACTGGAAGGTGCGATACGCGCAGTTTGTGAGCCTATCTTCGACAAGCCATTGCGTGAGGTTTCGTTCGGACGCGTTTTGCTGCGCCTGTTCCAGACCTCGCGGCGGTTTGGGATAGAGGTTCAGCCGCAACTGGTCTTGCTGCAAAAGACCCTGCTCAATATCGAGGGATTGGGATTGCAACTCGACCCTGAACTTGACCTGTGGAAGACGGCTAAGCCCTGGCTTGAAAGCTGGATGGCCGAACAGGTTGGTTGGCGCGGTTTCCTCAAATCGTTGCGAGCGGAGGCTCCCCGTTACGCTACCCTGCTACCCCAACTACCCCGGCTGCTGCATCAGCATCTGGAGAAGAACAAGGACAATTCCCAGGATGAAATCCTGCGCAAAGAATTGATTCGTCTCGGTCGCCGCAGCACCGGACAGAGCATTGCCATTGTGTTGCTGCTGGCCACTATGGCATGGCAAATGCTGCACGCTGGGTGATTCCCCTCCACAAACAAAAGGCCCGCTCTAGTGTACTGCGTCAATTAGAAGTGCTCTTATTCAATGTGGCGCGAGCGCGGGTGACTTTTGCGAGAATGTCGCATGCCTTTGCAGTCCAGATGAATGGTTTTGGATTTGCGTTATGCACGGCGATGTATTCGTCGATGG
>JBBQXA010000155.1:0-5184 GCA_038210095.1 Burkholderiales bacterium
GGTGCGCCGCCTGATGCGGCTGACCTTGCTGGCCCCGGCGGTCGTCGAGCAGTTGGTCGGCACGTCGGAAACGGCGCTGGAACAATTGATGCGCTGCCCGTGGCCCACCGCGTGGAAAGACCAGATCAGGGTGCTCGCGCCCCCGGCGTGAACCGACACACTTGTGCCAGCAGCCGCCTCCGGGCGGTTTTTTTACGCCTTCTTGGTTCTCAGTCGCCGCCGGTACAGCAGTTGCCATTCACAACCCGCACCCCGCAAACCCGCATGAATACTGGATACGGGGTCGAAAGCGCTCGCGAGGCAAACAGAGAAAACAGCGAGGAGAGAGGCTGAAAAAGTGCAGTAACTGGCGCAGTCGTGGAGGTGCCGCGCGCGAGGCAATGGCCCGAAACCGCGCCAACACTGGCGCTCCGGGCAAAAAAAATCCCAACCGATAAGGGTTGGGATTTCAAATTATGGTGGAGACGGCGGGAATTGAACCCGCGTCCGCAAGTGCTCTACAGATAGTTCTACATACTTAGTCTGATTATTTAATTTTATCTGTCAGACGCCAACCGACAGGCTGCTGACAAACGAGTCACCTTAGTTTTAGCTTCGTACAAAGTAACCCTGCACGACACGATCCCATGTTAGGACCTCGCTCATCTCAGCCCGTAAGCTTTGAGCCTCCCCATGGGAGAGAAGGTGCGAGGTCTAGCAGACTAAGCTGCTAAAGCGTACTTTTCGTCGTTTGCGACTAGTTTTTTCCAGCTGATTTACGAGGTTGCGGGTCCTCGGTATGCCCTACGCTGCTTTACATCCCACGTCGAAGCCAAGTCGTCCCCAGTGGTGTTGCAGTTGCACGATCTTTTGCGCAACATGCCGAATTATAGCACGGGGGTTCAGAGTGACAGCAGGGGAATTAGTTCCATGGGGTGATCTATGCTGCTGTGGGCGCTCCAGTTGGCGACTGAGACGTCGCTGGCTACATAGCCGTAGTTGGCAATGATGCCGGGCATGTTGGCGGCGTTGGCGGCAGCAATATCGCGGCGGTCGTCGCCGAGGTAGAGGCATTGAGTCGGAGCTACGCCCATGATGTCGCAGGCGTGCAACAAGGGTGCGGGGTGGGGTTTTGCGTGGGTACAGGTGTCACCGCTGATCAGACAGGCGGCGCGTTCGGCCATGTTGAGGGCTTCCATCAGTGGTTGGGTATAACGGTGCGGCTTGTTTGTAACGATGCACCACTGGATGCCGCGCTGCTCCAGTTCGGCAATCAGTTCGGCCATGCCGGGGAACAGGGTGGTGTGTACGCAGATGTTGTTTTCGTAGTGATTCAGAAAGGTGTCGCGCAGGTGGTCGTAACCGGGAGCTTCAGGCTCAATATCAAAGCCGACCTTGAGCAGGCCGCGCGAGCCGTGCGAGGCCTGCGGGCGCAGAACTTCCAGCGGCAGCGGTGGCAGATCCTGAGTCGCGAGGGTATGGTTCAGTGCGGCGGCCAGATCAGGCGCGGTGTCGGCGAAAGTGCCGTCGAGGTCGAAGAGTATGGCTTTAATCATTTTTTGGATTCCGTCCTCTCCCGCTAGCGGGAGAGGGGAGCGCAACAGCGCGGGGGAGAGGGTTAGTCCGGCTCCTTGCGGCAAGCGATCATGTAGTTGACGGCGGCATCCTGGCCCAGTGCATAGGTTTTGCTGAACAGGTCGTAGCTCATGCCGCTGACGTCGTCCAGCGTCAGGCCGGCGTTGCGGCAGTATTGCGCGAGTTCGGAGGGCTTGATGAATCTCGCGTAGTCGTGCGTGCCGCGCGGCAGCATGTTGAGCAGGTATTCCGCGCCGAGTACGGCGAGCAGATAGGATTTCGGGTTTCGGTTCAGCGTGGAGAAGAATACCCAGCCGCCGGGTTTGACCAGTTGCGCGCAGGCGTTGACCACGCTCAGTGGATTGGGCACATGCTCCAGCATTTCCATGCAGGTGATGATGTCGTAATGGCCGGGCTGTTCGGCGGCGAGGTCTTCGACGGCGATCTTGCGGTAATTAACCTGTCGCCCGCTTTCCAGTAGGTGCAGCTTGGCGACCTTGAGCGACTTTGCGGCCAGGTCGATGCCGGTGATATCGGCATTTTTAGCGGCCATTCCTTCCGACAGGATGCCACCGCCGCAGCCTACGTCCAGCACAGCCTTGCCCGCCAGGCCGGCATGGCTGTCGATGTAGTCCACGCGCAACGGATTGATGTCATGCAGCGTTTTGAATTCGCTGTTCGGGTCCCACCATTTGTGTGCCAGTTGGGAGAATTTCTCCAGTTCTACCGGATCGACATTTAGGGTGTCTGCGGAACGATTTTCATGCAGGGTTGTGGTCATTTTTTTCGAGTGCCCGAGATGCGGATTTCCATACGGCGGTCCGGTGCGAGGCAGGCGGCGAGCGCCTTGTGTTTCAGATCGGCGCAGTCGCCCGGCTTGGTGATGGGTTCGCTGCTGCCTTTGCCGCTGCTTTGTATTTTGCTGGCCGGGATGCCTTCGCTGACCAAAAAGTTATGGGCGGCATAGGCGCGACGTTCGGACAGACGCTGGTTGGCGGCAGCCGGACCGGAGCGGTCGGCATGGCCGGTGATGACGATCTGGTCGTAATCAAGGCCTTTCAGTTCCTGAACCAGCTGGGAGAGCTTGGTTTGGGTTTCTGGCTGCAATTCGGCTTTGGATGGTGCGAATGATTCGTCGGCGCTCAATTCGATGCGGATGGTGGAGGGTACGGGTTTAACGACGGCAGGCTGAATGACTCGGCTTTTGGGCTGGGAGGCGGGCAGGGCGACAGGGGCCGGTTTGGCAACGCTGTCGCATTCGGCCACGGCATTGGCGGTCGTCCATTCCGAGGTGCGAATGCAGTCGCCGGAACCTGTATGCACGATCATTCCCTGTGTATCGTACAGATAGCCGATCCTGGTAGGATGCGCGGCGGCGATGGGTGTCAGACCGAACAGGCAGAATGACAGAACGATTTGCTTGGTACGGCTCATGACGCCTCCCTGAATTTGGTTAATAGTTATTGTTTTGCGGCTGGGATGTTAAAGGTTCGCCTGTTTTGTTGCAAATGGACGGTAAAAATGCCGACGTTCAATCAGTTTTGTCTCAAATGGGGGCTGCGTGGTAAACTCACGCGCTGTTTTTTAAGCATTCTAAACCGTACACAAGATTATGGATCAATTCGCTAAAGAAACCCTGCCCGTCAGTTTGGAAGAGGAGATGCGCAAGTCGTATCTCGATTACGCGATGAGCGTTATTGTCGGTCGTGCGCTACCTGATGTTAGGGATGGCCTGAAGCCGGTACACCGTCGCGTGCTGTTTGCGATGCACGAACTGTCCAACGACTGGAACCGGGCTTACAAGAAGTCGGCGCGTATTGTCGGCGACGTAATCGGTAAATACCATCCCCACGGCGATACGGCTGTCTACGACACTATCGTGCGTATGGCGCAGAACTTTTCGCTGCGTTACACACTGGTCGACGGCCAGGGTAACTTCGGTTCGGTGGACGGCGACAACGCGGCTGCGATGCGATATACCGAGATTCGTATGTCGCGTATCGCGCATGAGTTGCTGGCCGATCTGGACAAGGAAACGGTTAACTACGGTCCGAACTATGACGGTTCCGAGCATGAGCCGCTGGTGTTTCCGGCGCGCTTTCCCAACCTGCTGGTAAACGGTTCATCCGGCATTGCGGTGGGGATGGCGACCAATATCCCCCCGCACAATCTGAATGAAGTAGTCGATGCCTGTCTGGCGCTGCTGAAGAATCCGGACATGGATATCGAAGAGTTGATCGAGCTGGTACCTGCGCCAGACTTCCCGACTGGCGGCTTTATTTACGGTCTGTCCGGTGTCAGAGATGGTTATCGTACCGGTCGCGGCCGTGTCGTGATGCGCGGGCGCTGCCATATCGAGGATATCGGTAAGAGCGATCGTCAGGCCATCATCATCGATGAGCTGCCCTATCAGGTGAACAAGGCCAATTTGCTGATCAAGGTCGGCGAGCTGGTGCGCGAGAAGCGGCTGGAGGGTATCTCCGAAATTCGCGATGAGTCGGACAAGTCCGGCATGCGTGCGGTGATCGAGTTGAAGCGCGGCGAGAACGCCGACGTGATTCTGAACAAGCTATATAAGGATACACAGCTGCAGGATAGCTTCGGTATCAATATGGTGGCCATCGTGGACGGTCAGCCACGATTGCTCAACCTCAAACAGGTGATCGATGCCTTTTTGCGTCATCGCCGTGAAGTTGTCACTCGGCGCACCATATTCGAGTTGCGCAAAGCGCGCGAGCGCGGCCATATTCTGGAAGGTTTGGCGGTGGCATTGTCCAATGTGGACGAGATCATTGCACTGATCAAGGCGGCTCCGGCTCCGGCCGATGCCAAGCGCGAGCTGATGGCGCGCGGTTGGCATTCGTCGCTGGTGGAAGAGATGCTTTCGCGTGTCAGTGATGCATCGCGTCCCGATGGTCTGGCCCCAGGCTATGGTTTGGTGGGCGAGGGCAGTTCGCGCAGTTATCACTTCTCCGAAGTGCAAGCTCAGGCAATTCTGGAATTGCGTCTGCAGCGCTTGACCGGTCTGGAGCAGGACAAAATCGTCGGCGAATATCGCGATGTGATGGATAAGATTGCGGATCTGCTGGACATTCTGGCCAAGCCGGAGCGTGTGACCGAAATCATCGGCGATGAGCTGGTGGCGGTGAAGGCGCAGTTTGGTGACAAGCGCCGCAGTGAGATCATCACGCACACGCAAGAAATGAGTATGGAAGACCTGATCGCGCCGGAAGATGTGGTGGTTACCATATCGCATACCGGTTACATGAAAGCGCAGAAGCTGGACGAATACAGCGCGCAGAAGCGCGGTGGTCGCGGTAAGCAGGCGACGGCAAACAAGGAAGACGATTTCGTCGACGATTTGTTTATCGCCAACACCCACGATTACATCCTGTGCTTCACCAACCGTGGTCGCGCTTACTGGCTCAAGGTCTATGACGTTCCGCAGGGCAGTCGTATTTCACGCGGTAAGCCTATCGTGAACTTGTTGCCGCTGGAAGAGGGTGAGAAGATCAATGCAATTCTGCCGGTGCGCGAGTTCGTCGAAGACAAGTTTATCTTCTTCGCGACCAGCAATGGTACGGTCAAGAAAACCACGCTGTCGCAGTTTGGCAATCCACGCAAAGCGGG
>JBBQXA010000156.1:0-5180 GCA_038210095.1 Burkholderiales bacterium
TCTATGTCTATCGCGGCGCGGTAACGGTAGAAGGAGTGCAGGTAGTTACACGCCGCATGGGCATATTGGGCAATGAACCGGAGGCAGATGGCGTGACACTGCAGGCGGCAGGCGAAACCCGGCTGATCCTGCTTGCGGGCAAGCCGCTCAATGAGCCCATCGTGCAATACGGGCCGTTCGTGATGAATACTCAGGCAGAGATTCATCAGGCGCTGGATGATTTTCGCAACGGACGATTTAGCTGAGGGAGCGCCATGAACACTCATTCCACTTTTACCTCGCTATCCCGGCATGGGTTCATCGCCATACTGTTGAATTTAACTTTGTTTGGCGGACAGGCTGCGGCAGTTGAATTCAACCGGGTGCAGAGCAACGAAAGCACCGTTACGTTTGTCTATAAACAAATGGGCGTATCGCTGGATGGCAGCTTCGGTCAATTTTCCGCACAGCTTGCCTTTGATCCGGCCAAGGCGGGCAATGCGCAAGCCCGCCTCAATATCGATGTTGCCAGCATTGATACCGGCTCCGGCGAGGGCAACGACGAAGTGGTCGGCAAACTCTGGTTCAACTGCAATGAATTTCCGTCTGCCGGTTTTGTTTCCACCGGACTCAATGCCTTGGGCGGTAACCGTTACGAGGTCGGCGGCAAGCTCACTATCAAGGGGCGGACGCACGCGGTAATCGCTCCGGTCATCTTCCAGTCCGCCGGTACGCGGGGGATAATTGACGGTGAATTCACCATCAAGCGACTCGATTACGGTATCGGCGAAGGTGAGTGGACCGATGTCGGTACGGTTGCAAATGAAATTCGCATCAAGTTTCACCTCGTCGTCCATGCAGTCCCCCAATAACTTTACTTTCAACAACCCACAAGGAGAAAACCATGAAAAAAACTGTTGCCATGATGATTGCCGCATTGATGTCTTCCGCCGCTTATGCCGCCCCCGAAACCTATGTGATTGAACCGTCGCACAGCATGTCCCGCTTTGAATATAGTCACTTTGGTTATTCGTTGCAGCTCAGCCGCTTTGATACGACCTCGGGACGGATTACGCTGGATCGTGCAGCCCATAAGGGTTCGGTTGATGTGACGATAGATGCCAAATCGGTTAACACCGGCTCTACGCTGTTTAACGGGCATATCCAGGGCGAGGATTTCTTTAATACGGAAAAGTATCCAACTATTACCTTCACGTCGAACAAGGTCAAGTTTGACGGTGATAAAGTTATTGAGGTAGAGGGTGACTTGACGGTAAAGGGCATCACCAAACCGGTCACGCTTACGGTGAATTCTTTCCTATGTATGCCGCATCCAATGTTGAAGAAGGATGCCTGTGGCGCAACGGCTACCGCTGTGGTTAAGCGTTCCGATTTCAATATGGGTAAATATGCACCTTATGTCGGCGACGAAGTCACACTGACCATTCCGGTCGAAGCAATCAAACAATAAATAGGAGTACAGCATGAGCGACACATTATTTTCACCGGCCACACTGGGTAAGCTGCAATTAAAAAACCGCATCGTCATGGCACCGCTGACACGTTCGCGTGCTACCGACAATGTGCCGAATGCATTGCTGGAAAAGTATTACGCCCAACGCGCCGAAGCGGGACTCATCATCTCCGAAGGCACCTCGCCTTCAGTCAACGGTCTGGGCTATGCCCGTATTCCGGGGCTGTTTTCGGATGCGCAGGTGCAGGCTTGGAAGCTTGTGACTGAAGCGGTGCATGCCAAGGGCGGCAAGATGTTCGCGCAACTGATGCACACCGGTCGCGTCAGTCACGCTGCCAACATGCAGGCAGGCACCCGTGTCATGGCGCCATCCGCAGTTGCACTGGAAGGGGAGATGTGGACAGACAGCAGCGGCATGCAACCCTATCCGGTTCCGGAAGCCATGACCGAAGACGACATTGCCAGCACTATCGGCGAGTATGCGAACGCGGCCAAGAATGCGATTGCAGCCGGATTTGACGGCGTTGAAGTGCATGCGGCGAACGGTTATCTGATCGACCAGTTCCTCAATACCGCCACCAATCAGCGCAGCGATCAATGGGGCGGCAGTGTGGAGAATCGCGTGCGCTTTGCAGTGGAAGTGACTAAGGCGGTTGTAGCCGCTATCGGCGCTGGCCGTGTTGGTATGCGCATCTCGCCCTACGGCGCATTCAACGGTACCGCACCGGATGCCAAGATGGATGCGCTCTATCTGCGTCTAGTGGAAGAAGTGAATCCGCTCGGCTTGGCCTACATCCACGTGGTCGATCACAGCTCGATGGGGGCACCGGAAGTCAGCCCGGAACTGAAGCAGAAGATACGCGCTAACTTCAAGGGCAAATACATCCTTTCCGGTGGTTACGATGCGGCACGTGCCAATGCAGATCTCGATGCGCAGAAGGGCGACCTCGTGGCATTCGGACGTCCGTTCATCTCCAATCCGGATCTGGTGAGCAAGCTGCAGAGTGGGGCGGAACTGACCCCGCCCGATTCCGACACTTTCTACACTCCGGGTGACAAGGGATATACGGATTACTGATAATCAAAGACGGAAAATGGCGCTATCGCTTTGTTGCAATGTTGCCGATGATGCACCGCCGCATCATCGGCAACGAGGCGAACGTTTTGATGCAAAAATACGACGGCCTTTTAGCAAAGTCAAAACAGGCTTAACCAGCCAGCTGGCACCAACATTTTGATAAGCGTTGGAATTACCCAATACTTTCAGCCTCCCGCATTGCAGATGCTAGTCACTCGATTTCTTTTTTCAAATCCATAATCGCCGTGACGGTGTCTTTTGCGGACGCAGCAAATTCACCTTTCAACATTGATAACGCTCCCGCCTTGTCGCCGGAATCGACTTTTTTCACCACGCCGCCTGCGCAGCGATGGAAATTAGCATGCTTGGTAAGCAGGTCTGGGTAATGTTTTGCGTCCCGGTGTTTTTCGCCTTCGCCATAGATCCATTTCCCCAAAGTACACACGTTATCTTTGCACACGGTTGCACTGTCTAGTTTCTCTGTACTACTGCCATCAATAAATTTGCTTAAGCGAATCTTCCATTTGACGTGTGCGGATATGGCCTCGTCAAAGTGAGATGCACCTGCCTTGCCCGGGGCGGGCAGAAGGGCGACAGGCTTGCCTGCACCATGTTTGCCGCTGTCGATCTTGAACACGGATACCGATGTAGATAGGTTCTGCGCTTGCTCTTCCAGTGACTCTGCCGCAGCAGCGGCTTCTTCAACCAGTGCCGCGTTCTGCTGTGTCACTTCGTCCATCTGGGTGATGGCGGTGTTCACCTGCTCGATACCCTGACTCTGCTCACTGGAGGCCGCCGTGATCTCGGACATGATGTCGGTCACACGCTTAATGGAGGAAACAATCTCTTCCATGGTTTCACCGGCCTGAGCCACCAGCCTGCTACCGCCCTCGACTTTCTCGACCGAATCGCCGATCAACTCCTTAATTTCCTTCGCCGCTGCCGCAGAGCGTTGTGCCAGATTGCGCACTTCACCTGCAACCACCGCGAAGCCACGGCCCTGTTCACCGGCACGGGCGGCTTCCACCGCTGCATTCAGTGCCAATATATTAGTTTGGAATGCAATGCCATCGATCACCGAGATGATGTCGACGATCTTGCGCGAGGATTCGTTGATCGAACTCATGGTGGTCACCACCTCGCCAACCACCGCGCCGCCACGTCCGGCCACATCCGAAGCACCGATGGCCAGCTGGTTAGCCTGCTTCGCATTCTCGGCATTCTGCTTCACGGTCGAGGTCAGCTCTTCCATGCTGGATGCCGTCTCTTCCAGGCTGGAGGCCTGCTCTTCGGTTCGTTGCGACAGATCGGTATTGCCCTGTGCGATTTCCTTGGATGCCGTGTTGATGGTATCGGTCGCATCCTTGATCTCGCTGACAAGCTTCACAAGATTTGCAACTGTGGCATTCATGCCTTGCTTGGCATCATCGAACAGACCAGGGTAATCCTTGTTGATGGTTTTAGTCAGGTCACCAAGCGCAAGAGCTTTGGCAACGCGGATAATGTCCTGCAGACCCGCCTCGGTAACCTCGGAGAGTTGGTTCAGCAGTTCGGATAGCGTCTTGACGTAGCCCTGCTTGTTTGTCATGTCCATTCTGCCACTGAAGTCGCCTTGACCGGCGGACAGGACCATGAACTGGATGTCATCGACGACACCATTAAGAACAGCCACGGTGCCATTAACTCCCTGTTTGGCCTCGCCGAACATACCCGGGTAGTCCGTGGTGATTTTTTGTGACAGGTCACCATTCGCCAGTGCGACAGCGACGCGTACGGTGTCTTTTAAAGCCCCATCAACGGTGTCACTTAGTTGATTCAGTAGTATGGATAACTCTTTGGTATAGCCGGCTTTGTCTGCCATCGTCATCTTGTAATCGAAACGGCCGCGCACCGCGGCATCTTCAACGATGTTTTTGATTTCGGCCACGATGCCCCGCAAACTGTCCTGCATTACCTTCAGGGAATGGATCAAACTGGTGGTGTCGCCTGATTTGATTGCCAGATCAGCAGAGAGGTCGCCTTGCGCAATTTTTCCGACGGCATCCGCCGCATAGTCCGGCTCGCCACCCAGTTGCTTCAATAGATTTCGTGTTATCAGCACAGCCATGAAAATTGAAAAAATTATCGACAAGATTCCCGATACCGCCATAATCAATTGCGTCGTGGATACCAAGGTCGAAATTGCACTGGATTCGGCCTGAACATTTACCTCGGTGAGCTTGAAAAAATCACTCAATGCTTTCGCCAATGCCTTGTCGGCGCCCGCCACTGCCTTGTCGAGTTCAGTCATATTGGCGCCGCTGTTTTTCAACTTGACCAACTGGTTCATGTCGTCGCGATAACCCCGCGAACCGTTCTTGATGACCCCGATCAGTTGTTTCTCTTCATTCGAGACAATGCCAGTAACCATATAGGCCTGCTCGATCTGGTCGAGGGCATCCATGTCGGCCATGAATTTCGTACTGTATTCTCCACCTCGCAAGATATAGTTTTTGAAGTGATGTACGCCATTGCCCAGATTGATATAACCGGCCATGATGGCATTTTGTTTTTTGAGGGTGATCTTCCCGAAATCTTGCCAGTGTTCTTCGATTGCCGCCAGTCGCATCCAAGCCAGCAGTGCAACGATGATCAACAATAGGGTAACTG
>JBBQXA010000157.1:0-5080 GCA_038210095.1 Burkholderiales bacterium
ATTCAGTGCAAGGATGGCATCAGAGTAGTGGCGACGGTATTCGATCTGCAAGCGGCCAACTACGGCATCGCGCGCGGTCTGCCCGGCGAGATGGCGGCGACCAGCTACGACGACGATACGCCTTACACACCCGCATGGCAGGAACGTATCACCGGTGCGCCGCGCGAGCAGGTCATCACCGTCGCGCGCCAGTTCGCCGAAAACGCTGACAAGACCGAGGGCCGCTCGATGGTCATCATCGGTGCGGCGATGAACCACTGGTATCACAGCGATATGAACTATCGCGGCATCATCAACATGTTGATGATGTGCGGATGTATCGGCAAGAGTGGCGGCGGCTGGGCGCACTATGTGGGGCAGGAGAAGCTGCGTCCGCAGACCGGCTGGTTGCCGTTGGCGTTCGCGCTGGACTGGGTGCGTCCACCGCGCCAGATGAATTCCACCAGCTTTTTCTATGCGCACACCGACCAGTGGCGTTACGAAAAATTGGGCGTCGAAGAAGTGTTGTCGCCACTGGCCGACAAGAAGCTGTTTGGCGGCAGCATGATCGACTACAACGTGCGCGCCGAGCGCATGGGCTGGTTGCCATCAGCGCCGCAGCTCAAGACCAATCCGATGCAAGTGGTGCGCGATGCCACCGCAGCGGGTATGGATGCCAAGGACTATGCGGTGAAGTCGTTGAAAGACGGCTCGCTGGAGATGAGCTGCGAAGACCCGGATGCACCGCAAAACTGGCCGCGCAACATGTTCGTGTGGCGTTCCAATATTCTGGGTTCCTCGGGCAAGGGCCACGAGTATTTTCTTAAGCACCTGCTGGGCACCAAGCACGGGGTGCAGGGCAAAGACCTAGGAGCAGACGAGGCCAAGCCACAGGAAGTGAAGTGGCATGAGCATGCACCCGAAGGCAAGCTCGACCTGCTGGTGACGCTGGACTTCCGTATGAGCACTACCTGTCTGTACTCCGACATCGTGCTGCCGACCGCGACTTGGTACGAGAAGAATGATCTGAATACCAGCGATATGCACCCCTTCATCCATCCGCTGTCCACCGCCGTCGATCCGGCTTGGCAGTCCAAGAGCGACTGGGACATCTATAAGGGCTTCGCGAAGAAATTCAGCGAGGTGTGCGTAGGTCATTTGGGCGTGGAGAAGGAGCTGGTACTGACGCCGCTGATGCACGACACTCCCGGTGAGCTGGCACAACCCTTCGATGTGAAAGAGTGGTACAAGAATGACGTAGATCTGATACCCGGCAAGACCGCGCCGCAGATGATGGTGGTCGAGCGCGACTACCCTAACGTGTACAAGCGCTTCACCGCACTCGGCCCGCTGATGAATAAGGTGGGCAACGGCGGCAAGGGCATCGCGTGGAACACGCAGGATGAGGTGACACAGCTCGGTCAGCTCAACGGCAACACCACCGCCGAGGGCGTAAGCTTAGGCATGCCTAGGATTGAAACTGACATCGACGCGGCGGAAGTCGTGCTGATGCTCGCCCCCGAGACCAACGGTCATGTCGCGGTTAAAGCCTGGCAGGCGCTGGGCAAACAGACTGGACGCGATCACACTCATCTGGCGATACACCGCGAAGATGAAAAAATCCGTTTCCGCGACATTCAGGCACAACCGCGCAAGATTATCAGTTCGCCGACTTGGAGCGGTATCGAGAGCGAAACCGTTTCATATAACGCGGGTTACACCAACGTACACGAGATGATTCCGTGGCGTACCCTCACCGGGCGTCAGCAGTTCTATATGGATCACCCGTGGATGCTTGCCTTCGGTGAAGGCCTGTCCAGCTATCGTCCGCCAGTGGACCTGAAGACTACCGCAGGCATCCATGGCAAGCGTCCTAACGGTCATCCCGAGATACTGCTCAACTTCATTACTCCGCATCAGAAGTGGGGTATCCACTCCACCTACAGCGACAATTTGATGTTGCTGACGCTGAGCCGTGGCGGCCCCATCGTGTGGCTATCCGAGGATGATGCGAAGAGTGTGGGTATCGAAGACAACGATTGGGTAGATGTGTTCAACATCAACGGTGCGATTGCTGCCCGTGCGGTGGTCAGCCAGCGTGTCAATCCGGGCATGATCATGATGTATCACGCGCAGGAGAAAATGATTAATACACCAGGTTCGGTTATCACCGGTAATCGCGGCGGCATCCATAACTCGGTGACGCGCACGGTACTCAAGCCGACCCACATGATAGGCGGCTACGCCCAGTTCAGTTACGGCTTCAACTACTACGGCACCATAGGCACCAACCGCGACGAGTTCGTGGTGGTCAGAAAGATGGCCAAGGTGGACTGGATGGATGAGGAAGCCGTGAAGGGAGAACAGTCATGAAAATTCGTGCACAAATCGGCATGGTGCTGAATCTGGACAAATGTATCGGTTGTCACACTTGTTCGGTCACCTGCAAGAACGTCTGGACTTCGCGCAAGGGGGTGGAATACGCGTGGTTCAACAACGTCGAGACCAAGCCCGGCATCGGTTATCCCAAGGAGTGGGAGAATCAGGACAAGTGGAACGGCGGCTGGGTGCGTAAGGACAACGGCAAGATAGAGCCGCGCCAGGGCGCGAAGTGGAAGCTGCTGATGCGCATCTTTGCCAATCCGAATCTGCCGCAGATCGACGATTACTACGAGCCGTTCACTTACGACTACGCGCACCTGCAATCCGCGCCGGAAATGAAGGCGATGCCGACTGCGCGTCCGCGCAGCCTGATCACCGGCCAGCGCATGGAGAAGATCGAGTGGGGGCCGAACTGGGAAGAGATCCTCGGCGGTGAGTTCTCCAAACGCAGCAAGGACAAGAACTTTGACGACATCCAGAAGGAGATGTACGGCGAGTTCGAGAATACCTTCATGATGTACCTGCCGCGCCTGTGCGAGCACTGTCTGAATCCGGCCTGTGTCGCGAGTTGCCCATCTGGTTCGATCTACAAGCGTGAAGAAGACGGCATCGTGCTGATTGACCAGGACAAGTGCCGAGGCTGGCGCATGTGCGTGTCCGGTTGTCCGTATAAGAAGATTTACTACAATTGGGAATCGGGCAAGGCGGAGAAGTGCATCTTCTGCTATCCGCGCATCGAGGCGGGGCAACCTACCGTGTGTTCCGAGACCTGCGTAGGCCGCATCCGCTATCTGGGTGTGCTGCTGTATGACGCGGATCGCATCGAAGCGGCGGCCAGCGTGGAGCATGACCGCGACCTGTATCAGGCACAGCTCGACGTATTTCTCGATCCGAACGATCCGAAAGTGATAGAGCAGGCGAGGATGGACGGTGTGCCCGAGTCCTGGCTGGAATCGGCACGCAAGAGCCCGGTATACAAAATGGCCGTGGATTGGAAAGTCGCGCTGCCGCTGCATCCCGAATATCGCACCATGCCTATGGTCTGGTACGTGCCGCCACTGTCGCCTATCACGGCTGCGGCGAACTCGGGCCAGCTGGGCGCGAACGGTGAGATTCCCGACGTGAATCAGTTGCGCATCCCGGTCAAATATCTGGCGAACCTGCTGACCGCAGGCGACACCGCACCGGTGACTCGCGCACTGGAGCGCATGCTGGCGATGCGCGCCTATCAACGCGACAAGCATGTGGAGAATCGCACCAATCTGGCGGTGCTGGAGCAGGTCGGCCTGACCCAGGCCGAAGTGGAAGAGATGTATCACGTGATGGCGATTGCGAATTACGAAGACCGTTTCGTAATTCCGTCGGCGCATCGTGAATACGCCGAGAATACCTTCGACGTGCGCGGCGGTTGCGGCTTCTCCTTCGGCAACGGATGTTCCGATGGCGCGAGTGAGACCAGCCTGTTTGGCAGCAAGAAGAAACGCACCATTCCGATCAAGCTGGAGGTATGACGATGGCACCCCAACAAGCCACCGTCACATTGAGAGTGTTTGCGCGTCTGCTGTCCTACCCGGACAGCACGCTGCGTGGACACCTGACCGATATGCGCGACGCACTCCATACAGAAGCCGCGCTGTCATCCGCACGACTGGTTGAACTGGACAGGCTGATCGCCAGCCTGAGACGGGGCGAGGAGCTTGATGCCGAGGAAGCCTATGTGGAGCTATTCGACCGGGGCAGGGCGACTTCGTTGCACCTGTTCGAGCATGTGCACGGCGACTCGCGCGATCGCGGTCCGGCGATGATAGATCTGGCGCAGACCTACGAAAAAGCGGGTTTGTTTCTGGCCCCAGGCGAATTGCCCGACTATCTGCCTGCGGTGCTGGAATTCGTATCCACCCAGCCACCCGCCGAAGCGCGTGCTTTTCTGGGCGAGATGGCGCATATATTTAGCACCATCTTCGCCGCCTTGCAGCAACGCCAAAGTCCCTATGCCAGCATCATCGCCGCGTTGCTGGAGCTGGCGGGCGAAGAAGCGCAACCGGTGAAGCTGGCAGTCGAACCCGCACTTGATGAAAGCTGGGAAGAGCCTGTCGTGTTCGGTGGTTGTAACTCGAACGGACAGACTGCCCCTCAATCTGATTCAGGCTCCGGCGCGAGTCCCCAACCCATACATATCGTCCGCAAGGACAGTTCTACTCCGGGAGTCTTATCATGAGTTCATTCGATACTTTCCTGTTCGGCATCTACCCCTACATTTGTCTGGCTGTTTTCCTGCTGGGCAGTCTGATGCGTTTCGATCGCGACCAGTACACCTGGAAGAGCGATTCCTCGCAGTTGCTCAAGACTGGGCAGTTGCGACTGGGCAGTAACCTGTTCCATATCGGTGTGCTGTTTCTGTTCTTCGGTCACTCAGTCGGTATGCTCACACCGCACTTTATTTACGAGCCTTTTATCAGCACCGGAAACAAGCAGATGATGGCGATGATCAGCGGTGGCACCGCTGGCCTGCTGGGCATCATCGGATTGACCATATTGCTGCATCGCCGTCTGACCGAACCGCGCATTCGTGCGACTTCGAAGACTAGCGACATGGTGATTCTGTTGTTGCTGTGGCTGCAATTGGCACTCGGTCTGGCGACCATCCCGCTGTCGGCTCAGCATCTGGACGGCAGTATGATGATGCGTCTGGCTGAATGGGCGCAACGTATCGTGACCT
>JBBQXA010000158.1:0-4974 GCA_038210095.1 Burkholderiales bacterium
TCGCACCGGGTGGACGCATGCAGGTCTATCGGAGGCAAGTCGAGTTCCAGTAAGCCCATGTCCTGCACGATCAGCGCATCGACGCCTGCGTCATAGCAGTCGTGAGCGAGCTTATGCGCAGCCTCCAGTTCGACGTCGTGCAATATGGTATTCAGCGTGACGAAGACTTTTGCGCGAAAGCGATGGGCGAATTCCACCAGTGCGGCGATGTCGGCGATGCTGTTGCCCGCCTTGTCGCGCGCGCCGAACGACGGCCCACCGATATACACGGCATCCGCGCCGTGCAGTATCGCTTCACGTGCGATTTCCGCCGTCTTGGCCGGGGCCAGTAATTCGAGGGCCGAGGCGCGCTGTTCCGATGTCATATCGTTGCTCACTTACGCTCTTCCGATTTTTTCAGAATCACGCGTTCTACCTCGATGCGCGCATCGTCGCTACCGAGCCACACCTGTCCGTCCTGTATGGTGCATTGCAGATTCATGGTGCGCTGTACCAACTCGGGCAAGGCCTTGGTGCTGTCCGGCGGCAGGTTGATGATGGTGAGATTTTTCAAGCGCGCAAACTGAGTGCTGTTCTGGGCAAACCACATATCGGCGACGCGTCCGCCGTAGCTATACACGATGACCTGAGCGGAGCGGCCACAGGCCTTGCGTATCAGCTTCTCATCGGGGATGCCCACGTCTATCCATAACTCGATAGCGCCGGTCAGGTCTTTCTGCCACAGGTCGGCTTCGTCATCGTCGGTCATGCCTTGACCGAATTCCAGATACTCGTGTGCGTGCAGTGCGAACGCCAGCACACGCACCATCATGCGCTCGTCGGTTTCGGACGGATGGCGCGCCAGTGTCAGCGCGTGATCCTGATAATAGTGTCGATCCATATCTGCGATTTGCAGATTGGCCTTGTGGACGGTTGCCTTGATTGCCATGAGTTTCCCGGAGTGCGGCACAATGCCGCCGATTGATCGCGGCGGATTATACCGAAGACACCGGGCTGACTGGTATTTACGACGGTTTAGCTGTTGCGATGGTAGCTGACGAAGTGGTATTCGAGCGGTTGGGGTGTGTCTTGGGTGCGAATGTCACGTGACACCTCCCTCCATTCGTCGCGCGCGAACTCGGGGAAATGCGCATCGCCCTCGACCACCTGCTGAATTTCGGTGATGTACAGCTTGTTCACCCGCGACAGCGCCTGTGCATAGAGATCGGCACCGCCGACGATAAAAACCTCCTCATCGCCTGCACAGGCGGCGATGGCTTCATCCAGCGAATGCGCCATGATGCAGCCATCAATGTTCAATTCGCGATTACGCGTCACCACCACCGTCGTGCGTCCCGGTAGCGGTTTGCCGATGGAGTCAAACGTCTTGCGCCCCATAATCATGTGATGCCCCATCGTCAGCGCCTTGAAATGTTTCAAGTCCTCAGGACAGCGCCAGGGCAGGGTGTTTTTGATGCCTATGGTGCGGTTCTTAGCCATGGCCACTATTAACGACAAAGTCGAGGACTTGGGATTTGGGATTTGGGATTTGGACTGAGTGTGTGAAGTCATACTATTCTGATTGGTTGGATATGGATTTTTTCAAACCGCCAAGCATTCTTCCGATTTCTTCAGTTTGAGAAAGTAGCTGAGCGCAGGTATCTGCATCTATAAAATTCAGGCGCAAAGAAATTTGTAACTGGGTTTCAAGTTCCATCACAGAACCTAGGGCGATGGAAATATGATTGATATAGGCTCCTGTTGCTTTGTTCGGCTATATTGGAGGGCACTGAAACAGCAGAGCGTCTGATTTGCGAGGTCAGGCCGAAGCGTTCATCGCTGGGAAAAAAGGCCGTGATTTTATAGATGGACGTTACTAAATCCATTGCTTTCTGCCAGACAACCAAATCACTATTTTTCATCCGCCGCCCCCACTACATCCTAAATTCAAGTTCCCAAATCCTAGACCGCCACCGGAGCTTTAATCGCTGAGTTCGGCTCATAGCCTTCCAAGGTGAAATCCTCGAACTTGAAACCGAGGATGTCTTTCACTGCGGGATTTATTTTCATGCTTGGCAGCGGGTGTGGTGTACGGGACAGTTGTAGCTGTACCTGTTCCATATGGTTCGAATACAGATGGGCATCGCCGAAGGTGTGCACGAAGTCGCCGGGTTCAAGGCCGCAGACCTGTGCGATCATCATCGTCATCAAGGCGTAGCTCGCGATATTGAACGGCACGCCGAGAAAAATGTCGGCGCTGCGCTGGTACAGCTGACACGAGAGTTTTCCGTCCGCGACATAAAACTGGAAGAAGGCGTGACAGGGCGCGAGCGCCATTTGGTCGAGCTCGCCCACGTTCCATGCCGAGACGATGATGCGGCGTGAATCGGGATTGTTTTTGATCTGGTCTATTGCAACCGATATCTGGTCGATTACGCGGCCATCGGCTGCCGCCCATGAACGCCACTGCTTGCCGTAGACCGGACCAAGATTGCCGTTTTCATCCGCCCACTCGTCCCATATCTTGACGCCATTTTCCTTGAGGTAAGCGATATTGGTATCGCCCTGCAAGAACCACAGCAGTTCGTGAATGATGGATTTTAGATGGCATTTTTTGGTCGTGACCAGCGGAAAGCCTTCCTGCAAATTGAAACGCATCTGATAGCCAAAAACGCTAGTCGTACCGGTTCCGGTACGGTCAGATTTTTCCGTGCCGTGATCCAGCACATGTTGCATAAGGTCGAGATATTGGCGCATGGCGTTAAAACCTATTGATCCGCAGATTGGGTATTTTTCAAGAGCGTAATGCTAGCACGACAAGCGGGTGCTGATCTGGCTTGGTAGTCGAGCGGGGGCTAATGATGAGGCTGCCTATGGCTGTTGTTCGGTCTAAGTCGACGCACACAGATTTCGATTTGAACGGCTGCTTCGAGATGGTGAGGCAGCCGTTCAGTTCAATGTAATGCACTTGAGGCAACTTTCTGCAACGTGCTAATTTTAATGTAGGGAATTACTGATTCATCTACTGGTGCGCGTGTGTTATGTTCTTACTGGAGGCAGTGAAGAATGCTGGCTCTGATTTTAAAAGATTGGATATTCACACTTCAATATACAAGGGGGAACAACCATGAGCAACATCTCGAAAGAAGAACAAACTTCTCAACCGGGCGCAACATCGACACCGGAGTCAGACGCTGAGATTTCCGGTAGTGCGGTCCTTTATGAGCGTTTTCTTGAAAAGTCTCGCGAATTATTTGATCTTGGTCAGGATAAAAGCCGTGAAGCATGGGAAAAAGCGATGGAACTTGCCCATGAACAGATGGCGTCTGCTGGAGAATTCAGCGCTGAACAGGGAGAAGTTTTCAAGCATTATCTGCGCCGCGACCTCGAACAGACTATGGTCGATATGCATCAGCTGGGTAAGGAGACGAAAGCGAGTCTGCATCCTGCGCGGCTGGGTGCAGGCGCATTGTCTGCGTTGGCAAAAATTCTGCATGCTACCGGTAGTGCGTTGACATCAATTTCGGACAAGGCTGAAAATGTTCTGGAGTACCGGAGCGGAGAGATCACTATGGCTGGAACGCTTACATGTCTGGATTGTGCTCATGAAGTTAATTTGAACAAAACCTCCGTGGTGCCGACATGCCCCGCTTGCCAAGGAACTCGCTTCCGCAAGAGCTACTGATAATGCACCTGGCAACATTGAAGTAACCGTCCCGCAGCGTAATTGGGGCTTTAAAAAGCAGTCCATACCCTATCTATGGCCTTATCTCATCACCGGGACGGGCTGAGTTTGATTGACGAGGAGAGTGTCGTGAAAATATACGCAGCTAAATACATACTTGCCGTTACGTTGATGGTTGTAACTCAATGGTCTTTTGCCGCAGAAGCGAGAGAGTTTGATGGTGCTTATGCCGGCGGCAAGATCGGCTTGAATCGAACAGATATAACCGCAGTTTCAACCCAATCGTCCCTTGTTGCCGGCCTTGAAGGCGGCTATAACTGGAGTGTGGGCGGTATGCTGCTGGGGCTGGGCGGTTTTGTAGACATTAATAGTGCAAAATCACATGCAGGCGTTGCACCTGCTCCTGGCATTGTGAATTACGGTAGTCATGTTTACGGCCTCGACTTGAAACTTGGGTTGCCTAAAGGAGACTGGTTGCCCTATGCAAAATTGGGTTATGCCCATATTGGTGGACGAGGTGACGTTTATGCTTCTGTTGTAAATGATAATAGAGCGCACCTTGGTTTGGGGATTGAATATAAATTTTCTCCTAGCTGGGCGATCGCAGGCGAATGGACGAATAGTTTCGGCAAAAGCACTGCTGCTACATTGAACAATAATAATTTCACGCTTGGATTAAATTACTATTTCGATAAGCACAATGTTGCTACGCCGGCTCCGGCGCCTGCTCCTGTCGCAAGGAGGGAGGAGCCCCAAGTGGCCGCCCCAGTTGCGCCGAATGAAACTTGGAAAACTTTGCTGGAAAATAAGCCAGTTTGTATTGAGGGTACCAACTTCGAATTTGACTCAGCCAAGCTGCGTAGTCGGGCGATCAAGAAACTTGATGAAGTGGCTTCTTTTGCAGAGAAGTACAAGGATGCGCAACTTGAAGCAAGCGGACACACCTGCAATATTGGTAACGAATCCTATAACCAGAGACTGTCCGAGCGGCGCGCTCAGTCCGTCAAGGATTATCTGGTTAAAAATGGTGTGGCAGAAGGGCGTATTGTGACCGTTGGTTATGGAGAATCCAGACCTATGGCGGACAATGAAACTCCAAGCGGCCGCGAGCAAAATCGTCGTGTTGAAATTTGTACCGTACTTGCCGTTGAAAGAAGAGTACGCGTAACCAAATAATAGTTTCCGCGCACCATGCAAGGGTGCTGGTTGAAGGCGACTCGGAGGGTGTCAAAACCAGCATCACCAGAGCGTGTGCGCAACCCCCGTAGTGCACTCATGTTTGTTTCGCAGTTCATTTTTCCTATCAGCAC
>JBBQXA010000159.1:0-4970 GCA_038210095.1 Burkholderiales bacterium
TCTTGCCAGGGGTAGATGGTCTGCATATCAGAGGGTAGCAACGATCTGCTGGAGCTGATCCTTGACCGCATCCATGGATTGCGCCGCATCAATCACAACATAGCGCTGAGGGTTTTCGCGTATGCGCTGATGATATCCGGCACGCACGCGCTCAAAAAAATCGGCGTGTTCCTGCTCGAAGCGATCCAGCGAAGTATTGTTGGACAGGCGCTGCCGCGCCACACTGACCGGCACATCGAAGAACAGCGTCAAATCGGGTTGCAAATCGCCATGCACCCATTGCTCCAACTGACTCAGCTTATCCCAATCCATGCCCCTGCCGCCCCCCTGATAGGCGAAGCTGGCGTCACTAAAGCGATCCGAAACCACCCATTTTTCAGCCCGCAAGGCCGGTTTAATTACTTCCTGAACATGTTCCATGCGCGCGGCAAACATTAACAACGCTTCGGTACCCATATACATAGGTTGGTTTAGCAGCATTTCACGCAACTGCTCGCCCAGCGGCGTACCTCCAGGTTCGCGCGTCTCGACCACATCCAAGCCGCACTGACGTAAAGCGCCGACGAACCATGCCAGATGGGTGCTCTTGCCTGCCCCGTCCATGCCTTCAAAAGTAATAAATCTGCTCATTTCTGGTATTTGTTTACCGCTCGATTGTGTTCATTCAGGCTGCTGGAAAAATAGGAACTGCCATCTCCGCGCGCAACGAAGTATAACGCCTTAGTCTTGGCCGGGTGCAGCACTGCCTCCAATGCGGCACGTCCCGGCAACGCAATCGGAGTCGGAGTCAGGCCACCACGCGTATAGGTGTTATACGGTGTGTCGGTTTGCAGATCGTGCTTGTGCAGGTTGCCGTCGAAGTTCGGCCCCAACCCGTAAATCACGGTCGGGTCAGTTTGCAGCAACATGCCGATACGCATGCGATTAATGAATACACCGGCGATCATGGCGCGGTCGCTCGGAGTACCGGTTTCCTTTTCCACTATAGAAGCCAGAATCAGGGCTTGGTAGGGTGTCTGCAAAGGTAGATTGGCCTCACGCGCCGCCCATCCCTCTTGCAGGTGACGCTGCATGGTCAGGTAGGCACGACGAAAGATCGAAAAATCGCTGCTACCGGTCGCGAAGTGATAGGTATCCGGAAAGAACAAACCCTCCGGCTGTGACTCTGGAGCACCGATGCGTTGCAGAATTTCGCCATCGCTCAGACTCAAGCTGTCGTGCATAACATCCGGATTGCTATTCAGTGCTTCGCGCATCTGCCTGAAAGTCCAGCCCTCGATGACACCGAACCGCCGCTGACTAACCTGCCCTTCACTGATGACACGCAGCAACTCCAGCGGCGATACCGACTGCTCCAGCGCATAGCTGCCCGCCTGCAGCTGCCCAGACTTGCCGAGCAGACGCACAAACCAGATGAATAGCGGCTCCTGCTCCAGCAATCCAGCTTGATGCATCTGGCGCGCCATCGCGGTCAAGCTGCTGCCCTGCTTCAACTCAAACACGAAGGGAGTGCCCGGCAAGGGTAAGGGACGCAAGGCGTAAACGCCCAAACCTGCTGCAATGGGCAGCAGCAGGAACAGCAGCAGGACTATCAGTCGGCGCATAAAATATCTTCTTTCTCAAGTGCTAGGCGAATTTTGTCACTCACCGAAAACTGACTCCAGTGTCGCGCCCCCAACTCACGCACTGGCCACAGTCCGAAAATACTGTTCGCCACAAACAGTTCGTCGGCCTGCAGGGCCTCGTCCAGCGCAATATCGCGCACCTGTAGCGTAACGCCATGCTGCAAGGCCCACGCCATCACACGATCTCGCTGTATGCCCGCTACGCCGCAACGGGACAGATCGGGTGTGACCAAATAGCCCTGCGACACCATAAATACATTGCTACGGGTTCCTTCAATCAAATGATCGTCGGCATCAAGCAGCATGCTTTCGGCAAATTCACTGTCACGCTGTTGCACATCGCGCAGTTCCTCTGCTGCCAGCACATTCTCCAAACGATTCAAATGCTTGACGCTTGCCAACCGAGACTGTGAAGACAGACGCAGACCGCTAAGCAACGCCTTGATACCGTGTATTGCCCAGGTCGCCGGATAACTAGGCATGGGCGAAAAATCCCAGACTCGAGTCGGCTCGACATCAATTGCGGGCGCGTACCCCCTTGCCCCTTCCCCGCGAGTGACGATAAGTTTTGCCACACCGTCCGGGTGCAGTTCCAGCAACAGGGACAAATCGGCAAGCAATAAGGATTCGCCTGGGCAGATAATGTCCAGTTTAGCGCAGTCGTGCTGTAGTTTCAGATAGTGCAAAGGCCAGTGCAGCACTTTGCCATGAATGACGCGCAGGGTGCGAAACACCCCGTCGCCATAAAGAAATCCGCGATCACGGATGCTAATCGTATTGCCGGGTTGACCGTTGACCAGCATCGCGTGAATTAAAAGCTAGACCTTACGGAACACCAGCGAGCCGTTAGTTCCACCGAAGCCGAAGTTGTTATTGACCGCAACATCAATCTTCATGTCACGTGCAGTATTGGCGCAGTAGTCCAAATCGCACTCTGGATCCTGCTCGACCATGTTGATTGTCGGCGGCGATACCTGATGGTGTATCGCCAACGCGCAGAACACCGATTCAACACCACCGGCACCACCCAGCAAGTGGCCAGTCATCGACTTGGTCGAGCTGACTACGAGTTTCTGCGCATGATCGCCGAATGCCAACTTGATTGCGTCGGTCTCGTTCTTATCACCCAATGGCGTCGACGTACCGTGCGCATTAACGTAGTTAACATCCTGCGGGTTCAGTCCGGCATTGCGCAACGCGTTAATCATGCTGCGCTTCGGGCCATCTGTAGAAGGCGTAGTCATGTGGTAAGCGTCACCACTCATGCCGTATCCGGCCAACTCGGCGTAGATCGTTGCACCTCGCGCCTTGGCATGCTCGTACTCTTCCAGAACCAGCACACCGGCACCCTCGCCCATCACAAATCCGTCGCGGTCCTTGTCCCATGGACGACTGGCGGTAGCCGGATCATCATTTCGGGTGCTCAATGCCCGAGCAGAAGAAAATCCGCCTACAGCCAAAGGACAAACCGTCGCTTCGGCACCGCCACACACCATCACATCAGCATCTCCGTACTCGATGATACGAGCAGATTCGCCGATACAGTGCGTGCCTGTGGTACAGGCCGAAACCATCGCCAGATTTGGTCCCTTTAACCCGTACATAATAGACAGGTTGCCGGAAATCATATTGATGATGGTGCCGGGAATGAAGAATGGCGAAATCTTGCGCGGCCCTGCCGCAAGATAGTCATTGTGAGTGTCTTCGATCATCGGCAGACCGCCGATACCGGAGCCGATGTTCACACCGATACGCTCGGCATTCTCCTCGCTGACTTCCAGCCCGGAATCCTTAAAGGCCTCCATGCCGGCTACCAGACCAAAATGAATGAAGCGATCCATACGGCGCGCATCCTTCGCTGGCAGGAACTGCGTCACATCGAAATCTTTCACCTCACCTGCAATTTGGCAGGCGAGCTGACTGGGATCAAAGTGACTGATTCGACTTATGCCTGACTTCCCCGTGACAATACTCTGCCAGGCCGAGGAAATCCCTGTCCCGACCGGGGAGATGATCCCCAGTCCGGTAATTACCACTCTACGTTTTGACAAACTGACTCCGTTTTAGAAACAGAAAGGGAGGGTTGTTGCTTATTTCTGGTGCGCCAAGACGTAGTCAATGGCTTGCTGCACGGAAGTGATCTTCTCTGCGTCGTCGTCAGGAATCTCGCACTCGAATTCTTCTTCCAGCGCCATCACCAACTCAACAGTATCGAGCGAGTCTGCACCCAGATCGTTGACGAAGGACGAGTCATTCTTGACTTCAGCCTCGTTCACACCCAGTTGTTCGGCTACGATCTTTTTTACGCGTTGTTCTATAGACATTCTTAAGACTCCTACCCTGATTAAGTTGAAAAAGCGGTTGCGATTGTATCAAAATCGCCGTGAATTCCAAATCACAACTTTCATGCAAAACATCCATCATTAAAACAATGGGATACAGCCCGACTAATATGAATCTTGATGGCAGACCGTGATTGGAAAGCGCCAATCTTTGCCAAAAGCCCGTTCTGTAACTCGGATGCCGACAGCGGACTGACGCCGTTTGTGCTCGCTGATTCGGATTAAGTGCACCACCCGGCGCACGTCCGCTTCCGTATACCCGCGCGCGATGATCTCAGGGATAGACCTGTCCTGCTCCACATAAGCTTGCAGTATCACATCCAGCACGTCGTATGGCGGCAGACTGTCCTGATCGGTCTGATCGGGCCGCAACTCCGCGCTTGGCGGCCTAGTGATAATGCGCTCAGGAATGACTAAACCCTGAGTATTACGATACCGTGCCAGCCGGTATACCAGCGTCTTGCACACATCCTTGAGTACCGCAAAACCGCCCGCCATATCGCCGTACAGCGTGGCATAGCCCACTGCCATTTCGGACTTGTTGCCCGTGGTCAGCACCAGCGCACCGAACTTGTTGGACAACGCCATCAGCAATGTGCCACGTATGCGCGCCTGCAAGTTCTCCTCAGTGGTATCTTCGGCGCGACCAGAAAAGCTGGGCTGCAAGGTATCCAGATAGGAGTGCAACATCGGTGCAATAGGAAACTCGTCGTAACGCACACCAAGAATCTCAACCATTTCGCGTGAGTCGTTCAGGCTGATGTCGGCGGTATAGGCCGACGGCATCATTACAGCATGCACTTTGTCCGCCCCCAGCGCATCCACCGCTATCGCCAACGTCAGCGCGGAATCTATGCCGCCGGACATTCCCAACAACACGCCGGGGAAACGATTCTTGCCGATATAGTCGCGCACCCCCAGACATAGAGCCCGATAAACATCTGCCTCCTCGCTCATTGCCGCAGCCTGAGTTCCGTTCGGACTCAAACCTGCCCCCATGTCC
>JBBQXA010000160.1:0-4965 GCA_038210095.1 Burkholderiales bacterium
AAGGTCGAGCGCATCGATATGATAGGTGATGCCGTTACCGAGGAGCGTATTGTCAATGTCGCATTTTCTTCATCACAGACAGGTGCTGCGGTGGGCGAACTGGCTGAGGTCACGGTCAGCCTGCCGGACATGAAAGAGGTGTTGTATGTGCCAAGCGCTTCAGTCAAACGCATTGATCGCACGGAAGGCGTATGGAAATTGCAGGATGGGCAGATTCAGTTTAGCCCGGTTAAAACAGGCATTGCCACGCTCGATGGGCGCACGCACATTCTTTCAGGATTGAAAGCAGGCGATGATGTCATCGTGCATAGCCAGCAGCAACTACATGAGAAATCCAGAATAAAGGTGGTAACTGAAATCATTCGGAGTAATCCGTGATTAATCTGGCCAGCCGAGACATCCTGCACGGTTGGGGGAAGTTTGTCTTTACCGGGATAGGTCTGGGGCTGTTGATCGGGGTCACGCTGACCATGGCCGGAGTCTATCGCGGCATGGTTGATGATGCACGCGTGATGATAGACAACGCGGGCGCGGACTTGTGGGTAGTACAGCAGGACACGCTGGGGCCTTATGCCGAACCGTCCAGTGTGCATGATGATGTCGCGCGTGATCTACGCGGGCAACAGAATATCGTAGCTGCCGGCAATGTGACCTATCTGACCATGCAGGTGCAGCAAAATGGCAAGGACAAACGCATCATGCTGGTGGGCTTTGAGCCGGGGAAGCCAGGCGAACCCGAGTATCTGGTAGCGGGTCGCCCCGTCACACGCTCGCACTATGAGGCGCTGGCTGACATCAAGACCGGCTTCAATATCGGCGAGCAGATACAAATCCGTCGTCACAGCTATACCGTGGTCGGTCTGACAAGACGCATGGTTTCCTCCAGCGGAGATCCGATGCTGTTCATTCCGCTCAAGGATGCGCAGGAGGTGCAATTTCTCAAAGACAACGATGCACTATTGAATGAACGGGCACGCACGGCAGGTAATCCGGCCTTCAACCGCCCGAACGTACCCGGACTGCTGGATGCAATACTGGCCAGCCAGAGCAGCAGCCACATGGTCAATGCCATACTGGTGCGCATAGCCCACGATGCCAATGCACAACAGGTGGCGGAAGAAATTCGGCGCTGGCGACATCTGCAAGCCTACACACGGGTGCAAATGGAGGAAATACTGGTCGCAAAACTGATTGCAACCTCCTCCAAACAGATCTTCATGTTTCTGGTCATTCTGGCGGTGGTCAGTGCAGCCATCGTGGCTTTCATCATCTTCACCATGACCATGAACAAGATACGCGAAATTGCCGTACTCAAGCTGATTGGCGCAACCGACCGCACTATCAGCGCGATGATTTTGCAGCAGGCGCTGGGCCTGGGGTTAATCGGTTTTATTGTGGGCAAACTTTCCGCGACCCTGTGGGCGCCTCTATTCCCCAAATACGTGCTGCTGATAGCAAATGATGCGCTGCTCGGTTTCTTTCTCGTCATGCTGATGTGCGCCATTGCCAGTACCTTTGCGATACGTGCCGCGTTGCGCATCGATCCTGCCACGGCAATTGGAGGTTAAAAAATGGCCGATCCTGCAATTCATATTGAAGGTCTAACCAAGCGTTATGGTGAGGGCGATACGGCGGTCGATGCGCTCAAGGGCGTGGACATGACCATCTGGCCGGGCGAAGTGGTGGGATTGGTGGGCCCTAGCGGCTCAGGCAAAAGCACTTTACTCAAGTGTCTGGGCGCAGTCATTGAACCTACTGCCGGAAAAATGACACTAGGAAATCAGCTCATTTTTGATCAGAAATGGAAAATTACCGATTTGCGTACCTTACGGCGCGACCGTATCGGCTTCATTTTTCAGGCCCCTTATCTGATCCCGTTTCTGGATGTTACCGACAATGTGGCTCTGCTGCCCATGCTGGCAGGCAACTCGAATGAAAAGTCACGCAGCCGCGCACTGGAATTGCTGCAGGCGCTGGATGTCGGACATAGAGCCCGTGCTCAGGTTTCGCAACTGTCCGGCGGCGAACAGCAGCGCGTATCAATTGCCCGCGCACTGGCAAACCACCCACCCATCATCTTGGCCGATGAGCCGACCGCCCCGCTTGATAGCGAGCGGGCACTGAATGTGGTGCGCATTCTGAATCAAATGGCACAGCAATATCAGACCGCGATTATCGTGGTCACGCATGATGAAAAAATCATTCCGACTTTCAAGCGCATCTATCACATTCGCGACGGGCGTACTTACGAGGAAGCGGGCGAAGGCAGAACGTTTTGAAGGCGAAGTAGAGGGAGCAAGAAATGAATACTGAGGTTGTTAAGAATATGATCAAGAAGCGTTTGTCCAGCGAACAGCGGCAAAGTGAAATCGTGCGTGTGGCAGTTAAGTTGGCGGCCGACAAGGGCGTGGACAGCGTCACAACTCAGGATATGGCCGAGGCGATGCAGTTGACCCAGGGGGCCATTTTTCGCCATTTTTCCAGCAAAGATGACATCTGGCTGGCGGTCATACACTGGGTGCGAGAGCAACTGATGAAAGTACTGGACAAGGCCGCTGCCGATGCAACCGATCCACTGGATGCCATCGAACGGATGTTTCTGGCGCATATCGCCTTCATCGACAAGCATCCGGCCATCCCGCGCCTGTTGTTTTCGGAATTGCTACATAAGAAAAACAGCAAGCTGCGCCACCTGATACAGGAAATAATTTCGGGCTATGAAGGCAAGATTGCCGCACTGCTCGAAGCCGGCAAGGCGCAGTCACAGGTGTCAGCAACACTCGACACACAAAGCGCCGCAGTGCTCTACATCGGCATGGTACAGGGACTGGTCATGCAGTCTTCCATCTTTGGCGGTAGACGTACCTTGCTGCAACAGGCCGAGAAAACATTCCCGATTTATCTGTATGGCATCAAGAATCGTAGCAACGTTGATTAATTTTCAATTTCAAAGCAGAAAGGAAACAGTATGACAACAAAACTTGCACTGACCATCCCAACACTGGCCTTGGCTTTTGCCGCAAACATGGCACATGCCGCAGAACCGCTTGCCCTGCAGCAGGTCATGAAGGATCTGGGTAAAAACATGCAGGTCATCACCGACGGCATTTCGCGCGAGGATTGGGCGCTGGTTGAAAAAACAGCCCCGTCCATAGCCGAACATCCGCAGCCACCCCTTGCCGAAAAGATGCGCATCATGACTTTCATGGGCAGTGACATGAGCAAGTTCAAGGAGTTTGACGGCAAGACCCATGAAGCGGCGCACGAGTTGCTTCATGCCGCACAGAAAAAGGAGGGGCAGGAAGTTATAGACGCATTTCAGAAGGTGCAATCGACCTGCCTGGCCTGTCATCAAACCTTCCGAACGCCCTTTGTCGAGCATTTTTACGGCAAGCCGGCAAAGTAATTGTTGCTAACTTTAAGAGGGAATCATCATGAAAAATTGCAAATTAAGTTGGATATTGGTCGTCATCCTGTCGGTCGCTGTTGCGCTGTTCGCCTATAAATTTACCAAGGGAGAAGTTGCCCCCTCAGATGATGGCCGTATGGCGGTCATGCTGAGCAAAGACGAACGTAACGCCCTGCTGCTGGAAATGCGTAACTGGTTGCAAAGCTCCCAGAACATACTGGCAGCGGCAGCTACGGATGACTTTGCGACGGTAGCAAGTTCGGCCCGAGCATCCGGCATGGCTGCCGAGGCTGATACGCCAGGCTCGTTATTCAGAAAGCTGCCTGTCGAGATGAAAGCACTCGGGTTTGGCACACGCAATAAATTTGACGAAATCGCAGCCGATGCTGAGAAGCTCAAGGACAGCAAGCACACTGTCATACAATTGAGCGAAGCGATGAACAATTGCATCGCCTGTCATGCAACCTACCGGTTCGTGGAGACAAAACCGTAATTTTCCATGATTCGTTAGTCATGGCTTGGGGAGATAGTTTTCGAAAAGACCACACGGAATTGAAAATGGGTCAGCGATTTTACATCTCACCCATTGAATATTTCGTTGGAACGAACAGATTCGAACTGAAAGTTCGTCCTTGCGTGGATAATGCCCAGCGGCAACAATGGCTACCCCCAAGTTTTTGGGTGAACGTCGGTTTTGGAGTAACTCGCAGGTACGGATAGGGGGCTGACCTGTCAATCACCACCGCAACTTGGGTGGCACTCAGTTGGCTGAGTGGCACAGCAGGCTGCTGTCTCCTTCGCCCGCGCTGGCAATGCGCTCCAGTGCTGACAACACGGCCATGCTGTCGGCTTCCATTTTTTTGATGTAATCCATGCCTTTGATTTTGTCGCCGGCGTGGAACGCATTGATTGCAGCGCATCCGTTATTATGGAAATCCTGATGGGGAGCCGCGACCTGCGTATAGCCATCCAGTCTGGAATAACAATCTTTGCCTTCGCCTTCGAAATACCATTTCCCCAGACGGCATGAGGTATGAGAGGTGAAGCTGTCGGCAGTCCGGTCTGAAATATCCATGAACACCTTGTAAATCTCAAATTTGTACAGAATGTGATCAATCTTGGCGACTTCGACAAAACTGCGCAGAGCGGCAGCCGAGATCGTTCCCTCCATCGTGTTTGAAAGTCCCATCAGGTGTTTCATGTTTTCCATTACATTGCCGACCTCTAAGCTGAAGGCCTGCGATTTTCCAGCCCAAACCTGCATCTGGCCTTTTGCCTGGGTTGTTTCGACCTGAATCGCATTGACGATAGAGTAAATTTCACTGGTCGCTTTGGCTGTCCGTTCCGCCAGTTTGCGAACTTCGTCGGCCACTACAGCAAATCCACGGCCTTGCTCGCCCGCGCGGGCGGCTTCAATTGCCGCATTCAAAGCCAGCAGGTTGGTCTGCTCGGCGATTTCCTTGATCAGCTGGACGATGCTGCCTATCTGGGTGGCACGTTCAGACAAGCCCTGCACACTCTGGGAGGTTTGTAGCGTGTCGTTCGATAGCTCGGCT
>JBBQXA010000161.1:0-4910 GCA_038210095.1 Burkholderiales bacterium
ACGTCATGGATCGACAGGATGGGATTGTTCTCACCCAGTTGCCAGCAGCGGTCGATCACCTCCTGTGCGCGGCGCTGCATCTCGGGATTGCCGCGCTGCACCGAATCGAAGTCCAGATTCTCGGCGTTCGAGCCGGTATCCATGCTGGATGCCGCGCCGCCGCCCAGACCGATCAGCATGCCGGGGCCGCCCAGATGAATCACCAGTGCTCCGGTCGGCAGATTGTGTTTGTGAGTATGGTTGGCCGCGATATTGCCGACACCGCCCGCCAGCATGATGGGCTTGTGATAGCCGCGCATCTCGCCGCTGACGTTCTCTTCAAAGGTGCGGAAATAGCCGGTCAGATTGGGGCGACCAAATTCGTTGTTGAATGCCGCGCTACCGATAGGGCCGTCCAGCATAATCTGCAAGGCGGTGACGATGCGCGCAGGCTTGCCATAGGTCGCCGCACTTTTTGCGCTCAGTTTTTCCCAAGGCTGCTGGAAGCCGGGAATGTTCAGATTGGATACCGAGAATCCGCTCAGTCCGGCCTTGGGCTTGGAGCCGCTACCCGTCGCGCCCTCATCACGAATCTCACCACCGGAACCGGTGGCTGCACCGGCGAACGGTGCAATTGCGGTCGGATGATTATGCGTCTCGACCTTCATCAGGATGTGAGTCATCTCGTCGCTGAATTCATAGCTGCCATCAGCGCGCGGATAGAAACGCTCGATGCGCGCACCCTCGATCACCGACGAGTTGTCGGAGTAGGCGACCACCGTGCCCTGCGGGCTGATCTTGTGGGTGTTGCGTATCATGCCGAACAGCGAAATATCCTGCTGTTCGCTATTGATTACCCAGTCGGCGTTGAAAATCTTGTGGCGGCAGTGTTCGGAATTCGCCTGCGCAAACATCATCAGTTCGACATCGGTCGGATTGCGCTTGAGCTTCTTGAAGTTCTCGACCAGATAGTCAATCTCGTCCTCCGACAGCGCCAGACCCATCTCGCGATTGGCGACTGCCAGCGCCTTGCTGCCACCCTTAAGGACATCTACGCTGGACAACGGTTGTGGCTTGCCCTGCTGAAACAGTTTCTTTGCTGCCCCGTCGATCTTGTCCAGCACCGATTCGGTCATGCGGTCATGCAACAACGGCAGCGCGGCAGCCAGATCACTCTTGCCCGGCAGCTTGCCATTTTTGGTGGTCAGATAGAACACCACACCGCGCTCGATGCGTTGCACGCCATGCAAACCGCAATGCTGCGCGATGTCGGTGGCCTTGGTCGACCAGGGGGAGATCGTACCCAGACGCGGCACCACCAGCAGACTTCGGCACTGCGCGGCATTTGCGGGCTGGCCGCTGGACTTGTCCAGTCCCAGCACCTTGTCCAGCAATTTAGCCTGTGGCTTGTTCAGTGTCTCGCTGCGCAAGGCGGTGAAATAGCAATGACGGGTATCCGCAACGACGATGCCGGGAGCGACATCGCTCAGCGCGGCACGCAGCTTTTCGAGACGGAAGGCGGATAAGGCGGAGGAGCCGAAGGAAACTTGAAACATGGCGTAGACCGTGAAAATGAATTCGGGACGCGATTATACTATGGCCTCAACCCTACCCCCATACCGAACAAAGGACTTTTGAATATGTCAGCCAAACCTATCGCCATTACCCGCAAAAATGTTATCGCCCATTTTCCGCAACGCCGCCGCGACAGCCACAAAGGACAGTTCGGCACTGTTGCGGTGATCGGCGGCGCAACGGGCATGGTGGGGGCGGCGCTGATGGCCGCCCGTGCGGCACTCAAGTTGGGGGCAGGCTGCGTACATGTCGGACTGCTGGCCGAGAATGCGCCGGGCGTGGACCTGTTGCAACCGGAGTTAATGTTGCGCGGAGCAGCAGAGGTATTGCAACTTGCCGATGTCAATGTTATCGCCATCGGTTGCGGCCTCGGGCGAGACCTGGCGGCGCAGAAACTGCTACATGACGCCATCAACACCCAAGCCGCTCTGGCGCTGGATGCCGACGCGCTGAATCTGCTCGCGCTGCGCCCCGACCTGCGCACCCTGCTGCACTCGCGCAAGGCTGCGACCGTACTCACCCCACATCCCGGCGAAGCCGCACGCCTGCTGGGCTGTGAAATTGCCGAGATAGAAGCCGACCGCATCGCTGCCGTGCAGCAACTCGCCCAAAATTACGCCGCCAGCGTGGTACTGAAAGGTGCCGGCAGCCTGATCGCTACCCGCGACGGCAAGCTCTACATCAACAAGACCGGCAATCCCGGCATGAGTACGGCGGGCATGGGCGACGTGCTGACCGGCATGGTCGCCGCGCTAATTGCTCAGGGCATGAACGCGGACGACGCGCTATTGCTGGCGGTGCATCTGCACGGCGCGGCGGGCGATGAACTCGCGAAGCAACAAGCCACGATAGGCATGACTGCGAGCGAGGTGACCGAGTGGGCGCGCTGGTTACTGAATCAGTGGATATAAGCGCATAACCATATCGACATGTCAGAGCTTAAGTTGTCCGGATATCCACGCTAATTCAAAAGGCTGAACCAATATGTCCACCGAGCAAACATTCCTCTTCCGCGCAAACCTGACATGGGTCTTACTGGTTTTCCTCGCCTCATTGGGGGGGACGTTGCTGCTGTGGGGGGCCGAACGCCACAATGCCCAGCAAGACCTGCAAACAGAGTTCAGCATCAGGGTGCAGAAGACTATGGAGCGTATGGGCGAACGCATTCATGCCTATGAACAAATATTGCGTTCCGTCCGCGCACCGTTTGTGGTTGCCGAAAAAGTCAGCCATGCGGACTTCCGGAAATTTTATGAGTCGCTGTCCCTGCCGCCACAATATCCCGGCATTCAGAATGTCGGATTCGAGCCGCTACTGAACCACAGGCAGAAAGAGCAGCTGGTCGCGACCTTGCGCAGGCAAGACTTTCCGGGGTACACCATCTATCCGGAAGGAAAGCGCGATTGGTACGCTCCCGTAACCCATCTCGAGCCTTTTACCAGTCGCAATTTGCGTGCATTCGGATATGACCGCTATGCGGAAGCTGCTCGCCGTGTCAGTCTTGAAACGGCTCGTGATCAGGACACGGTGACGATCTCCGATAAAGTCAAGCTGGTCATCGAAGACAATAACCATCCTCAATTCGGCTTCCTGATGAACCTGCCGGTATACAGGATAGGTCTTCCGCATGAAACGCTGGAGGAGCGCAGGGCCAACATCGCCGGCTGGGTTACGGCCACATTCCGCATGGCCGACATGATGAAGGGCATTCTCGGCGAGTTTAAACCCGAACTGGACATTGAGATATTCGACGGAGATGTGGCGAGCAAGGACGCCTTGATGTACGACAGCGACAACCAGCTCTCTCTCACCAAGCCTGAAACAAAATATAAAGACATCCGACTGTTACAGGTCGGGGGCAATAGCTGGACTGTTTTGATGCGCTCCTTGCCGGGGTACGAAGGGCGTATAGATGACCTTCGCCCCCTTGTCGTACTGCTGATAGGCATACCGCTCAGCATAGTGCTGACTGGCCTGACCTTGTTGTTCATCACGGGCCGCAATCGGGTCGTCGCAATAAATCAACAACTCGCCACCAACGAAGCACGCTTACAAGCAACACTGGACAATGCGCCTTTCCTGATCTGGCAGAAAGATACTGAAGGGCACTATATCGCCTTCAATCAGGTTTTTTTCAACGCCACTGGCAAGAAACGCAGGGAAGATATTATCGAGCACACAGACTTCGATATCTGGCCGCAAGAAGTAGCCATTAAATACTGGCGGGACGATGTCGCCGTCATGGAGTCCCGGCAAAAAACAGTAATTGAAGAAAAGCTTATATCGGATGGACATGAATACTGGGTGCAAACCTGGAAAACACCAATAGTGAACAAGGTCGGTCAGTTGCTGGGAACCACTGGTGTTGCGCAAGATATCAGTGAGCGCAAGTCGGTGGAACACGCCATGCAGCGAATCAGCGCCATCGTCGAATCATCAGATGACGCGATCATGACCAAATCGATGGATGGCATCATCACCAGTTTCAACGCTTCCGCCGAGAAAATATTCGGCTACACCGTGCATGAAATAGTTGGGCAGCCGATGGCGATGCTGATTCCGCCAGAGCGCTCACATGAAGAGCCGGACATCCTCGAAGAGATCGGGCGCGGAAAAATGATCAGTCATTTCGAAACGATCCGAATCAGAAAAGATGGTTCGCCCATTCACATTTCAACCTCAATCTCTCCGCTCAAAGATGGCTCGGGAACGGTTGTAGGAGCCTCCATCATTGCGCGCGACATCACTGCGCGCAAACAGGCAGAACTCGAATTTAAAACAGTTTTGCAAACTGCTGTTGACGGCTTCTGGATTACCTCGCTAGAAAACGGCAAATTACTGGTAGTTAATCCGGCTTACTGCGCCATGTCCGGCTATAGCGAAAATGAGTTGTTGCAAATGTCTATTACTGACCTTGAGGCAAGCGAGCATCCGGAACAGACGCGCGCACATATCCAGGCTGTGATTGAAAACCAGGAAACTCACTTTGAATCTCTCCATCGTCACAAAGATGGCCACCTTTTCGAGGTGGAAATTTCCGCCCAGTATATGGCGGTGCGTGGCGGCTGCCTCGCGGTATTTGTGCGCGACATTACCGAACGAAAACAGGCTGAAAAGAAGCTTAGAGCCAGCGAAGAACGACTCATGCTGGCAACGCACGCCAGCAGTATCGGTATCTGGGATTGGGATATCGCAAGTAACCAGTTGTTATGGGAAGACTCCATGTTCATGCTGTATGGCCTGAAGCGCGAGAATTTTTCCGGCGCATATGACGCCTGGCAAAAGAGTCTTTATCCCGACGACAAAGTCGCCAGCGAACAAGCTATCGAGGATGCGCTGAATGGCAGCAAACCATT
>JBBQXA010000162.1:0-4711 GCA_038210095.1 Burkholderiales bacterium
GTCACTCACCCTCCATCCATAATCGATAACCCTGCAACGCTCCCTACTTGATGGGGTTGGGGGAGCCTTGCTCGGCGTTTTGATGCGCAGATAAATCCAGCGCAGGCCGCGCTCGGTAAGGTTTATGAAACATTCAGGTTAAGGCAAGCTTCAAAATTTCTTGCCGCTTCTTCCGTCTGTTTGAGCATCAGGGCACGTGCGCCGAGATAGTAGGCAGCCATTGCGCGCACTTCATCCTGTCCTTCCCGCGCACACACTTCAGGTAAATCAAGCTCGCCCAGAATGCAACGAACCAAGCTCACTGCCACCTCGGTAGTGTAGGTGGCGCGCAGGGTATTTTCCAGCGTGGCGCAGATGCTCTTGTCGCCGCCAGTCCCGTGCATATTGCGCATGATGCTACTAAACATCAGCAACTGTAGCCGGAACACCCAGTTTGGATCAGAAGAATTAGTCTGCAATTGATTGGCAATGCCGATTACGCGCTGCAGCGAATTTTCTGCATAGGCTTCCAACAGCGCCTGAAGTTCAGAGCTGCACGACAGGACATATTGGGTAAACCACTCATCTTGCTCGGACTGATCTCCTCTATGGGGAGTAGGTGGCAACAGGCCGGAAAATGCGGCCATAGTAAAATTTGCCTGAGGATGTTGCTGCTCGATCTTGGACAGATCCGTTAACAGCCCTCCCAGCGTTGCAGAACCATAACCATCCTTGGCAGACTCGCAATATTTCTGGTGGGCCACCGTCACAGCGTGGATGGCAGCTTGTATTGACGGGCGAACTTCCGTGCGGGCCAAATCTTCCAGCGTGCGAGTGGCAATATTGATGGCCTCGATCACATCGCTACCGACATTGTGCCCGCCCGAACTCCAGTACGCATCCTCTTGTTTCTTCCGCCCATCATCAAACTGCCTGTCTATCGCCGCACGTAGCAGCATATCAACCTTGCCCAGCGACTGGCTGCTCCGACCTCTGCTAAAAAACAGTTTAATCTGATTAAGCATCGTCACCTCATTAGTGAATCGCCAATTTTGAGCGTCCCGCATGATACGACAGAGCCGAGAAGCGCTGCACTGTGAATCAGCTATGTCGTGAAGCATGGTTGTGCTGGACGAGAGCCGGACGTATTGCAGTTCGTGCTGGGGAATTAGGGTGGGACGAGTTGATATTTATCGACAGCTTTCATCGCCAAATAAATGACGACTACTTTGCTTGGTTATGTTAAAAATACCATTCCGAGAAGAAGTGGTCTAAACTTCAACTCGGCTTCAGTCGAGTTGATTTTTTGATTATGTCTAATTGAAGTACAGGAAGGGTATGATGCAATCCAGTGATGTGAAGATGGCTACAGAAAGTAGTCGTGAGTTGCTGACATTTACATTAGGCAGTGAAGAATATGGTATTGATATTCTCAAGGTGCAGGAGATACGCGGCTACGATGCCGTGACTACGATTGCCAATTCTCCGGCATTCATCAAGGGTGTGATCAATCTGCGCGGCATTATCGTTCCCATTGTTGATATGCGCATCAAGTTCAATCTCGGCAAGGTCAGCTATGACAATCTTACGGTTGTCATTATTTTGAACATCGCTAATCGTGTGGTGGGCATGGTGGTGGACGGTGTTTCAGACGTAATTTCATTAGCGCCAGGGCAACTCAAGGCTGCACCCGAATTCAGTGGCGCGATGGATACCCAGTACATCTCCGGACTGGGGACGGTTGATGATCGTATGATTATCATCGCCGACATTGAAAAACTTATGACCAGCCGAGACATGGAGCTGGTCGATGTAGCCGCGCATTAACTGTAAATTCTTCAAATAAGTTATCAAAAAATAAAACCAGAGGGAGCGCTTCATGAAAAATAACCAACCAGTTACTAATGTCGAGTACGTGCTTAAGGAGACTGATTCGGTTGTTTCCAAGACGGACCTTAAGGGCTTGATCACTTATGTGAATGAGGATTTCCTGAGAATCAGCGGGTTCGTCGAATCGGAGTTGATCGGAGTTGCGCACAACATTGTGCGTCATCCCGACATGCCGACGGAGGCATTTGCAGACTTGTGGACTTCACTGAAAGCCAATCGCCCCTGGACGGGTCTGGTCAAGAATCGTTGCAAGAACGGTGATTTTTACTGGGTGGTGGCAAATGCCACTCCTATTTACGAGCAAGGACAGCTGGTCGGTTACATGTCGGTGCGCAGCAAGCCTACGGCAGAGCAGGTCAATGCGGCATCAGCTGCCTATGCACTGTTCCGCAACGGTCAAGCAGGAGGTTTGCGTATCAAGGATGGACAAGTCGTCAAGCCTAGCCTGTTGAGCAAGCTTAACCTGATGAAGAATGCCTCAATCAAAGCCCGTATGGTGACCGTGCTGATGTTGTTGTCAGTCATGTTGCTGGCACTCGGTGGTATGGGCTTGTATGGCATGTCCAAGAGCAATGAAGGCTTAAAGGCAGTCTATCTTGATCGTACGATTCCCTTGGAGCAGATTGCCGAGATATCCGACTTGATGAATACGAATATTCGCGAACTACATATGGCGGGTATGCATGACCCGCGTATGCAGGAAAGTAGGGAGCAGGGTCATTCGATTCATCATCATACCGATGAGGTTGATAAGAATATCGCAACGATTACTAAACTGTGGGCTGAATATTCAGCCAGCAGCATGACGCCAGAAGAAAAACGCATCGCCGATGAATACTCCGTATTGCGCAAGGAGTTTGTTGTGGAGGGCCTTGTGGTTACGAGAGATCTCTACAATCAAGGGCGCTATGCAGAAGCCAACGCAGTCATGCTCAACATCGTTGATGTTAAAGGTCCCTTGGCGCTGGATAAGGCCGATGAATTGAAGTCGTTGCAGTCGAAACTGGCGAAAGAAGAGTTTGAGCTTGCTGAAGTCCGTTATGAAAACTTGCGCACGCTTGCTTTCGCATTAATCTCGCTCGGTATATTAATGGCGATCTGGGCAATGACTACCGTACTGTTCGGGGTGATTCGTCCGATTAATGTGCTCATCGGCGTGATGCAGCAAGTTTCGCAAGGGAAATACAACAATGTATTCCAGATCAAGCGTCAGGACGAAATGGGAAAGTTGCTTGAGGCTCTCAAGTCCATGCAGATCAAGTTGGGCTTTGACGTAGCAGATGCTTTGCGAGTGTCGAATGAGAATCTGCGCATCAAGATTGGTCTGGACAACGTATCGACCAGCGTGATGATTTCTGATACCGAGCGCAACATCATCTATATGAACAAGGCGGTGAGTGAGTTGATGCAGAATGCCGAAGCAGACATTCGCAAGGAATTGCCGAATTTCAAGGCAGCCAGTTTGTTGGGCGGCAGCATAGACAGCTTTCATAAGAATCCAGCGCATCAGAAATCCATGTTGGCGAGTCTGAGCAGTACCCACCGTACTGAAATCAAGATAGGCGGGCGAACCTTTGCACTGGCCGCTAATCCGGTAATTAACGAACGAGGAACCCGTCTAGGTGCAGCACTGGAATGGAATGATAGAACCGCAGAAGTCGCCGTAGAGAAAGAAGTGGCTGAAATCGTCGATGGGGCCGTTCATGGTGACTTCACCAATCGTATCGATATGCAGGGTAAGGATGGCTTCTTCAAACAATTGGGTGAGGGCATCAATCAGCTGATGGAGACTTCGGACAAGGGCTTGCAGGAAGTGGTGCGCATGCTGGGTTCGCTGGCACGGGGTGACCTGACTGATCGCATCACCAGTGATTACAGTGGAACCTTCGGCCAGTTGAAGGATGACTCCAATGCGACCGCCGAAAAACTCAAAACTATTATCGGTGAGATCAAGGATGCGACAGACACAATCAATACCGCATCCAAGGAGATTGCGGCCGGCAACAATGATCTGTCGCAGCGAACCGAAGAACAGGCAAGCAGTTTGGAAGAGACCGCTTCAAGCATGCAGGAGCTGACCTCTACCGTGAAGCAAAATGCCGAGAATGCCAAGCAGGCCAATCAATTGGCGATTGGCGCTTCTGATGTCGCGATCAAGGGGGGAGCGGTGGTCAGTGATGTGGTCGTTACCATGGACTCAATCAACGAATCTTCACGCAAGATTGTGGACATTATTAGTGTGATAGATGGCATCGCGTTCCAGACCAACATTCTGGCACTGAATGCGGCGGTCGAGGCTGCACGTGCCGGTGAGCAGGGGCGTGGTTTTGCAGTGGTGGCGGGAGAAGTGCGAAATCTGGCACAGCGCTCGGCGGCGGCGGCAAAAGAGATTAAAAGCCTGATCAATGATTCGGTAGAAAAAGTTGAAGGTGGCAGCAAACTTGTGGCTCAGGCAGGTCAGACTATGGAGGAAATCGTAAATTCGATTAAGCGAGTGACCGATATCATGTCTGAGATCACGGCCGCTTCTTCTGAGCAAAGTGCGGGCATTGAGCAAGTGAATCTGGCGATAACCCAGATGGACGAGGTGACTCAGCAAAATGCAGCTCTGGTGGAGGAGGCCGCTGCGGCGGCAGAGTCACTGGAAGAACAGGCTCAAAATTTGTCGGTGTCGGTGGCAACCTTCAAGGTGGACGCGGGCGGAAAAACGGCTGTCGCGGCTCAACGTTCCCCGACTTTGGCTCGCAAGTCGGCACCGGCCAAGAAGCTTGCTGTCAAGGCTCCTGCCAAGGCTTCGGCTAAACCTAAGGCGGCGGGTGACGAGGAGTGGGAGGAGTTTTAA
>JBBQXA010000163.1:0-4704 GCA_038210095.1 Burkholderiales bacterium
CAAATCCGTCGACTTCACGCGCATAAATTTCGTAATCAAAACTCAAATTCCTGATTGTTCAGCAACATCTGAAGGTTGCGTCCAGGCACATCCTGTTCGATCTGCTTCATGGTCAGTTCCACCTCACCCGGTTTCAGGTGCGTAATATAAATCTCCGCATCGCGGCTGAACTTCAATAAATCCTGTGCCAGCATGCTGGGGCAAAAGTGTTTGGACAAGACGGCAAGTTCCTTCTCACTATCCGAAAATGCCGTTTCGACAATCAGATAACGCAAATTCTCTATGCGATTTATGACTTCCCACATTGCATCGTTATTGGTGGTATCCCCGCTGAACACCAGACTGGCACTGCCACTATCCAGATGAAATCCGACTGCGGGAACGGTATGTAGGGCCGGAATCGCGGTGATTTTTCGCCCCCCCAGTTCGATCGCCTCACCCTGAACTATGGTCTGGAAACGCATGTATGGATATTCCTCATTCGGTATCCGGCTGAAATCGGGCCAGACCTTCCAGTTGAAAATATGCTGTTGCAAAATTTCTCGCGTTTCCGCGGTACAGTAGACGACCAACGGGCATTTGCGCATAAACCCGACGCTATCGACCAGAAATGGAATACAGGCAATATGATCAAGGTGGGAATGCGTAATGAAGATATGATCAATCTCAGTCAACTCGGACAGGCTGAGTTCACCCACCCCGGTACCCGCATCAATCAGGATATCGCGATCAAGCAGAAAAGACGTGGTACGCAAATTCCCACCGATTCCTCCGCTACACCCCAAAACTCTCAGCTTCATTATCCCGTCAGCCTTTGCTATTTATCGTCGGCACGAATTACTTGGTTTGAAATACAAAAACTCCATCCCAGTCGTCACCAGGTGGATTCTTGCGGAAGTAAGCCACACGTTCAGCGTAAATTCCATACAACGCCGTATCCGGGGACTTGTGCTGCAGATTCAGCAATTGCAGTTCGGCCATATCCCAATCCTGCTTGCGGTATAAACGGCGGGCTTCGTGAAACAATTCGAGTTCGTCCAATAATGCCTGATCCACTTCGCCAACCAAGCCCAGCGGCTCATAGATGGCCACCGGCTTATCTTTACCTTTTACCCGCACATGGTCAAGTTCGCGATAAACAAAATCAGTAACTGCCTCCCTTGTAATTTCACCCACAACAATTCCCACGCCATACTGTTTGGTGATCCCCTCCAGGCGGGAAGCCAGATTCACCGCATCGCCCATTACCGTATAGGCAACTCGAACCTCTGAGCCCATGTTGCCAACGCTGACCCGGCCAGTATTGATACCCACGCCGATCCGAATCTCCGGCCAACCTTGCTCCTTGAATTGCGGCTGCAACGCCTTCAGCGTCGCCTGCATTTCAATGCCCGCCAACATAGCATGCCGGGCATGTTCGGCATCCCGCAATGGCGCCCCCCAGAATGCCATGATGCAATCGCCCATGTACTTGTCTATGGTGCCGCGATGCTTATAAATGACGCGAGACAGAGGCGTCAGGAACTCATTCATCAGCAGCGTCAACTCCTTGGGATCCATACCCTCGGAGATTGTGGTAAAGCTACGGACATCGGCGAATAGCATGGTCATCTCACGGCTATCGCCATCCATCGAAACAGACTCTGGATGTTCAGCCATTTCCTCAACCAACTCTCCGGGTACATACTGTCCGAACAAACCGGTAATCTGATGCCGGGTACGCGACTCGAAAAAATAGCCATATGACATGTCCAGTGCAAATATCACGCCTATCATCAGCAGGCTATTTGCCAACGGCAGCACCACATTGCCATAATGCCAGAGTGCCACACTGAATCCACTGGTCAACGTAAACATCAGTACGGACACAAGCATGACCTTGATCGGACTCAAGATGGGCAACAGAAAACTCAGTGCAATGCCCACTACCAAAAGCCAGAGCACTTCAGCCCCCAGCATGTAAGCTGGACGTGTCTTCAAATCCCGATCAAGAATACCTGCGACCATATTGGCATTTATTTCCACCCCCGGATAAACTTCTGATACCGGCGTGGAACGCATATCCAGCAAACCGGGTGCCGAGGTACCAACCAGAATAATTTTGTCTTTAAGCTGTTCAAGAGCAACCCGGTCATGCAAGACATCGGCTACTGAAATATAGCGGAAGCTTCCACGTCCGCCCCGATAGGGAACGAGTGTCGCTACGCTCTCGTCCACCGCTATCTTCAGCGTGCCGCCAGGCGTATCCAGCTCCAACCACTCCAATCCCCCGTAGCCTTCATTCTGTCCCTCAGCAAAACCCGCGCGCAGTGGCGAATTCCCGAACAGAGTACGCACCATCGCCAGCGAGAGCGATTCGTAATATGCACCGCCGTACTCTGCCAACATCGGTATGCGCCGCACCACGCCGTCGCCGTCCACCAGTGGATTAAAGTGCCCCGAACTGGCCGCTGCCTGCTGCAATTCACGTAGATTGGCACCATAACCATTCCAGTTGGTAAACTGGATCGGACGTCCGGCAAAATACCCTGAAGGGAAAGTTGGCTCTGACAACGCGCCTAAAGTGTGATTGGACTGCTGATCGGTCAGATAGTAACCGAGCACTACATTGCGATTTCTGAGCTTGTCAGCGAACAACTTGTCATACTCAAGTTGCGGTTTTATTTTCGCCAGTGCGGATTGGAAAGCGGCATCGTCCCGCAGCTGATTTTGCCCTAGTTGCTGCAATACGCCGAGCCCTGAGCTCTGATCTTTCTCCGCGAACACCACATCGAAACCGACCAACGCCACATGGTATTGATCGAACAACTTGTCCACCAACGTGCTCAGCCGATCTCGCCCCCACGGCCAGCGCCCCTCTTCTTCTAAGCTCTTTTCATCAATATCTAGGATAACGATACGCTCATCAACCGTGCGAGGCATCGTCAGGCGCAGACGGTAGTCATAAAGGATGGAAGACAGCTGATCCACGAAGCCGATTTGATAAAAACGGGCTGCATTTCCAGCGAAGATTAGAACCACCAACAGCCCCAATCCTATCAAGATCGCATTCTTTTTCACGCCATATCCTTCAGAGACAGTCCAAAGCGTCAGTTATTCAGCGAATCCACAAATTTGGCGGCTCATTCCTTGAAGTAAAATTCCATTTTGACGCCTGCCAGTTCAATCATGTCATGATCCCGTAACTGGTGCGGTTGGTCACCCAGCTTTTCTCCATTCACAGACGGATGTTCAGCGCCTTCCACATGGGTAATGAAGAAACCGTGTGGGCGGCGAGTCAGCACAGCCACCTGCACCCCAGGCTTACCCAGAGTGGTCAAATTCTTCACCAGATCCAGCTCCTTGCCCGCATTCGGGCCAGTCATAATTTGTACCGCTGCGGCCTGCGGGGCCGCCTTGGCGACTGGCACAGTAGTCGGCTGTACGGGCTGTTGCGCTACAAATTGTCCGGTTTTCTCAACCGCCGCTGCAGCGGGGTTGATCTGTGTCTGACCGAGCTTCGCCTCCCCTCCGGTCTGACCGAGCTTCGCCTCCCCGCCCGCTGGTGCGGCAGGCTTAATCGGCGCTCTCATTATCATGGTTCTTTCAAAATCGGCCGCAGTAGCTTGACCCGCTTGATCGTTGATGTACTTGAGTTTGTACTTCCCGATCTCGATCAAATCGTTATTCTGTAAAAAATGCTTTTTGACCGCGAGTCCGTTCACTTCTACCCCATTGGTACTGTTCAGATCCTCAAGGAACGAATCGTGCAGAATCGTGATAATGGCCGCATGCTCACCGCTTACCGCCAGATTTTCGATCACGATGTCATTATGCGACTTGCGCCCGATGGTCATGCGCTCCTTGGCCAAAGGATATTCCTTGATGACCGTCCCATCCATACTGAGTATCAGTTTTGCTGCCATAGTGGTGATCCTTTAATTATTCCTAAAACCAGTTGATTAATTTTGCCAGCCAACTGCGGGAGGCTGCAAACTCCCCTTTTACCTTGACCAGAATGACGGAGATATTATCTCGGCCACCATTATCATTGGCCAGCTGGATCAGCTGCTCAGCCGCAAGGGGTAAGTTACCCTGCATTGCATAAAGCGTGGACTGGATATCCTCGTCTTCGACCATATCATTCAGTCCATCCGAACAGAACAAATAGATATCCCCAATACGTACATCATGGATATGAACTTCCGGCTTTACTTCAGCATCAATTCCAACCGCACGTGTCACCAGATTCTTGTTTTTCGATGTCCGCGCATCTTCTCGGCTGATCATGCCGCTGTCGATTTGCTCCTGCAACAGGGAGTGATCGCGCGTGATCGCATCAAGTATGCCCTCGCGCAGTCGATACATGCGTGAATCACCAACATGCCCAACTACAACGCTGTTGTCGTAGAACAACCCGGTGACGATGGTTGTTCCCATTCCGGCGTATTGTGGCTGGCTCTGAGCCGCTTGAAAAATTGAAGTATTTGCCTTGATGATGTTATCGCGCAGCCACATTTCCCCCTGCACTTCACCCGTCACCTCATCGAGATCAATCGGGTTCTCACTTTTAAAGCGCTGACTCACCTCGGTCTCAATGACCGATACGGCAATTCCGCTCGCCACTTCACCCGCGTTATAGCCGCCCATGCCATCAGCGAGCACCACCAGCCCATTGATAGCATCACATGCGACACTGTCTTCATTATGCGCGCGCACCATACC
>JBBQXA010000164.1:0-4638 GCA_038210095.1 Burkholderiales bacterium
AATTAATTATTTAGCGGATGCCACTCTTGTACTGGCACTTCAATTGGTTCTGCATCGCGAATTTCAACCAGAGCCGAACGCATTTCGTCCAGCCCTGCGCCACTTTTAGCGCTCAAGCGAATAGACTCAATTCTACCACAGTCGTCCCGCTCTATACCCTGCTGCACATCCAGCAGGTCTATCTTGTTGAGTATCAGAATCTGCGGAATGTGCAGAGCATCTATCTCTTCGAGCACTTTATTCACCTCCTCGACTTGCGCGTCGCGATTGGCGTTATTTGCGTCCACCACATGCAGCAACAGATCCGCCTGTATAGTTTCTTCCAGCGTACTGCGGAATGCCGCGACCAGCGAATGCGGCAGGTGGCGAATAAAGCCCACCGTATCGGAAAGTACCACCTGACCCGGCGCCGCATAGGCCTGTACCGGATCAAAATCACCTTCCACCCGCTCCTCTTCGGCTGCCGCCAGATAGATGCGCCGCGTCGTGGTATCCAGCGTGGCAAACAGCTGGTTTGCGGCATAGACGTTGGCTCGCGTCAGTGCATTGAACAGCGTGGATTTGCCCGCATTGGTGTAACCCACGATGGACACCGACAGCACATCGCCACGATTACGCGAACGGCGCTGAATTTGACGATGGCGCTTGAGCTTGCTCAGTCGTTCTTTCAACAGATGCACGCGCTTGTCCAGCTTGCGTCGATCCAGTTCCAGCTTGGTCTCGCCCGGACCGCGCGCACCGACGGCATGCTTCTGCTGCCCCATGTCCATGTTCATGCCGACCAGACGCGTCGCAAGATACCTGAGCTGGGCCAGCTCCACCTGCACCTTGCCCTCATGGCTTTGCGCGCGCTGCGCAAAAATGTCCAGAATCAGCATGGTTCGATCAATCACGCGCCGTTCCAACTTGGCGGTAAGATTGCGCATCTGTGCGGGAGAAAGATCGTGATTGAAGATAACGACGTTAACTTCTTCGTGCGCGGCAATTAGGTCGGCGACTTCCTGCACCTTGCCGCTACCCGCAAACAGGGCGGCATCGGGGCGCTGACGTTTACCCTCTATGATGGCCAGCGTCTGCACGCCCGCGGACTCGGCCAGCAGGCGCAACTCTTCGAGACTTTCAGCATAGTCCGGCTCACCCAGATCAAGACTGACTAATACGGCAATTTCGGAACCGGTAGCGTTCTGCTGCATTACTCGACAGCGTCAAAGTTGATATTGACTGCGCGAGCCGGAACGATAGTGGAAATCGCGTGCTTGTATACCATCTGGGTGACCGTATTCTTCAGCAGTACAACGTACTGATCGAACGAGTCAATATGGCCTTGCAACTTGATGCCATTGACCAGATAGATAGCCACCTGAACATGCTCCTTGCGTAGCGTATTCAGAAACGGGTCTTGCAACTGCTGTCCTTTTGCACTCATGTTATTGCTCTTATCGGTTAGGAACGGGGGGACACTTTACTGGATTACGGCGTGACTGTGAATAACTTCGCGGGGTTAGCTCGGCTGCTCGTGCTGCCGCTCACCACTCATTGCCAGCATCCAGACCATCAGCAGAAAACCCAGCAAGCCCATGAGCGCACTGAAAGAATACAACACGCTGGCGCCGTAATGCTGCCAGATCGGGCCGCTGGCCAGGCTCCCCAGCATGCCACCCGCGCCATAGGTGATACTGCCAAACAGGGCCTGCCCTTTGGATTGATGACGCCCGCGAAAAAATTCATGCACCAGCCCGACCGAAGCCGCATGGTAAGCGCCAAAAGTCAGCGCATGCAGTACTTGGGCGAGCAACAGCAACACGACCACATCCACCGTCCAACCGATCAGCATGAAGCGCAACATCGCTGCCGCGAAGCTAACCAACAGGATGCGCGTATAACCAAAGTGCCGCACCAGTGCGGGCATCAGAAAAAACACTCCTATCTCGCAGATCACCCCCAGCGCCCACAAACCGCCCACCGCGCTCTTCGCATAACCGTGTTCAACCAGATAGATCGAATAAAAGGTGTAATAAGGTCCGTGTGCGACCGACATCATGAAACAGGCACCGAACAGTGCCAGCACGCGCGGCTGCAACAAAAGCTGACGGATAGACTGAGTATCGGTGTGGTGCACCACCACCTCGGTGGGTGGAATTTGGTGCGCAAACAGCAGGATGCCAATCTCACACACCAACCCCGCCCATAACAGCCAGGCAATGGCAATGTAATCGAAGGCATAGCCCAACCCCACCACCGCAACGATAAAGCCCACCGAGCCCCAGGAACGCAGACGCCCGTAATGCGAAGTATTCTTGCCCAAATAAGAAAATGTGGTCGCCTCAACCAGCGGTATCGATGCACTCCAGAAGAAGTTCATCAACACCAGCACCAGCATCATGCCCCAGAAGCTGACAGTGAAAAACACCCCCAAATAAAAGATCGCACTCAACGTCGCCGCCACCTTGATGACCAGCAAACGCTGGCCGGTATGATCCGCCAACCAGCCCCAGATATTGGGCGCGACCATGCGCATCACCGGCTGCATCGACATCAGAATGCCGATCTCGATCACCGAAAAATGTAGCGATTGCAGATACAGACTCCAATAGGGCGCAAACATCCCCACGAAGGCGTAATAGAAAAAATAGAATCCGGCGATACGCCAGTGGTAGTTTTTTGGGTTACTCATGGAGGGGTAGCTTTTAGTCGGCGGGTATTATCTCACCGAAAATAATTTGCAGCTGCTCTTGAAATGAGAAATACCGCCCCAATTAGTCTTGGGTCGCTAATAGGAGAACCGCATGGAACAGCAGGACAACAAAATCGAACAAAAAGTTACCGAGCAGACTGCGGCCGAGCCCGCAGCGGAAACTCAGGCCGAAGTTATGCCCAGCCTGGAAGAGATGTTGCAGGCCGCCGAGCGCAAGGGGCAGGAGCACTACGACGCGTGGATGTATGCCAAGGCCGAGGGGGAAAATATCCGCCGCCGCGCCGCTGACGATGTTAGCAAGGCGCAGAAATTTGCAGTAGAACGTTTCTCCGGCGAAATGCTGGCGGTGATGGACAGCCTGCAAGCCGGCCTTGCAGTAGAAACCGAAAACGTGGAGAGTTTCAAGAGCGGCATGGAACTGACACTGAAGCAACTTTCCAGCGTGTTCGAGAAATTCAACATCATCGAGATCAATCCGGTCGGCGAGAAGCTGGATCCGCACAAGCATCAGGCCATCGGCATGATGGACAGTGAGCAGGAAGCCAATACGGTTGTTACCGTCATGCAGAAGGGCTACACACTGAACGACCGCGTACTTCGCCCGGCACTGGTGATGGTCGCCAAGGGCAAGGAATAGGCTCTTGAAATTATCCGGCCCGCCCCTATCTTAGGTGGCGTGGTTAATACAGCATTCAATCTTCAAGCATTCAACTGAAAGGTAAAGCATCATGGGAAAAATTATCGGTATTGATCTGGGCACGACTAACTCTTGCGTCTCCGTTATGGAAAATGGCAAGACCAAGGTAATCGAAAACGCAGAAGGCACTCGCACCACTCCATCCATCATCGCCTATATGGAAGATGGCGAGGTGCTGGTGGGCGCGCCCGCCAAGCGTCAAGCGGTGACTAACCCAAAGAACACCCTGTACGGCGTGAAGCGCCTGATCGGCCGTCGTTTCGAAGAGAAGATGGTACAGAGGGACATCGACATGGTGCCCTACGAGATCGTTAAGGCGAAGAACGGCGATGCGTGGGTAAAGGTACGCGACAAGGAAATCTCCGCACCGGAAGTTTCCGCACAAGTGCTGATGAAGATGAAAAAGACCGCCGAGGACTATCTGGGCGAGCCTGTTACCGAAGCGGTCATTACTGTTCCGGCCTACTTCAACGACTCGCAGCGTCAGGCCACCAAAGATGCTGGCCGCATCGCCGGTCTGGAAGTAAAGCGCATCATCAACGAGCCGACCGCAGCCGCTCTGGCCTTCGGCATGGACAAGCAGGAAGGCGATCGCAAGATTGCGGTGTATGACCTGGGTGGCGGCACGTTCGATATTTCCATCATCGACATCGCTGAAATCGACGGCGAGCACCAGTTCGAAGTGTTGTCCACCAACGGCGACACTTTCTTGGGCGGTGAAGACTTCGACATGCGCGTGATCGAGTTTCTGGTTGAAGAGTTCAAGAAGGAAAGCGGCGTAGATCTGAAGAAGGATATGCTGGCACTGCAGCGTCTGAAGGATGCGGCGGAGAAAGCCAAGATCGAACTGTCTTCGGCACAGCAAACTGAAGTTAACCTGCCTTACATCACTGCCGATGCGACTGGCCCGAAACACCTGGCCGTGAAGATCACCCGTGCCAAGCTGGAAAGCCTGGTGGAAGAGCTGGTTGCTCGCACCATCGAGCCTTGCAAAATCGCCATGAAAGATGCGGGCGTATCGGCAAGCGACATCTCCGACGTGATTCTGGTCGGCGGCCAGACACGCATGCCCATGGTGCAGGAGAAGGTTAAAGAGTTCTTCGGCAAGGAAGCTCGCAAGGACGTGAACCCGGACGAGGCTGTAGCCGTTGGTGCCGCGATTCAGGGTGGCGTGCTGCAAGGCGAAGTCAAAGACGTGCTGTTGCTGGACGTAACTCCGCTGTCTCTGGGTATTGAGACTATGGGC
>JBBQXA010000165.1:0-4607 GCA_038210095.1 Burkholderiales bacterium
GAATCGCGCCGCGTTCTGCCCGAATAAGCGCCTCGGTGCGGACCTTCGACTCTGGGTAAGCCCAGGTCGGCCCGATTGGCGAGTCCTCGGTGAGGAACACGCCCGGCTCGCCGGGTCGGTGCACGAGCATGGTGCTGGCGAAAATGAATTGCTCGACCGCGAAGCCCTCGCGTTGCCCGCGCAGCATGCGTCCCGTACCTTCGCGCAAGCCACGCAGCAAACGTCTCGTGCCCTCGACTGTGACCTCGTTGTATTTTGGGCTCGGTTTGCCGAGGAAATCGTAATAGGCAGCCAGATGGACCACGGCGGCGATGTGGGTGCCGTGGTGTTCCCGCAGGATACGCAGTCCCTCGCGCACACTGTCATCGGAAGCAATGTCGACGGGGATGTGCGTACAACCCGGCGGCGGCGGACTCGGCGCCTTGCGGTCGAAGCCCACAACATCGCTGAAGCGTCCGGTCAGCCGCTCCATTACAGCGGTGCCAATGTGTCCATTGGAGCCAGTGATCAGGACGATCTTCTTTTCTGATTCCATGTCTGAAGCTCCTAAAGCTGGTGGCTAGTAATTTTGTTCGGCCAATCGCACCGGCGAGTTGGCGCGGATCCTGCCCATTCATGTCAGGATGGATTTCGGTGGGAGGGGCGCTGTAATTTCTATCCTTCCATCATGCCCAATCCATCATTCCGCTGTCCTTCATGACTTGTATAGGCTGGCGCAATACTTGCCGGTGCGCTTGCGTGAGCCGCTCGCGCGCCTGCGGATTCTTCGCATCCATTATCTTGAGCATGCTTTCTTGCATCATGCCCATTTGTTTTTCCATGTCTTGCGGGTTTTTCATCATATCCCTAAGGGCGAGTGCCCCGGACGACACAGGACGCGTGTCAGGTCATATTCACTTCTTTGTGCCCGCTCAGGTGCGGGCGCTGCTCGCCAGTCAGCACCGCCTTGGCCATTTTGAAGAGTTGCTTCATCCTGCTTTCATCATCGTCCCAGTACTCGGCGTGACTAATCCCGACTGCAAGCAGCGCTAGATCCGGGTCAGTCGGACCGTCAGGAAACCAGTCCTGGGCAGCAGACGACCAAAGCTGCTCAACCTTGGCAGGGTCGTGCACCACGCTGGCATTGCCTACGATTGAAACATAGCGGTCGTCATTCGGACTGGCATACGACACGTTGACGTTGCCGTCCTGCCGTAGGCTGCTGGCAAGTTCTGATTTTTTAAAGATAAAGAAGTAAAGCACCAATCCCTGGTCGAGCGATTTGTTTTGCGTCGTCAACGGATGGGCGTAAAGCATGCCGTCGTGGTGACGGTGTGTGAGCATGCCGAAGCGGATGTCCTTGATTAAGTCCCAGAGTGTGTTGTGCTCGGTTTTCGAGTTGTTCATCGAGTCTCTCCTGTCAGGTAGAGGTTTTTTTGCTGAAAAAAGCGCGCAGTTCCAATTCCGTCGGATGTTTCCGGAACACGACTTCATCGTCCACAATAAGATTCGGTGAATGCCGGATCGAGAATTTTTCGACCAGATCAGCGTGGTCTTCAACGAAATACATGCGATAGGGGATATGCAAAGATTCGAGTTCTTTTTCCAGGTCCGGACGATGGGTGCAAGCCTTTGTCGCGATAATCATTACGTCCATACGTGCCTCCCAAATACCTTGGCGGTAAACCCGGCGCCATGGCCAAAGAAAAACCCGGCGGGTTATCCACCGGGATACACCGACTTATTTCATCTCGGGTGAATCAGGCATGTTATTGCGCATCTGATCCATCTGCTTGCGCATCTGGCCCATCTGTTTGCGCTGGCCGGGGTCCATCATCGCGCCCTTGCCCATCATGCCCGACATGTTTTCCATCATGCTGCCCATTTGCTTCGTCTGCTTCGCCATTTTCCTCATGGCATCCGGGTTCATGTCACCCTTGTCCATCATGCCGGACATCTTCATCATCTCACCTGACATGTCGTGCATCATCCCCGACATCTGCTGCGCGTCAGCCGTACCTTTCTCGCCCATACCCATCGCACTCGTTCCACCGGGCATCTCCGCATGCGTAGGGAGCGCGAAGGTGAGTCCGGTAATCAGAAGTGCCGATCCAATTTTTCTCAAGATTGCGTATTTCATTATTTACTCCTTGGTTAACAGGGATATCCCCTGAAGTGATTGCTGCTTTTCCCGGACTCAAAAATGGCCGCGGCGCGATTTCGTATTACGATTGTTGCGGTGACGTTTTTATGATCAACCAAGCATGGGTCGGTCACATCTCACGATAAGTACAGCGCTATTTATGAAATGACCTCTAGTCACGGCCGATACTCACGGCGCGCGCAAGACAAACGTTTGTTGCGGCCTTGAGTTGATTGATGAAGAATCAATTTACTTCTTCTTTTGTGCGACGATCCAGGCCACGAGCCCGGCAACGGCGGCGACAAGCAGGATCGGTGCCCATATCCCGCCGTATCCACCCATCCAGCCTGTGCCATAGCCGCCCATCCAACCTGTGCCATTGCCTCCCATCATGCCGGAGCCGCCTCCCTGCGTGTCGGCCAGTGCGCTTGCTGCAATGGTCGTTCCGGCAATCATAACGGCGGCGTTCAATTTCTTGCGAAGGTTCATGCGTTTCATGGTCAAAATCCATTCAGTGTTGATCGAAGTAACGTTTCTGTTACTGGCCGCTACCATATTTTGCTCGGAGGGGTCCGCGTGCTCCATTGCGAGACTATCAATATATAGTCGCTACTGTTCTCGTCGTCCGTACGCTACCGAGCATAGCGGTTTGAGGTAGGCCGGAACCGGCGTGCTGCAATTGAGCCTCCGCATCCAACCAATTATCCGATGTCACAAACACTCTTTAATGAAGTCTCAATGACGTGCCACCCTTGCCCGAACAACGGGCTCTCCAGGATGCGTACTTGGATACGGATTCGACAGCACACGCGGTGACACCGCGCTGCTGTTGAGATGGGGAGGACGCGCTAAATTAGAAAACGCTGGATGAGGAGATAGAGGGGTTGCTTGAGCGGTGGAGGTCGAATTGTGGGTCTTGCCAACAGAGCTTTGACGGCCTGATGCGGTAACAATCCGGCATCGACCGCGGCCAACAGGAAGACCGGTGCGGGAATGCGGAGAGTGCCGGCCAACACATTGGTGTTCGCCATATCATATTCCGCACTGCTCAACTGGTGACAGTGCGGGTGCGGCGAGTCGTGGTCATGCAGCACGGCCGCATCACCAAGATGATGTGGTGTCGAGCCTCCACCACTATAATCAGCTGGAACGTACCCGGATTCGGATTCACGCGCATGGCTGTGAGGCATGGCAGGGGTACGCAAATCACAGCACGGCGTCATGCCACTGAGCGCGAGGAACGCGACCCAGATCACAATGAAATACGGCACCATTTGTCTGCTCAAGCGTTTCATGTGCTTTTCCGCAAGACATCAATTGACCAGAAGGCGCACCTTACTTTTGCCGCCTATTCGCATACCCCGGCGACTACACCGTTCTTTATACCGGCAATGTCTCGCATCGCCGATGATCTTTCCATGATATAAATCAAGATTTAAGTACATTTTGATTGCAGAAGACGGCCGACAATTTTCCAGCGCTTACGTTGTCATCCCCCACCATCACTAAGGATACAAATCTAGTATAGTTCGAGCAGCTGAATCTTGCCTTGGGTACGCTGGCTGGCAGTGCAGGCCCTTGACCTTGTCTCCTGAGTCTATCGCACCGTCAGTCTTGGCCCGCTGTGAGGCTCCTGTTAAAGTGCCCCCATGCCTAAACACGACGTGATGCCGCCATTTAATATGGAGCCAGTAATGTTGGCCGAATTGTGGTCGTTCTGGCTGCTCGTCGTTGGACTGGTTGTGCTGTTGGTCGCGAATCTGACGATCAGACGTGCACCCCGCCAAAGGCAGATATTACTACTTCCCATACGAGGATCAATCATTCCCGAACTGCGGCTGCTACGATTAGCGCTACCTCTGGAGTTGCTCTGGGAGATCGCCCAGTTTCCCTTGTATGATGTCTGGCATCAGGGCACATGGAGCTACATCCTCTACAGCTTAGCCCACTGCACCCTCGGTGATCTGCTAATTCTTTTTATCGCGTATGAACTGGTGGCGCTTCATACCGGCGGGCGTAGCTGGTACCGCCGAACTCCAATCTACGGCAGCCTGCTACTCACCTTCCTAGGAGTGTCCTACACCGTCTACAGCGAATCGATAAACGTGCGTATTAATGGTACCTGGGGTTACACCGACCTCATGCCGATCGTACCTCTATTGAACATTGGCGGAACACCATTTCTCCAATGGTTATTGATCCCCTCAGTACTGATATGGATTATGCGGCAGCTTCCCGACGTTACAACACCTCACGCTGCAACATGAACAGCCCAATGGCTAACTGCACTGTGCTATGACCACCGCCCAATATATATAGGCATAGGTATGCCGGTGGAGCTGTTGTCCCACCGACCCCTAAAGGCCTACTTCATTTTCGTGGACTCGACCTGCTTATCGCCATCGATACGATCATGACGGTGGCAACGATTTAGCCTCTCCAGATTGCTTGTGCCGACCGTGGAGTGCATCGTGTTACCACCACC
>JBBQXA010000166.1:0-4559 GCA_038210095.1 Burkholderiales bacterium
CCTGACCGGCCCGGAGGATGCGGCAACACAATACTTCCGCAAAACGACCGAAACTGCGCTCACCGGCAAGTTCAAGCCCATCGTCGGCAAGTCGATGGAGAAGGTGCAACTGGCACAAAGCTACGACCGCTTTGCTGGCAAGGGTGCACAGCTCGGACTGGTCGATCAGCGTGATGCCAAGCTGGATGACTACATCACCCGCAAGGCGCTCGACGGCCTGTTCGTAATGATGGCCGAGCAGGAGAAAGCCATACGCGCCAATCCGCTGGAAGCAACCGGCAATCTCGCGAAAAAAGTCTTCGGCATTCTGCGCGGAAAATAAATCCACTATTGCATGACCCCAAGCACCGCACTCACCCTCAGATTAATGACGATGCAACTTCATGTTATTTTTGCAACCGACCTCGCCGGAGTGGTGAATGAGACTCACCCGCATTGCGCTTCGTATCAATCCAATCCGCGTACTCTGAGGGCTAAATAGTTTTTCCCTGCATGACTGAAACCGCCAGCCTGTATTCGCTGTTCATCAGCAGCTTTCTCGCCGCCACCCTGCTGCCCGGCGGCTCGGAGGCGGTGCTGTTCGGCGTACTCAAGGTCTATCCGGAAACAATGTGGACTGCGCTCGGCGTCGCCACACTGGGCAACACGCTGGGCGGCATGGTCAGCTTCGGCATGGGCTGGCTTTTACCGCAGACACAGCAACTCAAACATGTGGAGAAAGTAAGGCGCTACGGCACACCTGTGCTGCTGCTGTCATGGGTGCCGCTGATCGGCGACGCGCTGTGCCTCGCCGCGGGTTGGCTGCGTCTCAACTGGTGGCAAGCCGCGCTGTTCATCGCGCTGGGAAAGTTTGCGCGTTATGCCGTCATCGCCGCAGCAATGGCTTAGTGACAGAAGAAGTCGCGCCGCTACCAACACGCCAGCAACTTGTTCGGGCCCAGCCAGCATTTCCCGGCGGATCTCTTGCCTACGCACTAGTGCTTATCGGCGAGCGCCCAAGCAGTTCCGATCGCGCTCAGATTCAAGCGTTCGACGCGATTTCAGGCACACAGGCAGAAAGAGATATTCCGGCCGGTCTGGCAATCCCCGCCTTGATCAGTGCTTCATTGCCGCGCAATAGAATGTCGGTCTGCAATGCTTTCTCGAAGCGCACGTCTAGCACATAACATTTCACTCGCACCTGCATGGCGGGCCGCTCGGCAAAGTTGACTTCATTCAATACGATCGCAATCGGCTTTTTCAGAAACACGAAGCGACTGGTTGCCGCGGTCTCATGCAACAGCCTTCTGGCTTCGCGCAAATCCGCATACAGATCAAAATGGAAATTAACCTCAATCTGCATGTCGAGCGCACCCGAGTTCCCCGAGGAAACAACATCGGTGATGAATTTGCTGTTCGGAATCGTGACCAGCGAATCGTCCAGCGTAACCAGACGCACCGCACGCAAGCCTATGGTTTGGATTTCACCGTACACTCCGTCAAAGGAAACGCGGTCGCCCACCTGAAACGGCCGGTCGAACAAGAGAATCACGCCCGCCACGACCGAGGCAATCAAGTCCTTCAGTGACAGGCCGAGGGCCACGGCCAGCGTTCCGCTGACGGCCAGCAATAATTCCTTGGGTGGCTGAGTCACACCATAGAACAGGTAACTGCCCCCCAGAATATAGATGGCGAACGACACCATAGTGATTGCCTGCGCAATCAAAAGGCGACGAGACGGAATACGCTTGTGCAAACCGGCACCGATGGAGCTGACAAACTTGACCGCAACGCCCAGCACGACCAGGCCGAATAGAAGAATTGTGACCTTGGCAAAACTGAACACCTCGATCACATCACTGATGTTACCGATACCGGACTCACTCATGGAGGAAGTTCTTTCCAATCAAAAAATAATCGATCATATACTGCGCTCTCGACGAGATACGCACACGTTCAGCATCGTCCCGCCAGACCAGCTCTTTGTCTTCGGCCTCTTTCATACTGCGGCGAATGATGGTGCTTTCAATTTCAGTCGTCATCTGCATTTCATCCAGAGTGAGACTGTCATGACGCGCGATGGAAGCGAGCAGGAACAGTGCGTCATCGCTCATCGTACTTATCTGGCTGGAGCTGACGAAAGCGGGTACGCCGACATGAATATGCCTGGAATCGGGCGTAGAGATAGCGGATATCCAGTACATCAGTGCCGAGCGTGGATTGCCGCGTGATTGCCCCCACAAAAGACGAAAGAATCGAATCTCGGCCTGCTGACCGAGCGAATCGCCTCCGGCATAGGCATTAATAGAATCGTCGAAAGTACGCCGGTAACCGGTGATATTGTGCCGGGCCAGGATTAGGCGCTGTATCTCGTGATCCTGCCAGGGATGAATATTCAATATCTTGCCGTAAAAATGCTCAGCGCCAAACACGCCAGTGAGATAGGACCAGGATCGGGCATTAATGGTCAGACACCAGAACACGTTGCGCGTCTTCAGATTGATCACTTCGATGAAGCTGCGGTAAGCATCCAGCCCACCGATCGCACTGAGGAAAAAATTGTGAATTTCATCCACAAAGAACACCCTTCGCGCATCTAGCTTGGCATCGAATGTTTTAAAGTCCTCGACACTATGAATCGCCTCACCGCATAGTTCACTCAGCCATTCGTAGAGCGCAGCGTTTCCCAGCGTTCTGGCGGGAACTTTGCTGAGCTGCTTTTGAATCCCGGTGGTAACGTCCTGAAATATCCGATCCAGCGAAGTCGTTTTCCCGGTTCCCCGATCACCGACAATGATTACCAGGTCATCTGCTGCGGTCTTGTTAATCCAGCCCGCAAGAATCTGCCGCGACTCGGCGATGACCGATTCATCCCGCTTTATGAACAACTCCTCCCTGGCCGGCATGTAGTAATCGAACGAGGCCATATAAGATGCCGGGGGCTCTGTGCGCGGCTTGGCCTCATCAACCGCCTGCTTCAAGCGCCGCTTGAATATCTCGGAGAGCAGTTGCTTCATGAAATCGAGACGAACCAGTTTGGATGAGAGTCGTGTGAACAGTTCGTGACCAACTACGACAAAAAACAACACCGGCGACAGTATGCTGCCAAATCTCAGCCCGTAAATCGGCGCGACCCTTTTCCAAATATGGGGCAAACGATACTCGAACGAATCACAAATAACCGCGCGCCAGCGGCGGGTCTCCAGAATCAGGAAACCCAGATTAATCCAGAAAATTCCGTCCGAAACCAAGTTGTAGATCAGGCCGGTACGTACCGTATCTTCGATAACTTGCAGCAATGCATACTCGATAAAAATCAAGCGCGAAATGCGTGCGGCGGAACTCGATATTTCGATTCGTTGCCGCTTAAGGTGCGTGACCGAGGTGGTGGAAAATAGCACTTCCATCCCTATGCTCAACAGCAACCGCGTGAGTTGGTAGAAGAAATAAAGCAGCAAATAGGCCAACAGATTTGAAATGACTTTCAAGTCTGTTGTTTCGATCAATATCTGGGCGATATATACGCTCAAAATCATTCCCAGCGAAGGGATGAATGGATTCAGACGGGCAACCAGTATCGCCACGTTGGTACGATGCCGGGGGTCCAGCATCGAACGTGACAGCAGTTTTTGCCGGAATCGGTCTAGACGCCGGGTAAGCAACATGAGCAGACGTCGCAACAGGAAGGGAATCGCCACGATCATTCCCAAAACCAGCGCCTGCTTGGCCAGGTCTATCCAGCTATCAAGTCCGGAGCTAACCTTGGCCCTGACCTCCAGCCACTTGCTCAGCACGCCGGTCGAGGCACGCAACGGAACGGCCTGAATCTCGCGCAAGGTGTCGTTCAGGTTCTGCTCGTTGAAGCCCCTGGGACGTTCACATCCCGTGCGACGGTCACATTCCTGAATGAGCGTTGCGCGTAGCGTTCCCGCCACATTCAAAAGATTGAAATTGCGCGCCTTCAGGTCGTTAAGCAGTTTGGTTTTTTCGGTAAGCGCCGAAAGTCGCCGCTGATTGGCCTTTTGATACGCATCGACATACGCTTGGTAGGCGACCTTCTCGGCATCCGATGAAAATGTTTGTACATTAAAAAGTTGCGGCAACTCGTGCACGGATTGAATCTTGATGTCCGAAAACAGCGAGCGAATATTGTCGACCGCCGCTTCCCATATGCGACTGACCTGAATATAGTTTCGTGCAATTTCGGCAGGATCCTGCGTCCAGCCCGACGTTGATCGGTCACCCAACTCGGTTTCCAATTGCACCAGCGTTTCGGATTTTTCCTTGATCAGGTTGACGAACGCCACCTGTTCGGCGGCGATGTCTACGTTGTACTTTTCAATTTCCGCACGCCGTATCAGGATTTTCTCGTTGCCCGTGTCACTCACACTGACAGATGCCGATTCAACGCGCTGCAATTCAGCCTGCGCGTCGCCGAGTGCATTCTGACTGTCAGTCAGCTGACCGTCCAATTGCGCCTTTGCATTCCGCTGCAACTTGATGGACTCATAATTCGCGACCAACCGACTACGCTGCTTGATATCCAATTCCAGAAATTCGAGCTTCCCCGAATTCAGTGC
>JBBQXA010000167.1:0-4339 GCA_038210095.1 Burkholderiales bacterium
CATCGTACAGCTCGGTCGGGAACGGACCGGAGCCGACTCGCGTGGTGTAAGCCTTGGTGATACCCAGCACATAGTGCAGCATCTGAGGACCGACACCGGCACCGGCACAAGCCGCGCCAGAGATGCAGTTGCTGGAGGTGACGAAGGGATAAGTACCGTGATCAATATCCAGCAGCGCGCCCTGCGCGCCCTCGAACAGCAGATTGCTGTCGGCTTGATTGGCATCATAAAGTGCGCGCGGCACGTCCATCACCAGCGGCTTGATACGCTCGCCCAGCGCCAGCGTCTCATCCAGAACCTGCTGAAAATCAACGGTTGGTGCGTTGAAATAATTCTTCAGTACGAAGTTGTGATAATCCAGCACTTCGCCCAGCTTGGCGGCAAAACGCTCGCGGAAGAAGATGTCCTGCAATCGGATCGCGCGACGAGCGACCTTGTCTTCGTAGGCCGGGCCGATGCCGCGCCCAGTTGTGCCTATCTTCGCATCACCCTTGGCTAATTCACGCGCCTTGTCGATCGCTTCATGGTAGGGCAGGATCAAGGGGCAAGCCTCGGAGACTTTAAGGCGACTGTAGATGTCTATGCCCGCCGCCTGCAACTCGTCCATTTCCTTGAGCAGCGCTTGCGGCGACAGCACGACACCGTTGCCGATGTAGCACATCACGTGATCGCGCAGAATGCCGGAGGGAATCAGGTGCAGCACGGTCTTCTTGCCGCCGATGACCAGCGTGTGGCCCGCATTGTGGCCGCCCTGGAAGCGCACTACGCCCTGCGCATGATCGGTCAACCAGTCGACGATCTTGCCCTTGCCTTCATCACCCCACTGGGTACCGATTACTACTACGTTCTTAGCCATTGCAATACTTCCAGATTAATAATTCGTCCCGCTGCGCGAGTTCTACATTAAAGGGCAATGACTTGCCACTTGCCGTCACGCAACACCAATTCCCGATCGCATTGCAATTCCTTGCGCAATGCAACATCGCCAAGCAAATCTACGACTACCGCTTCGCCCGCCTCACGTAATTCTGTAATCTTGTCGCGCAACGCGGCATCGTCGCCCTGCGGCGCACATATCCCCATGTTCAGCGCCAGCGGCGTCAGCAGGCTGTACAGTTGGCGCAAGTCCATGCTGAATCCGGTAGCCGCGCGCGCGCGCCCAAAGCTTTTGCCCAGCTCGTCATAGCGTCCGCCCAGCGCAATCGCATCGTGGCTACCCGCATGATAGGCCGCAAACACCATGCCGCTGTGATAGTGGTAACCGCGCAAATCGGACAGGTCGATACCAACCTTCGCAACCAGCGGCTGCAATCTGACACAGGCGGCCTGCAAGTCATCCAGTGCTGCGGTAACTTCGAGGTGATGCGGCAATACCTTGCGGGCGCGTTCCAACACGTTCGCGCAGTCACCGTACAGTGTAGGCAGTGCAAGCAACGCATCGCGCACCGTCGCATCCAGCGACTGCACCAGCACTTGCAGTTCCGCGCTGTCCTTGCTCTGCAAGACAGCGAACAACTGGTTTTCCATTTTTTTATCGAGTCCGGCGTGACGCACCAGCGCGCGGAACACGCCGACATGGCCGAGGTCCAGATGCACCTGAGTGACGCCCAGCAAGGCCAGCGTTTGCAACATCAGTTGCTGTATCTCCAGATCGCTGGCCAGACCGCTATGACCGTACAGCTCGGCACCAATCTGCAACAACTCACGAGTACGCGTCACCCCCATAGGCTGGGTATGCAGCACACTGCCGGCATAGCACAACCGCGCCACACCCTGACGGTTAAGCAAATGCGCATCCACGCGTGCCACTTGCGGGGTGATGTCGGCGCGCAGTGCCAGGGTGCGTCCGCTTAGTTGGTCAACCAGTTTGAAAGTGCGCAGATCCATGTCTGCACTGCCATCGAGCAACAGGGACTCGGCATATTCCAGCAGCGGAGGCGCGACCAGTTGATAGCCGTTCCTGCGCATCAATTCGAGGAATTGCGCGCGCATCGCTTCAACGCGCCACGCTTCCTCGGGCAACATGTCTTGTATGTGTTCCGGCAACAACCAGTTCTGCATTACTTCATCCAATATATTAATAGCAGCCCGCTCAGCATCAGCGACAGGCCTAGAAAACGCACCTGCCCATCCTGAAACTCAGCCAGTTTGCGCAGGGTTTCGCGCCATGAAGCGGGAAACAAAAAAGGCATCATGCCTTCGAGCACCAGCATCAATCCCAGTGCCATCAACCAATATTCGAGCATATTACGCAGCAGGCAAATTTACCTTTTCGACTTCTTGAGATACTTGAAGAAATCAGAGCTGGGGTCCAGCACCATCACATCACTCTTGCTCTTGAAGCTCTGCTTGTAAGCTTCAAGACTGCGATAGAAGGAGTAGAACTCGGGGTTGCGGCCGAATGCTGCCGCATACAAAGCCGATGCTTTGGCATCGCCCTCACCCTTGGTCTTCTGTGCGTCGCGGTAAGCCTCGGCCAAAATCACTTCACGCTGCTTGTCGGCATCGGCTTTGATCTTTTCGCCCTCGGCAGCACCAGATGCGCGCAATTCGTTAGCTACGCGCTTGCGCTCCGCATCCATACGACTGTAAACCGATCCGCTGATTTCCGTAGGGAAGTCCACGCGCTTTAAACGCACGTCCAGCACTTCTACGCCGATTTTGCGCGCATCAGCATCTGCCTTGGTGCGCAGCACTTCCATGATCTGATCACGTTCGCCCGACACCACTTCATGAATGGTGCGCTTACCAAATTCCTCGCGCATGCTGGAATTGACGGTCTGCAACAAACGCGTTCTGGCACGCACTTCATCACCGCCCACGCTGACGTAGTATTGCTTTACGTCCACGATGCGCCACTTGACGTAAGAATCCACCAGCACATTCTTCTTTTCCGCCGTAATGAAACGCTCCGGATCAACCGTATCCAGCGTCAGAATGCGCGAATCGAAATAGCGCACGTTCTGCATCAACGGCACCTTGAAATACAGACCGGGCTCGGTCTTGACTCCGACCACCTCACCCAACTGGAACACGATGGCATTCTGGCGCTGATCCACCACAAAAATGCACAGGCTAGACAAAACCAATAAGCCTACCGCGCCTATTAATACATTAACTATTTTCTTATCCATTTAGCGTGCCTCCCGATCTCGACTCAGCAAAGAGTCGCGCGCGCGCTGTGACGCATTGTTATCGCTGGACTGCGTAGTGATTGCACCCGGAGCAGCTGCCCCACCTGCTACTTCGCCCGCCCTCGTGGTTTCGAGCAACTTGTCCAATGGCAGATACAGCAGACTATTGCCGTTCTTCTGATCCACCATCACCTTGCTGACATTGCTCAATATCTGCTGCTGCATGTCCAAGAACATACGCTCGCGCGTCACACCCGGGGCTTTTTCGTATTCGACCAGCACCTGCTTGAAGCGACTGGCATCACCTTCGGCATTGGCCATCACGCTCTGCTTGTAACCCTCGGCCTCTTGTATCAGACGCGCGGCCGCACCGCTTGCACGCGGAATCACGTCATTCGCATAGGCCTGACCCTCGTTCTTCTGACGCTCTCTGTCCTGACCCGCCTTGACCGCATCGTCGAATGCCGCCTGCACTTGCTCGGGCGGTTGCGCGTTTTGCATAGTCAGTTTGCTGATCAGAATTCCAGACTGGTAACGATCCAGAATTTCCTGCATCAGCTTGGTCGCCGAATCGGCCACCTGCTCGCGACCTTCATACAGTACATAGTCCATCTTGTTCTTGCCCACCACTTCGCGTATCGCGGTTTCGGCAGCCTGGCGTACGTTCTCATCCGGCATGCGATTCTTGAATAGATAATCGGCAGGATCCTTGAGGAAATACTGCACCGCAAACTGAATGTCGATGATATTTTCATCATCCGTCAGCATCAGCGATTCTTTCAGCATCTTGTTCTTGACGTTTTCGCGATAACCCACTTCCACGGTACGTACCTGACTGATATTGACCACCTCAACAGACTCGACTGGGAGCGGCAAGTGCCAACGCGGCCCGGGATCGGTCGCCTCAACGTATTTCCCGAAGCGCAACACGATACCGCGCTGCCCCTCATCGACAATGTAAAAGCCGCTCGCCATCCAGATCAGCGCAACGATTACTGCGATCAGGCCGATTCCTCCGCCCAAACCCGCTTTCGGCGCACCGGAGTCACCCTGCCCGCTGCCGCCCGACTTGCCGCCCATCACCGATGCAATTTTTGCATTCAGCTTGCGCACCAACTCTTCAAGGTCGGGCGGACCACCGTTACCGCCACTGTTTTTATTACCCCATTGCGGGTCATTTAATCCCATATATCACCCAATTAATT
>JBBQXA010000168.1:0-4301 GCA_038210095.1 Burkholderiales bacterium
ATGGTGTCGGAGCAGGCGCCCTCGTGCATCACCGCGGTAACCAGCCCGTCGAAGTAGCCGGCTTTCAAGCGTTTTAGAAATTCATTCTTGTCCAGATAGTCCGCAATCTCGCAATCCACCAGATTCTTGAACTTGTCGGCACGCGTAAGATTATCGACCACGATGATGTTGTTCTCATCGCGCTCATTAAGCGCCTTAACCAGATTTGAACCGATGAAACCGGCTCCGCCCGTTACGATGTGGTACATAATTTCTCCCTTAAGGTCAGAATCTTGGATTTGGGATTTTGGATCAAGCTAAAATCAGTGCCTCCACCAAAATCCTAATTCCCAGCTCCTAAATCCTAATCCTTCATATCCTGAACAATCTCATCACGGCTGACCACTGCCGTACCCAGTTTTCCAACCACGATGCCTGCGGCGCGGTTCGCGATGCGCATGGCATCCGACAACTCCGCACCGGCCGCCAGCATCACCGCCAAGGTAGCGATCACGGTGTCACCCGCACCGCTAACATCGAATACCTCGCGCGTATGCGTCGGCTCATGCACCATGCTGCCTTCACGATACAAGCTCATACCATCCTCGCTGCGTGTCACCAGCAGCGCATCCAGTTCAAGCTCACAACGCAGCTTCTCGGCACGAACGGCGAGCTCTTCTTCGCTCTTCCAGTTTCCTGCCACTTCGCGGAATTCACTGCGATTTGGTGTGAGCATGGAAGCGCCGCGATAGCGCGCGTAGTCGTCGCCCTTGGGATCAACCAGCACTGGCTTTCCGGCGGCGCGAGCCAGACGGATCATTTCGGCGATATGCGTCAGTCCGCCCTTGCCGTAATCGGACAGCACCACCACATCGGCTTCCGGCAAACGAGTGCGGAAGTCCGCAAGTTTTGCGTTCAATACTTCGTGGCTAGGCGGCGTCTCGAAATCAATGCGCAGCAGCTGTTGCTGACGTGCAACGGCGCGCAGTTTGATCGTGGTCGAGATGGTATCGTCGCGTTGCAGCATCGCCGTGACATTGCCCTGTTCGGTGAGCAGCCGTTGCAGACAATCACCCGCCTCGTCCGCACCGACCACCGACAGCAGCGTAGCCCGTGCTCCAAGCGCGGCGATATTGCGCGCGACGTTGGCTGCGCCACCGGGACGCTCTTCGACACGCGTCACCTTGAGCACCGGCACCGGTGCTTCGGGCGAAATACGGCTGACATCGCCGAACCAATAACGATCCAGCATCACATCGCCGACCACCAATATCTTCACATCTTCGAATTTGGGCAATGCTGTCATCATGCGGCTCCGATTTCCTGATTGATCGCCAATAGCGCTGCCAGCGGATCGGCAGCTTTAGTGATCGGTCGTCCGATCACTAAATAACTGGAACCCGCCTGTAGCGCAGCCTGGGGAGTCATCACACGCGACTGATCATCCAGACTGGCCTGTGCCGGACGGATACCCGGTGTCACCAGACAAAACTCATTGCCGCAACGTTCGCGCAACAGCGTGGCTTCCTGCGCCGAACACACTACGCCATCGAGGCCGCTATCGCGCGCCAGTGTGGCAAGCCGCAACACCATTTCAGCCGGCGTGGCGGCGATGCCAAGGTCGGCGAGATCTTCCTGCGCCATGCTGGTCAGCATGGTGACGGCAATCAGTTTGGGCTGCTTAGTGCTGTTGGCAACCGCCTCACGCGCTGCCTCCATCATCTTGCGTCCGCCCAGCGCATGCACGTTAACCATCCACACACCCAGACTCGCTGCGGCCTTGCAGGCCTGCGCGGTAGTGTTGGGGATGTCGTGAAATTTCAGATCGAGGAAAATATCAAAGCCGCGCCGCATCAGCTGCTCGACCAGAATCGGGCCGCTGGCGGTAAACATTTCCTTGCCCACTTTCAGGCGGCATTGCGTCGGATCGAGTCGGTCGGCCAATTCCATCGCCTGTGCGGCCTGCGGGAAGTCCAGCGCGATAATTATTTTCGGGTCGTTCATATTTCCATTCCAGTTTCTTCTGTACGGCGCGGCAGATAGCTATCCCACGACTGGCAGGCGGGGCAATGCCAGTAGAACTGGCGGGCCTTGAAGCCGCAGTGGCTGCAATGATAAGTCGCCAGATTACGGGTTCGCTGGTGCACCAGATCCTTCACCAGCTCGACATCGGCCCGCCGCTCCAGCGGCACTTCCAGCAGGCGCGCCTCCAGCAGCTTGTCCAGCCCCAGCAGGGATGGATTGCGCACCAATTCTGCGCGTACCAGTTGATACGCGGCGGACGAGCCCTCGATTTTCAAGACCGCATCGAACAGCACGTTCATCAAATCCAGCGAATGATATTTGTCCAGATAGTCGCGCAACAGCACAACTCCCTCGGCTTCACGATCAAGGCTATGAAAGACGCCCATCAAGCGCTCTGCAACCAGCGACAAATACTGGGCATCCTGATGCTCGATATTCTTCCAGACGGCGACCGCATCCACGAGATTGCCGTCAGCAATGGACATATCTCCCAGCATCATGGTGGCACGAACCGATTCCGGACACTCGGTCAACGCCTGACGCAGGTGGGCACGCGCCGCGGGGGCATCCTTCCCGGTGATTTCTTCACTCGCCAGTTCGCAATAAAAAAATGCCACCAGCTTGTCCTTGGATTGCCCGGATACAACCTGTAAACGTCGCGCAATTTCGATTGCTTTGATCCAGTCGTGCTCCTTCTGGAACAGTTCCAGCAAAAATTCCAGCGCAGGTTTCGCATAACTGGTCTTATCGAGTTCGCGGAACAGGCTCTCGGCACGATCGAAGATACCCGCCTTTAGGTAATCCTGTGCCAGTTCGAAAATCGCATGCTGGCGCTTGTCGTTATCGAGATCGGCCCGGTCCAGCAGGTTGTGATGCATGCGCAAGGCACGATCCACCTCGCTGCGACGGCGAAATAGACTGCCCAGCGCAAAGTGCAGCTCGACCGTTTGCGGATCGACCTTGACCACCTCGATGAAAGCCTCAATGGCCTTATCCTGCTGCTCATTGAGCAGAAAATTTAATCCCTGAAAATACGAATGCGGCAAGGCCTTCGATTCAGAAACAATATCCTTAATGTCTATACGTGCCGCCAACCACCCCATTCCGAAGAACAAAGGGAAAGCCAGCAACATCCACGGTTGAAATTCCATAATTATCTGAAAAGAACGGTATCAGGAGGGCTGAATGGGTATTTGCTGGGTCTCCCCCACACCGGCCAGCGTATTCTTGATCCGAATTTCGCGCTTGAGGCGCGCAATCTCACGGCGCTGCCGCAATACGTTGCCCAACATCGCGAGCACACCTATCGCCGCACCGAGAGCGAAGAACAACAACAATACGACTACCAGCGAGGAACTCCACTCGTAGTCAAAAAAATAGTGTAGCGATACCGGCTGGTCGTTTTTGACCGCGAATCCGAGCAGCAAAACGAACAACACTGCACGTAAAATCCAATTGATATAACGCATAGTTTCCACCCTTAACAAGCGCCGCAACGATAGCATAAAAAATGGCGGCCATACCTTGCGATATGCCGCCATTTTCAATACAGCAAGCCGATCAGACCTTGGATACGCAAACCCGCTCTCTCAGCTCTTTACCAGCCTTGAAGTGTGGCACGTACTTGGCTGGAACCTTCACCTTGTCACCGGTCTTGGGATTTCTCCCCTGACGCGGTGGACGATAGTTGAGTCCAAAACTGCCGAAGCCGCGAATCTCGACACGGCCCCCACGCGCGAGCGTGGAAGACAGCGTATCCAGAATCACTTTGACAGCCAGTTCGGCATCCTTGGTTAGCAGCTGCGGATGCAGCTCGGCCAGTCGTGCAATAAGATCAGAACGAGTCATGCGAAACTTCCTCTATCAGGCTATCAGTCTTCAGTCTTGCTGCCGCTCATCTTGGCCTTCAACAACGCACCCAGATTCGTGGTGCCTGCATTGCCAGTGGTCTCGGCGGAGAACTTCTGCATCGCTGCAGCTTCTTCAGCCTTGTTGAGCGCCTTGATCGACAGATTGATACCGCGATTCTTACGATCCACGTTGATGATGACGGCAGTCACGCTGTCGCCTTCCTTCAGGTGGTTGCGGATATCTTCAACACGGTCAGCCGATACTTCAGATGCTTTGAGGTAGGCTTCAACATCACCATCCAACATCACGGTTGCGCCCTTGGCATCCAGTGCCTTGACCACGCCGGTGACAACTGCACCCTTTTCATTGCCGGTCACGAAGCCGCCGAAAGGATCACCTTCCATCTGCTTGATGCCCAGTGAGATGCGCTCGCGCTCGACATCGAT
>JBBQXA010000169.1:0-4289 GCA_038210095.1 Burkholderiales bacterium
CATCGCCTGCTTGAACTTCTCGCGATCCTCCGCCATGTCGATGGCGTCGCGCGACGCGCCTATCATCTCGACATTGTACTTTTCCAGCACGCCGTGCTTGGCCAGATCCAACGCGCAATTCAGCGCGGTCTGCCCGCCCATGGTCGGCAGAATCGCATCCGGCATTTCCTTGGCGATGATCTTTTCCACCATCTGCCAAGTGATCGGCTCGATGTAGGTCGCATCGGCCATGTCCGGATCAGTCATGATGGTGGCCGGATTCGAATTCACCAGAATGACGCGATAACCCTCCTCGCGCAACGCCTTGCAGGCTTGCGCGCCGGAGTAGTCGAACTCGCACGCCTGCCCGATGACGATAGGACCTGCACCGATAATCAGAATGCTTTTTATATCTGTACGTTTTGCCATAATTCAGTCGTTAGTCTCCAGACATTAGTCGTTAGTTAAACCGCCACCGCCAAGCCAACTAGCGACTGGCGACCAACGACTAACTACTGCTTTTCCATCAAATCAACAAATTTATCGAACAAGCCGTCCACATCATGCGGACCGGGACTTGCCTCGGGATGCCCCTGAAAACAGAACGCGGGCTTGTCGGTCAATTCGAATCCTTGCAACGTGCCGTCGAACAGCGAGACATGGGTGACGCGCGCATTCTTCGGCAGCGAGTCGGCATCCACCGCGAAGCCGTGATTCTGGCTGGTGATCATGACTTTTTTCGTCTGCATATCCTGCACGGGATGATTCGCGCCGCGATGGCCGAATTTCATTTTCACTGTCTTCGCACCGCTCGCCAATCCCAATATCTGGTGACCCAGGCAGATACCAAACAAGGGCATGCCGACTTCCAGAAATTTCCGCGTCGCTGTAATCGCGTAATCGCATGGCTCGGGATCGCCAGGACCGTTGGACAAAAATACGCCATCAGGATTCATCGCCAGAACATCGGCTGCGGAAGTCTTTGCGGGCACCACCGTGACACGACAACCACGCTCAGCCAACATGCGCAGAATATTGCGCTTCACGCCGAAGTCGTAAGCGACCACATGAAATTTCGAGTCAGTCGCATCACGATAGCCTTCACCCAGCTGCCACTCTTTTTGCGCCCACGGATAAGGCTTGGAACAGGTCACTTCCTGCGCCAGATCCATACCGGCCAGACCGGCGAAGCCACGTGCGGCGGCGAGAGCGGCTTCGACGTTATCGCCAGTGGCGATGCAACCGTTCTGCGCACCCTTGCTGCGCAGAATACGCGTCAGCTTGCGCGTATCGATGCCGGCAATGGCAACCACGTTATTGGCCTTGAGATAGTCCGGCAGCGATTGCGTGCTGCGGAAGTTGCTCACCGTCATGGACAGATCACGAATGACGAGCCCGCTGGCAAATACTTGGCGCGACTCGACATCTTCCTCGTTTATACCGACGTTGCCGATATGCGGGCAGGTCAGCGTGACGATTTGCTTACAATAGGATGGATCGGTAAGGATTTCCTGGTAGCCGGTCATTGAGGTATTGAAGACCACCTCGCCTACGCTGCTGCCGGATGCTCCAATGGCAATGCCTCGAAACACCGTTCCATCGGCTAACACAAGAATGGCTGGGTTCGTTTGCGACACCGGAATACTCCCAAATCAGATAACTGCACGAATGACATAAAGAAGCGGGAGGAACCTTGGTTCATCCCGCCCTATAATTGCCGCGCATTATAGCCGACTGGCGAAGGTGCATCAATGTGCAACGCAAAATCCCCTGAAAGCATGGAGCCGACAAGCCTGATTACCCTTTCGGGTAATTGGCGACACGATTACCTGCTGCCAGACTGCGACGCTGCTCACCAAGCCGATATCAAACCATGAAATATAGTTACGACGTAGAAGAAGCCAATTTCGATGAACGGGTTATCGCCCGCTCCCACGAAGTCCCGGTGTTAGTGGATATCGGCGCCGAGTGGTGCAGCCCCTGCCGTGTGCTAGGCCCCATGCTGGAAAAACTGGCGACGGAATACGAGGGGCGCTTCGAGCTGGCCAAGGTCGATGCCGACGAAAATATGAAGATTGCCGGACGACACAAGGTGCGCGGCTTCCCCACTGTGATCGCCTACAGTCGCGGCGTGGAGACCGATCGATTCCACAGCGCGCAACCGCTGCACTTTCTGCGCAACTTCATCGACCAGCTGATCGAACACCACAAAGCCACGCAACCTGGCACCACTCAGAACCCGTAGTCTTTTCCCGCACCCAGCAGGGTAGCCACACCCAGTACGGCAAAAATTGCGGCGGCTATCCCGTGCACCATACGCACCGGCATGCGTTCGGCGATTTTGTCGCCCAGCAAAACTGCGGGCACATTCGCAATCATCATGCCCAGCGTGGTTCCCGCCACCACATAGACGATGGAGTGATACTGTGCTGCCAGCGCGACAGTGGCAACCTGAGTCTTGTCGCCCATTTCGGCCAGAAAAAACGCAACCGCCGTCGTACCGAACACGCCGAACTGCGCCAGCTTGGCTTCATCTTCATCAAATTTGTCGGGCACTAGCGTCCAAGCCGCCATCGCGATAAACGATACGCCCAACACCCAGCGCAAGGTCTCCGCCCCCATCAGCGAGGTGATCCATGCACCCAGCGCGCCAGCCAGCGCGTGATTCGCCAGCGTCGCAACCAGAATGCCAAGAATAATGGGCACGGGCTTGCGGAACTTGGCCGCAAGAATAAAGGCCAGCAGCTGCGTCTTGTCGCCGACTTCCGCCAACGCGACGATGCCGGCCGAAACCAGGAATGCTTCCATGATAGCCTTTCAGGGGTATTGAGAGTGCTGTATTGATCAACGGGGGCGCTATCCCTCACGGCCCACTGAAAACACGAAAAACAAAGGGCCGACGCGCAAAATTCCGCGTCTTCCGCGCTCCCCGTGGACAAACAGGTTTCAGGATTACTTCAAACTGAGCACATCCTGCATGTCGTAAAGACCGGCAGGATTTTCTTTAAGGAAGCGCGCGGCGCGGAGTGCGCCGAGTGCAAAGGTCGCGCGACTGCTGGCCTTGTGAGTGATCTCGATGCGCTCGCCTGTGCCCGCATACAACACGGTGTGATCGCCGACGATATCGCCGCCGCGCACGGTAGCAAAGCCGATAGTGGATGGATCACGCTCCCCAGTCACGCCCTCGCGACCATAGACTGCACATTGTTCCAGATCACGCCCCAGCGTGCGGGCGACGACCTCGCCCATGCCCAGCGCCGTACCGGACGGCGCATCCACCTTGTGGCGATGATGCGCCTCAATAATTTCAATATCGTAACCTTGACTCAGCACGCGAGTAGCGGTCTCCAGCAACTTAAATACCAGATTCACACCCACACTCATATTGGGGGCGAACACGATACCGATATCCAGCCCACCCGCTCCCAGCCTGGCCTTCTGTTGCGCATCCAGCCCGGTCGTGCCGATCACCATATTCACGCCCAGCCTGCGACAGATATCCAAGTGCTGCATCGTGCCCTCGGGGCGAGTGAAATCTATCAATACATCCGCGCCCTGCAACCCAGTCTCGATATTCGAGGTAATCGCGACACCGCGCGCCCCGCCGAATTCGCCTGCATCCTTACCCAGATGCGGACTGCCATCATGCTCCAGCGCTGCATACAGCATCAGATCCTCGGATTGCGCCACGTTTTCCAGCAATTGACGCCCCATGCGACCAGTACAACCAGCGATGGCGATCTTGATCTTACTCATTTCCCGTCCTTTATTTAGCGGCCTGCTCGGCAACAATCAACCATACGTCGCGGGTCTTTTCCAATATCAACTCCTTGCGCATGCTGTCCTGATAGGCACTGGATCGATAGTCCTGCGTGAAGGTCGCAATGGCACGCGCCTCATTGACCAAATCAATCTTCAGATCTCGTACTTCAACTGCGATGGAGCCCGACTCATTGATACGTAACCTGCGCGCCGTCTCCCACTCTGCCCGACTCACGTTGTCGAGTTTGAAGTTCGTGCTGTAACTGGACAAATATTGCGCCACATCCTTCGATGCCCATGCCTCGGCCCACAATTTAATGGCTGATTGAACTTCGGCACGCGCGCGCCCAGCCGGATCGACCTGGGCAACATCCGCGTCTCCGCCATCAATCTGGGCGACCTCAACTACCGGCACCATCGCCTGCAAACCAGCCAGCGCCTTCCCATCCTCTTCGACGCGGGACAAATTATCGCCGTCGAAATAGACCGTCAGATGCTGCTTGTCGGTAACCTCGCCGTGTTGTTCCAGGCTGTACGCATAATCCCAG
>JBBQXA010000170.1:0-4280 GCA_038210095.1 Burkholderiales bacterium
CATTCGCATCCGCTACAGTTCTCATTTGTTCCTATCAGTTCGCCGCAGGCAAGGCCAATGAAGTGCAAGCCATCGCATGGGACTTGGTGGTGATCGATGAAGCCCACCGTCTGCGCAATGTCTACAAACCAGATAAGAAGACTGCAAATATCCTGCGCGATGCGCTGGCGAACTCACCCAAAGTACTACTCACCGCCACGCCATTGCAGAATTCACTTCTTGAGCTGTATGGGCTGGTCAGCATCGTGGATGACCGAGTCTTTGGCGATTTGGAAAGCTTCAAGACCCAATTCGGCCAGCTCAAAGATGGTGCCAGCTTTGATGCGCTCAAAAGCCGCATACAGCCAATCTGCAAGCGTACGCTGCGCCGACAGGTCGAAGCCTATGTGAAATACACGCGACGGATACCGATGCTGGAAGAGTTCATGCCCGGTGATGATGAAACGAGGTTGTACAACCTCGTTTCTGAATACTTGCAGCGAGACTCGTTATTTGCGCTGCCCAATAGTCAGCGACAACTGATTACGCTGGTGTTGCGCAAACTGCTGGCCTCATCGACGTTCGCAATCGCAGGCGCACTGGAAACGATAACTAAACGTCTCAGACTGGCATTGGATGAGAAAGCCGCCAGCGTCGATCTGGCTGAAGAGTTGGATCAGGACTTCGAGGCACTGGACGAGCTTGCAGACGAGATGGAAGTGGCAGAACAGAGTAACGGCAAGGCTAAGACTCAAAGTGAAATTGTCGCCATCAAGGCAGAAATCGAAGAACTTGAATCATTCCGTAGCCTGGCGGTATCGATCACCCAGAACGCCAAGGGAATGGCGTTGCTGCAAGCCTTGAAGGTGGCCTTCAATAAACTGGAAGAGTTGGGTGCCGCCCAGAAGGCCATCATCTTCACTGAATCCAGGCGCACGCAGGACTACCTGCTTAACTTGCTCGCCAGCACACCAGAGTTTGGCGAAGGCACGCCAGGGGTTGTTCTCTTTAATGGGACCAACAATGACGAAAGATCGCGCCGCATCTATGCAGAATGGATCAAACGGCACGCGGGTACAGACCGCGTATCTGGTTCGCGAACGGCAGATACGCGAGCCGCGCTCGTCGATTATTTTCGGGAACAGGGCTCCCTCATGATCGCCACGGAAGCAGGGGCAGAGGGCATTAACCTCCAGTTCTGTTCCATGGTCATCAACTATGACCTACCTTGGAATCCGCAACGCATCGAGCAGCGCATTGGCCGTTGTCACCGTTACGGCCAAAAGCACGATGTCGTCGTGGTTAACTTCCTCAACCGTAAGAACGAAGCCGACAAACGTGTTTATGAATTGCTGGCGCAGAAGTTTCAGCTATTCGACGGCGTCTTCGGTGCAAGTGATGAAGTGCTGGGGGCGGTTGAGTCCGGCGTTGATTTTGAGCGTCGCATCGCCGAGATTTACCAAACCTGCCGTCACCCCGACACCATCCATACTGCATTCCAACAACTCCAGCTCGACCTGGCAGGCGAGATCAACGATGCCATGATCAACGCCCGCAAGTCATTGCTCGAAAACTTTGACGAAGATGTTCAGGAAAGGCTGCGTCTGCGTAATCAGGATGCACGCGACTCATTGGGCAAACTCGAACGCCTGTTAATGCGATTCACTCAAGCCGCACTTAATGGGCATGCAGATTTTGACGTAGATGATGTGGGGTTCAACCTCAATACCCTGCCCGATTTCCTCCCCTCTCCCGCAAGCGGGGGAGGGGCCGAGGGAGAGGGAAAGGGAGGGCGCAACGAAATCCCACTAGGCCGCTATGAATTGCCGCGCCGCAGTGAAGAAGCACACATCTACCGCTTGGCACATCCCTTGGCGCAGTCTCTCATCGAGCATGCACAGCGGCAACAGTTACAACCGAGCAAATTAGTCTTTGACTACGATGCCTACGGTTCAAAGGTGACTGTTGTTGAAGAATTGCGAGGTAAGACGGGAACCCTCCTGGTGCATAAGCTGAGAGTACAGGCACTAGGCGCATCCGAAGAGCACATGTTGATGGCCGCTGTTGATAGTGCGGGTAGTGTTTACGATCAAGATATTGCCGAAAAACTGCTAAATATCCCAGCCCAGGCCATTGCTTTGCCGAGACGGCATGGGCTCCCTGAGCAGGTTGCCTTGCCGGATGTGCAACCTGTGGCGGAGCAGAACATGCTCGACTTTGCAGCAGCGAATGTGTGGGTTCCGTCGTTTCTGGAAGCAGAAATTGCCAGACAGAAGACGCATATCCTGAGTGAGCTCGAAACTCGCAACTTGAGCTTTTTTGCCCAAGAAACCGAGAAGCTGGACTCATGGGCGGACGATTTGAAGGTCGGTCTTGAACGCGAGATCAAAGAAATCGACCGCAAGATCAAAGAAGCACGTACAAAAAGTAAAGGTGCCGCGACCCTTGCCGAGAAGTTGGCCGTACAAAAGGAGCAGCGCGACCTTGAAGGCAATCGGGATCGGAAGCGTCGGGAACTATTTCAGCGGCAAGATGAGATTCAAACCCGCCGAGACAACTTGATTGATGAGCTTGAAGTTCAACTGTCACAACAAGTAACCGTGTTGCCATTATTTGCGTGTGAATGGGAGGTTTCATGAAAAATCGCATCATCAATGTCAAAGGTGGTGACATAGCTATTGTTTCCCGCCAAGAGCAGGACTACATATCGATCACCGATATGATGAAAAATTTTGGCGATGAAAGCATCCTCTACAACTGGCTGCGCAACCGTAACACCATCGAGTTTTTGGGCATCTGGGAGCAGTTGTACAACCCTTCGTTTAAACCCCTCGAATTCGATAGGTTTAAAAGTCAGGCAGGTTTAAATAGTTTTGCACTGTCACCCAAAAAATGGATTGAAGCCACAGGGGCGATAGGCATTTATTCCAAAGCGGGAAGAGGCGGCGGCACTTACGCCCACAAAGACATTGCCTTCGAGTTTGGTTCATGGCTCAGCCCGGAGTTTAAGCTCTACCTCATCAAAGAATTTCAGCGCCTCAAAGATGAAGAATCCCGCGCGACTTCCTTGGAATGGAGCCTTGGCCAAGGTCAATTACAAGATTCACACCGATGCCATCAAAGAACGGTTAATCCCGCCGCTCTTGACTGCCGCTCAGACCTGCATCATCTATGCTTCCGAGGCTGACTTGCTCAATGTTGCCCTATTTGGGAACACGGCAGCACAGTGGCGACAAAACAATCCTGACCAAGCAGGCAACATGCGCGACTTCGCCACGCTGGAGCAACTGGTCGTGTTGTCGAATATGGAAAGCATCAACGCAGTGCTGATTCATCAAGGTTTGGCTGCGCCAGAGCGTTTGGTGCAGTTGAACGCAATCGCCATCACGCAGATGCGCTCGCTGATTGATAATGTTGCGCTGAAGCGGCTGACCAGCTCCGGCAAACAGCCAAGGATAGAAAAATGACCGAACCCACCATCACTTGCCCGAATTGTAAGACGGAAATCAAACTTACCGAGTCACTCGCTGCACCGCTGATTGCGGCGACGCGCAAGCAATTTGACGAACAACTGGCGCAGAAAGATAAAGACATCGCGGGGCGCGAGCTGGCGATGCGTGATAAAGAAAAATTGCTGGTTGAGCAGAAGCACAAGCTGGATGAGCAAGTCGCCGATCAGGTGGCGGAGCAACTGAAAAAAGACCGCACCAGAATCACCGCAGAGGAAGCGAAGAAAGCCAAACAAGCGGCGGCATCTGACTTGGAGCAGAAAACGCAGGAGCTGACCGAACTGCAAGAGGTACTGAAACAAAACAATGGAAAACTTGCAGAGGCACAAAAGGCGCAGGCTGAGCTAATCAAAAAACAGCGCGAGCTGGATGATGCTAAACGTGAACTGGAACTCACTGTTGAAAAGCGCGTGCAAGAAGGGCTACCAGCGTGATATTGCCCGTTTCATCCATGCGCAGATGCAGGATCATAGTTGGGAAGATGCGGTTGATTACGAAGTGGTGGTGAGCAAAGGCTACACAGAATTCAAGTCCAGTGCCTACACCTATGCGGTTAATGAACCACCAGCGGATTACCGCGTATCGCCTGCGGATAAGAGCAACATGGCTAAGTATGTGTTTGGCGGCTTCCAGCGTTGCCTGTATCCAGTACAGAAGTTCGACTCGGAAGCGGAGCGGGTGTTGGCGATGATACTGGATCGTGATGCTGAAAAATGGTTCAAGCCTGCCAAAGGTCAATTCCAGATCTACTACAAGCAGGGGGCGAATCATCTGGAGTACCAGCCCGATTTC
>JBBQXA010000171.1:0-4239 GCA_038210095.1 Burkholderiales bacterium
TTCATCGTGGCTCTTTTTTTGGATTATTGGAAGCTTGCAAGGCAATCAATATTATACCAAACTTAGGGTCACATTTACCTTGTTATTCAATAAGTTAAATAATTTAAATCGGTGATTTTAAACCCCGAAACTTTAGTTATATTTGGTGCATCCCAGTCATAAAATGGCACTGCGCACTGCGCTCATCACGATTGCGCTGCTGACGCTCATTGCGCTGGCAGTTACCTTACTCCCGGCATTCCCTGAAACTAGCAGCATCGCGGGCTACCTCCCTCTACATTCCCTGCTGGAAACAATGTCGATTGTGGTCTCCATGATGGTGTTTGCGGTAGGCTGGAACCCCCGCAGCGGCAGTATTTCCGGTAATGTCGTGCTGCTTGCCAGCGCGTTCTTCTCGGTTGGTCTGCTCGATTTCCTGCACACCATCTCCTACGTCGGCATGCCCGATTTCATTTCGCCGAACGACTCGCAAAAACATCTCAACTTCTGGTTGGCCGCGCGATTTCTGTCATCAGTTGTACTGCTGGTTGTCGCCCTGCGGCCATGGCAAGCACTGCGCTTCAAGGCTAGCCGATACGTTATTTTTGGCTCACTGGTTATTGTCACGGCGCTGCTCAACTGGGTCGCGGTTTACCACCAGACCTGGCTACCGGACACCTTCATACCGGGACAAGGACTCACCGCATTCAAGAAGAACACCGAGTATCTGGTCATCGCACTCAATATCGCCGCCGCCGCGATACTGTGGCGCAAGATGCGTAGTCCGCAGCCTTTTAAGGTTGCATTGATTTTTGGCGCAGTCATCACGCTGGCTATGAGCGAAGTCTTTTTTACGCTCTATACCACCATGTCTGGCAGCTACAACGTGTTGGGGCACGTCTATAAAGTAATCGCCTACCTGTTCATTTACCGCGCCATTGTCGTCGAAGCCATCGAGCTTCCTTACAAGCAACTGAAAAATTCACTGGATTCGTTACGAGAATCGAAGAGTTTGCTTCGCTCCGTCGTGGAAAATGCGCCAGTCCGCATAGCCTGGAAGGATCGTAATTTTCGCTACCTAGGCTGCAATACTCCGTTCGCCAAGGATGCCGGGTACGCCAAGCCGGACGAACTGATTGGCAGAACCGATTTTGAAGTGGAAAGGAAGGAACAAGCCGAACTTCATCGCGCCGAAGATAGCGCAGTCATGGAATCGGGAAATCCCAAGCTGAATTACGAGGAGACTGAAACGACGCCAGACGGCAACACCGTCTGGACGAGTACCTCCAAGGTGCCACTGCGTGATGAAAACAATCAAATTGTCGGCATTCTGGGCATCTACCAGGACATCACCAAACGCAAGCAAGCGGAAACCCTGCTCGAAGTACAGAAACAGGTGCTGGAGATGATCGCCGTCTCAACTCCCTTTCAGGAGACGCTGACCGCGCTGGTCGGTTTAATCGAGGATCAGTCGCCCGGAATACTGGGGTATATCCTACTGCTCGACGAGGATGGCGTTCACCTTCACCACGGCGCGGCGCGGAGTCTGCCGGCGGCAGTAATTGCGGCGCTGGATGGGCTGCCGATCGGACCTTGCGTCGGATCGTGCGGCACGGCGGCCTACCGCAAGGAGGCAGTGTTCGTGGCGGACATTGCCACCGATCCGCTGTGGGCGAATTACAAGGCAGTGGTCCTGCCGCACGGATTGCACGCCTGCTGGTCCACGCCGATTTTCGACGCGCAGGGACGGGTGCTCGGCACCTTCGCGATGTATTACCGCCAGCCTGGGTTGCCGCAGCCCGAGCATCAACAGCTCATTGACGCCACCACGCACATCGCCTCCATTGCCATCAGCCGCCACCGGGCGGAATCCGAATTGCTCAAGCTGTCTCTGGCGGTGGAGCAAAGTCCAAATTCCATCGTCATCACCGATCTCGATGGGAACATCGAATACGTCAACGGGACCTTCCTCAGAGTGACCGGTTACAGCCGCGATGAAGTAATCAAGGAAAATCCGCGTATATTGCAATCCGGCAAGACACCCAAAGCAACCTACGAGGATATGTGGGCACATCTGACGCGCGGCGAAATTTGGTGCGGCGAAGTGATCAACAAACGCAAGGATGGCAGCGAATACATCGAGCTGGCCACAATTTCTCCGGTGCGGCAAGCGGCTGGCCGGGTAAGCCATTATCTGGCAATCAAGGAAAACATCACCGAGCAAAAGCAATCCGAAGAGCACATTGAAAGGCTGGCCCATTTCGATCAACTTACCGGGCTGCCGAACCGCAGCCTGCTGAGCGATCGTTTCCAATACGCGCTCAGCCTGGCACAGCGGAGTGGCGAGCCGCTGGCAGTGATGTTTCTCGACCTCGATCATTTCAAGAATATCAACGACACCTTGGGTCATACCATAGGCGATCAACTGCTGATAGAGGTGGCAAAACGGATCAAGGCAACCTTGCGCGAAGAAGACACCGCGTCCCGCCAGGGAGGCGATGAATTCATGTTGATCCTGCATGCCACTGATGCGGACGGCGCAGCCCATGTGGCCACCAAGCTGCTTGAAGCGGTTGCGCAGCCCTGCCAGATCGAACATTACGAATTGATTACCACCATTTCGATCGGCATCGCCATCTATCCGCATGATGGGGAAGATTTCGAGACGTTGTCGAAGAACGCCGACACCGCCATGTATCGAGTCAAGCAAAGCGGCCGCACCAATTTCTGCTTTTACACGCCGGAAATGCAGGCAAACTCTACCCGCACCCTGTTGCTGGCGAACGCATTGCGCCATGCCCTGGCACGCGATGAGCTGCAGTTGCACTATCAGCCACAGATATCCATAGAAGACGGACATATCGTCGGCGCGGAAGCCTTGCTGCGCTGGCGTCATCCAGAACTGGGCATGATCTCCCCCGCCGAATTCATCCCCATCGCCGAGGATGGCGGCCAGATCATCCCGATCGGAACATGGGTGTTGCGCACCGCTGCCAGACAATTGAAAGACTGGATGGATCGCGGGCTGCCGCCTATGGTGGTGGCCGTGAACCTGTCCTCGGTGCAATTCCGCCAGGCCAATATTACAGAACACATCACGCGCATCCTTGAAGAAGTGCAACTGCCGCATGAATACATAGAGATTGAACTGACCGAGGCCGTCGCCATGGATGATCCGCTGGCAGCAATCGAGGTGATGGACAAACTGCATGAATGCGGCGTACGCATGTCCATAGATGATTTTGGCACCGGATATTCCAGTCTGAGCTATCTGAAAAAATTCAAGGCATACAAACTGAAGATCGACCAATCCTTCGTGCGCGATATCGCCGATGATTCGGATGACAAAGCCATTGTCAGCGCCATTATCAATATGGCCAGCAGCCTGGGCATCCAGACCATCGCCGAGGGCGTGGAGACTGCCGAGCAATTGGCCTTCCTGCGTTTGCAAGGTTGCAACGAGGTGCAGGGATACTATTTCAGCAAGCCGCTACCTGCCGATGAGTTTGAAGCCTATGTGCGTCAAATGAAATGATACGGTTCTGCTGCCATCCTTGTTAACAACCCGATAGACCTTCATTCGCAGGGTTTACAACCCAGCGCCGCGCAGATTTCTCGGTGGATGCGTTCAAACGATTCGGGCTTGAGCCTTCCCAAGGTAACAATGATGGCATCTTGATTGAGCGAGAATATTTTTTTGGCGCGCACCCAACTGGTTTTAGGCAAACGGCCTTGATCGATGTCGTCGTCCTGCAACAAAATAGCATCGCTGTGCCCCGGTTGAGAGGTGATTGCTACCGCAAGAAAATCACACCAGCGTATCCGGTGTGGTAAGCAATAATACTGAGCGAAGTTTCTTGTTAGATAGGTCTGAAAATGGAAACGGAATTTGGACGATGTCAGAGGGTTTTAACATCATTCCAAACCTCGTCATCCTGGTTTCCCCAGACGTGTTTCATCACTATTTCTTGAGCGTTTGAAAGATCGGTTATCTCGGCACGATCTGCCGCTTTATTGCTGAGATATTCGATAAAGTGTAATGCTTCCAGTGCCAATGGTTCAGGTAACGGTTTGGCGACTTGATAAATTTTTTCGGCGATGGTCATTTGTCACTGCGGTATTGGCGCACCAAGCGAGTCACTTGTTGCCGTGACAGGCCGGTCATGCGCTCGATGTAGCGCAGCAACACCCTCTTGTCTGCTCGTCCATGCGGGGCATAGCCAAACCGCTTGAGTACGCGTTCGATAAATTGATTGCGTT
>JBBQXA010000172.1:0-4123 GCA_038210095.1 Burkholderiales bacterium
ATTGCCGGTGCGGTGGTTGGGGATCGTGTTGCCAATCCGGATCAGCCCCGTAGCGAACAGGTTGAGCGTTGCCGCGAGGTGCAGGAGAGTCGCGAGGTGATAAGCGGCTACAACGTTTCCTACAACTATCAGGGGCGGGAATTTACCACGAGGCTGCCGCGCAAACCCGGTTCGACATTGCGTGTCGGGGTTTCGTTGAACGTACTGAGTGATAGCGAATCCGGCGATACTTATCGCGACGAGAATCGGAGCGACAGGAATGTGCGCAGGGAATATCGCTACAGCGGTGATTGAGTATTGATCGTTCGTGCAATTGATGAAAAAGCCCGGCTTAAGCCGGGCTTTTTCATGTACGCAATACCGTCGAAATTGCGTTACATCTCTGGCAGGTTAACCAAGCCCGCTTGGGTATAGTGGCTATGTCCAACCTAACGGTTAGCCTGCGCCGCTATATTACTGGCCGTTTAGCCGAATCGGCCAGTAATATAGTCTTCTGTTTCTTTGCGTTTCGGGTTGGTAAAGACGGTGCTGGTGTCACCGAATTCGATCAGGTCGCCCAGATACATGTAGGCGGTGTAGTCGGAGACGCGCGCGGCCTGTTGCATGTTGTGGGTGACGATGACGATGGTGAAGTCTTCTTTCAGTTCATCAATCAGTTTTTCGATGTGTGCGGTGGAGATCGGGTCGAGCGCGGAAGTCGGTTCGTCCAGCAGAAGCACTTGTGGTTTGACGGCAATCGCGCGGGCAATGCACAGGCGCTGTTGCTGACCGCCGGACAGGCCGGTGCCGCTTTGCTTGAGCTTGTCCTTTACCTCGGTCCACAGCGCGGCCTTTTTCAGCGCCCATTCCACACGCTCATCCATCTCGTTCTTGCTGAGGTTTTGGTAGAGCTTTACGCCGAATGCGATGTTGTCGTAGATCGACATCGGGAAGGGCGTGGGCTTCTGGAATACCATGCCGATCTTGGAGCGCAGCATGTTCAGATCCTGACCGGGATCAAGAATATTTGCGCCGTCGAGAATAATGTCGCCGGTAGCCTTCTGCTTGGGGTAGAGCTGATACATGCGATTGAAGGTGCGCAGCAGCGTGGATTTGCCACAGCCGGACGGGCCGATGAAGGCGGTCACCATTTTTTCCGCGATGTTCAGATTGATGTCTTTTAGCGCACGATAGTTGCCGTAATAAAAGTTCAGGTCTTTGACCACGACTTTCGGATTGGTGATGTTTTCAGCGTTCATTTCTAGCCTTGTCGATGACTGAATTTAATGGGCGGCGGTTAGTGTGTTGTTGCGCTCTGTCGGAACAGAACGCGCGCCAGTATGTTCAATGTAAGCACGCTCATGGTGATCAGCAGAGCACCCGCCCAGGCGAGATTTTGCCAATCCTCGTAGGGACTCATGGCGAACTGGAAGATCACCACGGGCAGGTTCGCCATCGGTTGATCCATGTTGCTGCTCCAGAACTGGTTGTTCAGTGCCGTGAACAGCAGCGGTGCAGTTTCGCCGCTGATACGCGCGATGGCCAGCATTACGCCAGTGATGATGCCGGCGCGCGCCGCACGCAGGGTGACGAAATTAACTACCTTCCATTGCGGTGCGCCGAGTGCCGCCGCAGCTTCGCGCAAGGTGCTGGGCACCAGTCGCAGCATGTTCTCTGTGGTACGGATCACGATGGGGATGACGATGATAGCCAGCGCCAGTGCGCCCGCCCAGCCGGAGAAGTGTTTTACCTGGACGACATAGACTTCGTAGACGAATAGGCCGATGACGATGGAGGGGGCGGACAGCAGTACGTCGTTGATGAAGCGCGTGATGGGTGCCAACCAGCCGCGCTGCCCAAACTCGGCCAGATAGGTTCCAGCCAAAATGCCAATAGGTGTGCCGATCAGGGTGCCGAGTAGCGTCATCATCAGCGTGCCGACGATGGCATTTAGCAGGCCGCCGGTGCTGCCGGGCGGGGGAGTCATTTGTGTGAATACGGCAGGGGCAAGTGCGGGAAGTCCGTGCACTAGCAGGGTCCCCAGTATCCAGCATAGCCAGAACAGTCCGAATGCCATGGCCAGCATGGAAATAATCAGGCCGGCGGCATTGATGATGCGACGACGAGTATAGAGGCTTAGCATGATGATTATGACGATTGACCTTCGCGCTTTCCCAGCTTGAACAGCATGTAGCGTGCAAGCGACAAAACGACAAAGGTAATGAAGAACAGGATCAGGCCGAGCTCAATTAGGGACGAGGTATACAGCTCGCCGTCCGCTTCAGTAAACTCGTTGGCCAGCGCGGAGGAGATGCTGTTGCCGGGCATCAGCAGTGATTGGCTCAAGTCATGCGCGTTGCCGATGACGAAGGTGACGGCCATGGTTTCACCCAGTGCGCGTCCCAGTCCCAGCATGATGCCGCCAACCACGCCAATTCGGGTGTAGGGCAGCACGACTTTCATGACGACTTCCCAAGTGGTTGCACCGAGGCCGTAAGCTGACTCTTTCAGCAGCGGGGGAACAACTTCGAATACATCGCGCATCACCGATGAAATGAACGGGATCACCATGATGGCCAGAATGATGCCGGCGGTCAGAACGCTGATGCCCATAGGCGGGCCGGAAAAAAACGGGCCTAGATAGGGGAGCGCGCCGATATTGTCGTTGATCCAGGGCTCTACGTGGTCGGCAAACAGGGGGGCGAAGATGAACAGGCCCCACATGCCGTAGATGATGCTGGGAATGCCGGCCAGCAGTTCGATGGCGATGCCCAGCGGGCGGCGCAGAATGCGGGGTGACAATTCGGTTAAAAAAGTAGCAATTCCAAAGCTGACCGGGATGGCAATCAGCAGGGCAATGGCGGAAGTGGCGAGCGTGCCGATGATGGGTACTAGCGCTCCGTATTCGTCCGTGACGGGATTCCACTCGTCATTGACCAAGAAATGGAAGCCAAATGCTTGGATGGCGGGCATGCTGCCGATCACCAGAGAGGCAATGATGGCGGCGAGCAGGGCGAGTACACCAAAGGCGCACACGCGGGTCATGCCGCGAAATAGCATGTCCAACCAAACTTGGCGCTTGAGGCGCGCATCGTGCAAAAACGATGTAGGCATAGTTATCAGGTATCGTAAATTTTAAAAGGGGGCGTTATGCCCCCTTCGAAATATATCGTGTATGCGAGCTTGGTTCAGCACGTTTAAACGATAGTTACTTCCAGATTGCAGCACCTTTGCTGTTTTTGATCTGAGTCTTCCATGCGGAACGGATCATGTTGGTTACATTTGCTGGCAGCGGAACATAGTCCAGATCGGAAGCCATCTTGTCGCCGTTGCTGTAAGACCAGTCAAAGAACTTCAGTGTTTCCAGAGCGGTCGCTGCATTGTCCTGATTCTTGTGCATCAGAATGAATGTCGCGCCGGTGATAGGCCAGCTGTCCTTGCCTGGCTCGTTGGTCAGGATTTCGTAGAAGCCTTCTTCAGCCTTCCAATTTGCGTTGGAAGCAGCAGCCTTGAAGTTCTCAGCACTTGGAGACACGAACTGGCCGTCCTTGTTCTTCAATTGTGCGTAGTTCATCTTGTTTTGCAGTGCGTAGGCATATTCGACGTAGCCGATAGAGCCCTTGATGCGTTGGACATAGGATGCAACGCCTTCGTTGCCCTTGCCGCCGGTACCAACTGGCCATTTAACGGCCTTGTTGACGCCTACGCTACGCAGCCACTCGGTGCTAACTTTGGACAGGTAGTCGGTAAAGATGAACGTCGTGCCGGAGCCGTCAGCGCGGTGTACCACGGTGATAGCCTGATCTGGCAGGTTGATACCCTTGTTGTCTGCAGCGATCTTAGGGTCATTCCACTTGGTGATTTTGCCCAGGAAAATATCGGCAATTGCAGCGCTGCTCAACTTCAGTTGACCTTCAGCGATGCCTTCAAGGTTGATGACGGGAACCACGCCACCAATTACGGTCGGGAACTGAGTCATACCGGCCATGCCCAGCTCGTTCGGGTTCATCGGAGCGTCTGTTGCGCCGAAATCCACGGTCTTGGCGGTGATTTGCTTGATACCACCACCGGAACCGATGGACTGGTAATTCATTTTGACGCCAGTCTGTATGTTGTAAGCTTCAGCCCATTTTGCATAAACGGG
>JBBQXA010000173.1:0-4052 GCA_038210095.1 Burkholderiales bacterium
TCCTATCGGCGTTCGCTCACCAGCACTTTCTTTCCGGAGTTGCTGTCTATGAATTTCCTCATGGCCGGCATGGTGCCTGTAATGACGTTGGCGCTGAAGGCCGTTCCGGGCAGCCGCGAGCCATCGCGACCGGAATTCTGGTTCATCATGTCAATGGCGCTTCTGGTCGGCTTCATCACCGCCTACCCCATGAACTGGTGGTTGGTATCGCGGCACTTGAAGCACGGGATGATGACGGTGCGCCCACCGGGCGATCCCTTGAGCGACGGGGGAGCGTCTGGAGGCATGCATGACGATCATGCGTCGACCGGACACGCTGGCAAGGAGCAACCAAAGGGCAACCCGCCCATGGACAGTGATGCGGAATCGGTATCAATCGGCGCCCTCGCCGGGATGACGCTTCTTTCGTTCGTGGTATTCGGGATTGGACTGTCGATTGCCATCTTTGGTGGCAGCTCATAGCCTGTTCCTGCGCAGAGTCAGAAACCGTCCCCCGAACGGACGGCCGAATCGCCTGCGTTTCGGCCAACCACTTCCGCGCCTCAGCGCCTTCGGCCTGATCGAAGTATCGGACCGCCGCTCTTGTAAACGACTTGCATAACGTCGCAATGATGCTGCCACCGCTTTCCCCCGATCATCGCGAGTCGCTCGATGTCTGAGAAGTGTTTCACGGCGAATTTGATGTCTTCCCAAATTGCGCCGGCCTACCAGCCGTGGAGGCCGCTCATATCGAACAGGACGCGCAGCTTTCCATGCCCCGGGCCAGCCGGTCGAACTCGGGCACGAAGTTCTCGTAGTCTTCCTTGGCGAGCTTCCCGCTGACGTGAACGACGAGAAACGCCGTGCCGCCCTGACGTGGCTGCGTTTCTACAATGAGGAACGACCTCATGCCAGCCTTAATCGACAAACACCAATCAGCCGGCTCACTCCGCTCACTGAACAAGGGTCGTAGAAATCACAACTAGATATCGTTCGTGCGCTGGCGAACAGACCGCACTGCTTCCGGGTGCTTAAATACCTTTAACGCTCCTACTTTTCTGAGAGCGTGGGCAAGCAGAAGGAGTAAAAACTTATGATGTACATGGGCGGCGGTATAGGTTTAATTTTGCTGATTGTCATTCTGGTATTGCTTTTTCGATGAGCCATTGCCCGAACCGCTGGCGCTGCGCGCGATACCGCACAGGCGGCCACAGCCACTGCGACAGATAGTCCTGTTCTTTCCCCAGGCTTGGGCTTTTTCCGCAAGGCCCAGTGGGAGCGAAGCTCCCACTGGGCCAATAAATCAAGACCTCGCTACATAGCGGAGTCGCTCGATCTGTGTTTACATCATGAGGTACAGGACAAAATCATGAAAAAGGTGAGTTTGGTTTGCGTGGTGCTTCTACTTGCAAGCACATCCGCATGGTCGCAAATGGGGGGTGGAATGATGGGCAGCGGCATGATGGGTCGTGGTGCGACGAATGGAAGCCAAACCGGGGCTGCACGGTCAGCTGTGTCTGGCATTGACGTGTTCAAAGCCAATTGCGCAAGTTGCCATGCGGGCGGAGGAAATGCTGTAGCACCGGGCTTGCCGTTACGGGGATCCGGAAAGTTGATCGACCTAAAAACCTTGGGTAATTTCATTCGCCATCCTGGAATGCCCAATGGGTCTGCGGGTGCCATGCCCGCCTTTCCCGAATCACGCATTTCAGATCGGCAATTGAAGCAACTTTATGAATACATTGCCGCAGAATATGGCACTGCTAGATCGAAATAATAGTCGGAGCGGCATGACTGGAGAATGGCTGCAGACCAACGACATGAGGTTGTCTGGTGGCAGCATCGTCGACAGTGGTGTGCGATGCCGCACAGACCGCACGCTCTGGTTCGGTTAGCTTGCCCTACTGCGACCGCATTGGGTCCCAGCCATCAACATCACCGCGCCGAGCATGGAAGTGGGACTGGAAGCGCTGCAACGCGAAACGTTCGACTACTTTCTGCACGAGGCGAATCCAGTGAGCGGTCTGGTCGTCTACAAGAGCGCAGAGAACTGGCCTGCCACCATGGCAGCGAACGGCCTTGCACTTGCCTGCTATCCCATCGGCGTCGAGCGCGGCTTCATGTCGCGTTCAGCAGCTGTAGCGCGAACCCTCTCCACGTTGCGATTCTTCTGAAACAACAAACAGGGACCGAACTCGGACGCCACCGGTTCTCAAGGCTTCTATACCACTTTCTGAACATGCAAACCGGGCGCCGAGTCTGGACCTGTGAGCGGTCCACAGTGGACAGTGCGTTCCTGCTGGCCGGGGCCTTGACGGGGAGCAAGCTACTTCGACGAAGACACCGCCGACGAGTCCGAAATCGAGATCGGGCCAATCTATCATCGCTTGCCAGGTCGCATTCGGGCGACTGCGTCGATCTGCTTCATGGCACTGATTTTTTACCGGGTCATGTGGACCCGATTGCGCGCCGGCGAGACGGCTCTTTCACCGGAACGAACGCTGGCAAACCTGCGCCGTATTCAACATCATCGCGTCATCCTGAACGGCGCGCAACCTGTCACGGGAATCTCATCCATCAGCAAAGAGCAGACCGCCATTCTGTCGGCGCTGACCATCAAAAAACCGACACTGAACACGCAATTGGCCTTGCTCTAGTGCAGCGTTTCGCCGTCGCCACTATATAAATCAATTACTTACGCGTTTAACTGTCGAACTCGGGGGCCTGCGTGGATTGTCGGTTCAGTAACGCGCACAGCGGCTACAGAACTCGTCTTCGAGATAGCCACCCTTACTGTCCACCGGCTTATTCAGCCACAACAAGCGCACGTGGTCAAATTTTGCGTTTTGATCCACCCGGACGGAATTTTCGCCGCAAGCCAAAAGTCACAATTCGACCTTGATTGCTGGGTTAAACAAATCCTGCTGCCAAGAATAAAATAGCCGCAACGCCAGCAGCAGTAAAGTTATACGGACTGGCATATTTCAAATACTTTGCATGATCAGCATGTGCGATGTTGGACGCCATATTGGTCATCCCGGCAACAGGCGAAGTAACATCTCCAAATGTTCCTCCGCTAATTACAGCCGCAACGCAAAGAGGAATGTCTGCATTGACTGAAACGGCAAGGGGTATTGCGAAAGGCATGATCAATGCAGCCGCTCCCCACGATGCACCGATGAAATAAGTGATTGCAGAAGATATAAGAAAAAGTAAAACGGGCGCACTCCAGGCAGGCAAAGAGGTCCCTAATTGCTGCTGTATAAAACTGCTCAAGCCTAAACTTTGTGTAACAGCGGCTAAAGGCCACGCTAATGCAAGGATAGTCAAAGTGGTCATGATTTCATTTCCACCCGCTATAAAATCATTTGTCATCTTTTTAAGATCATATTTTTGAAAAGAATAAAAGATTGCAGCGATGAATATTGATATGAACAAAGCGACGAGCATAGCTCTGTTTGGTTCAGTATGAGTTATTGCCGATATAAATGAAGCTCTGCCAGATTTGTTTTTTCCAAAAAACCAAAAGAAGAAAAAGCTTAACAAGATCACGCTGGATATCGGAATAACAAAGTTGATGAGTCTTGGTTCTAATACAGGCTCAGCAACTTCCATATTCATACTCATCCCGTTTTTATCTTTTTCCGAGCGGGATTCGCTTTTATGCGTATCGAAATTGGTAAACTGAAAAAATACCGAGAGAAATGTTATGGCAATTACTACCATGCTGAAAAACTCCAAAGGGATGGCTTTGAGCCAGACATAATAAGCAGAATTACTTTCGGCAACGCCGGCTGTTTTCAAGCCCTGACTAATAATCGCTACATTAAAACCGACAAACGTAGTGGCAATCGGTAGAAGTTGCACAACAGGGCTAGCCGTATTGTTAAGCATGAATGCAAGCCGTTCTTTGGCAACCATATTTTCTTCGGCAAGTGAGCGGATGATGGAACCCGCCCCTATGACCCTGAAGCCACAATCAATAAAAGTAACGGGAATTAATGCCCATAAAGTTAATAGAACGCCTTTCTTGCTGGCGATGTACTTTTCTGCCAGGTCAGAAAATGCTTCTA
>JBBQXA010000174.1:0-4030 GCA_038210095.1 Burkholderiales bacterium
CGGTGATCCGTATCGCCATGGCCGGGCTGGTGTGTCCATTCGGACTGGGGCTCCTGTTCGGCTACTATTCTGCGCCGGTTTTGTCGCCGAATAGCGATAGAGTCACTTCCGCCCTGTTTGTGGCGACGGCGTTTTCCATTACGGCATTGCCTATATTGGGTCGCATGATGATGGAGTTGAATATTACGCGTACCCGGCTGGGAGTCATCGCAATCAGTACGGCGGCAATCAATGATGTGTTCGGCTGGCTGTTGCTCGCGGTAATCAGTGCGCTGGCGGTTGCCGATTTTTTTATTGGTGATTTCCTGATGACGCTGGGCATGTTGTTTTTATATGTAGTGGTCAGCTGGTGGGTGGTGCGTCCTCTCTTGCACCACGTCATCAAGCGCTCAGTGATCAGCGAGCATCAGTTTTCTGGAAACTTGCTGGGCTTGCTGATTACGGTTGTTTTGATTTCGGCGATGGCCACCTACAAGATTGGGATCTTTGCGATTTTTGGCGGTTTCATGCTGGGCGTACTGCTGCATGATCAACTCGACGTGGTCAAGGCATGGCGCGTGAAGGTGGGGGATTTCATCGCAGTATTTTTCCTGCCTGTCTTTTTTACCTACACCGGACTGCGTACCGATATCGGGGGGCTGGATAGTTTCGAGTTGTGGGGCTGGTGTCTGTTGCTGACCTTTCTGGCGACGCTGGGGAAATTCGGCGGATGTTATCTGGCCGGGCGCTGGTCAGGCCTCAATCATCACGAGGCCAAGGTGATCGGCATCATGATGAATACCCGTGCCTTGATGGAGCTTATTATCATCAACGTCGGATTTGATCTGGGTGTCATTTCGCAGAATGTGTTTACTATGCTAGTGCTGATGGCGGTATTTACGACGGTTATCACCATGCCCGCTTTGCGCCGTTGGTTGCCTATGGCTGGCTTGTCCATTAGAATCGGCCGCTAGTTAGCATGCTCATGAAACGGGCTGACTGCCCGCTAGATTGTTGGCGCACAGGGTGGGGTGTACCAACGAAAAACGATTAAATAAAAGGGAGCGCTAACGTGAGTAACAAGAAGATACTTGGAGTTGTGTTCGTCGCTGTCATGGCACTGTCTGGTTGCAAAACGAACAATGGAATTACTGGCGGTGACAAGGATAAGGCTACTACAGAAGAGGCCAAGTCTGCAGCAGACTCGAAAAAATTTACCGCAGACTCAAAGAAGCCTGTAGCAGATTCAAGTAAGGTAGTCGCGGGTGAAGGCCGCAAGGTCAAAGGTATAGACGGCTGGGAAGGGGAGATTACCGGCACACCGGCCAAGGGATCAAAGTTTAACCGCCTCAAGATTGGTATGAGCATCAAGCAGGTCGTGGATTTGATCGGTGCGCCAACGGATCAGGGGGCCTATATGACTGGAAAAGCATGGATTCCTTTCTACTATGGTTCGGATAAGCATCGTTTTGAATACGTATACAAGAAACAGGGTAGACTGATTTTTGCTGTGGATGCTGCATTTCGTTACGGAGCAACCGGTCATCTGGTCTGGATCATTCACAATGCCAATGAGCTTGGCTCTCGCTAATTCAGAAAGTTTTTAGGCGGCATGCGTCTGTGCATGCATTTCGTGCTGATGCATGACTGCGGCGTATGCTCGTTGTTGGCGAGAGAAAATCGGTGGGAAACTGAAGGATGGTGATGGCTTGTGCAGAGAATGTGTGTGATGTTCTGGTTATCGGAGGGGGGCCCGCAGGCTCTACCGCTGCTGCATTGCTGGCTGGATACGGTCACAAGGTAGTGATATTTGAAAAATCGAAACACCCTCGTTTCCATATCGGCGAGTCGCTGCTGCCGATGAATATGCCGTTGTTCGATAAATTGGGCGTTGCTGAGCAGATCAAGGAAATTGGTACAATCAAACTCGGGGCCGAATTTATTTCTCCGCACCATCCCGCGCCCTCTATGATTGAGTTTAAGGAAGCTTGGGTTGGTGATCATACTACTGCCTATCAGGTTCGCCGCGACCAGTTCGATCAGATACTATTCCAGAATGCGCTGGATAAAGGAGCTCTCGGATTTGAAGAGTGCAAAGTAGTCGGGATCGAATTTCAGGGCGATGCCGGAGTCCTCGTGACGGGATTAGACAAGGAACAACAAGAAACGAAATGGCGAACCCGATTTGTCGTCGATGCATCGGGACGCGACACCTTTCTTTCCAATTTTTTCGGCATCAAGCATAGAAATAAGAAGCACAACAGTGCTGCAATATTTGGGCACTTCTCGGGCGCGACGCGCCTGCCCGGCGAAGCGCAGGGGAATATCAGCGTGTTCTGGTTCGAGCACGGCTGGTTCTGGTTCATTCCCCTGTCGGATGGAAATGTAAGTATCGGTGCCACCTGCTGGCCGTACTACATGAAAATGCGTGAAACGAGTCTGGAGCAATTTCTGCTCGATACCATCGCATTGTGTCCGGCGCTGGTTGAGCGCATGAAGAATGCCAAACTTGTTTCGCCCGTCAGTGCCACAGGCAACTTTTCTTACTTGTCCGAGCGCTCATCCGGCAGCCATTACATTTTGCTGGGCGATGCCTACGCCTTCATTGACCCGGTATTTTCTTCTGGTGTCTTTCTTGCTATGAATAGCGCTTTTGCCGGGGCTGACGCGGTGCATACCTGCCTGACGCATCCTGAATCGGCTAAGAATGCGCTGCGTTCTTTCGATAAGCTGATGCAGCATGGGCCCAAGGTATTTTCCTGGTTCATCTATCGGATCACCACGCCGGCGATGCGAGACCTGCTGATGTACGCGGGACCATCACGCATCAAGCGGGCGTTGATTTCGGTATTGATCGGTGACGTATTTCCGCGAGTGCCGAGCAGACGCTGGTTGTTCATGTTCAAGGCTATGTATTACCTGAAGAGTCTGGCCAATATCAAGGGCAACTGGATGGCTTTGAGAAGACGTAAACAAGCCATACGAGCCGTTTAGGCCCGATTTTCATGGAGTCAGTATGTTGAAATTGCACTATGCCAACGGGCAGGAGTTGGCAGGGTATTTGGAGCAGAGTCAGGGGCATGTTCTCGGATTGATTTCATTCGGACGTCAGCAATATCCGATTGAGCCCTCGCCGATATTGCCGGTGGACATTCCTGTACTAGGCGGTCATGACTATAGCTATGAAATATGGACCAGTCGGAAACCGGTGGTTCCATTCGAGGATGCGGGGATCGTTGGCGCTCAGGACGGCGAGGTGTTGTTTGCCAGCTTGCGTATTGAGCAGTTGCCGGGCGAACATCTGGAAAGGCTGGCTTTGCGCAGTTACGCTCAGATTTTTGCCTATTTAGACAAGAGCGGTTATCGCCATCTGTTGCGCGTCTGGCATTACTTTCCGCAGATCAACGAACTGGAGGAAGGGTTGGAGCGTTACCGTTGTTTTAACGTAGGGCGGCATGAGGCCTTCGTTGCTAGCGGTCGCAGCATAGGCGAAGAAACCGCCCCGGCAGCCAGTGCGCTGGGCAGCGCAGGGGGGCCGTTAATCATCTATTTTCTGGCGGCCAGAAATGCGGGCAAGGCGGTGGAAAATCCGCGCCAGATACGCGCTTATGAATACCCGGAGTCATTCGGTCCGCGCAGTCCGATTTTTTCTCGTGCTGTTCTGGCGGAAATTGGCGGGCAGTCATGCTATTTCATTTCCGGCACCGCCAGCATAGCAGGCGCTGAGACGATGCATGCTGGGGATGTGGTGAAGCAGGCGAAAGAGACATTTCTGAATATACGCACCCTGCTAAAAATCATGCCGAATTTCGATGAGAGTCGGCTACTATTCAAAGCCTACTTGCGCCATTCCGAAGACATGGAATGTGTGCGAGCATTGATCGAGGCGGAGTTCGGGGCTGGATGCAGAGGTATCTATTTGCACTCCAACATTTGCCGTGAGGATTTGCTGGTTGAGATTGAATGCACTTATCTTTGATACTTCAGACTTTCAAAAATGAATAAATTACTTTGCAAATCATTCGTCATATTGAGCCTAGGCCTGTTTACC
>JBBQXA010000175.1:0-3985 GCA_038210095.1 Burkholderiales bacterium
AGTTGGTTGAGGTGGTGCGCACCCATCCAGGACAAGCTGTATCGCTAGATATCCGGCGTGGAGAGTTGACGTTGTATCTGACTGTCGTGCCGCATGCGGTTGATGAGCATGGCAAGCAAATAGGTAAAATTGGTGCCGCACCTCAAGTCGATGAGGGGGCATGGGATGGAATGCTGACCGAAACGCACTACGGCCCTGTTGATGCATTGGCTCAGTCGTTGCGCAAGACTTGGGATACCTCGGTTGTCAGCTTGAAAATGCTGGGTAAGATGGTGTTGGGTGAGGTGTCGGTAAAGAATCTGAGTGGCCCCATCACGATTGCAGATTATGCCGGACAGTCTGCCGAAATGGGCGTTGCAGCCTATCTCGGATTTCTCGCGTTGATTAGTATCAGTCTGGGAGTGCTGAATTTGCTTCCTATCCCCTTATTGGATGGCGGGCACTTGCTGTATTATGCTGCCGAACTGGTAAAGGGGAGCCCAGTCTCGGAGCAGGTATGGGAGTTTGGCCAGAAAATTGGGATAGCGCTGCTCGGAACATTGATGGTATTCGCTATATATAACGATATAACTCGGCTTATTTCAGGTTGAAAATGAAATTAAAAAAATTGGCGGGGCTGATTTCCCTGCTCTGTATGTCTTCCGGCGCTGCGGCAATCGAGCCATTTACCGTTAGGGATATTCGTGTAGAGGGGATTCAGCGTACCGAAGCCGGCACGGTGTTCAGCTATCTTCCGATCAAGGTCGGCGACAAGGTGGATGACGCGCAGGCATCAGCAGCGATCCGTGCGTTGTACGCCACCGGATTCTTCAAGGATGTGAGGCTGGAGGTCGAGCAGGGCGTGTTGATTGTGCTGGTGCGTGAACGCCCGTCAATTGATAGCATAGAAATTACCGGCGTCAAGAGCTTTCCCAAGGATCAGCTCAAGGAGAATATGAAGTTTGCCGGTCTGGCCGAGGCGCGCATCTTTGATAAGGGCGCTTTGGATAAAGCGATTCAGGAGTTGAAGCGCCGCTATGTGGCTTACGGAAAATATGCTGTGTCGATAACCCCTACGATTACGGAGCTTGAGCGTAATCGCGTTGCCATTGCATTTAACGTGGTGGAAGGTGACGTCTCCAAGATCAAGCAAATCAATATTGTGGGGAATCACGCCTATGATGAGGGTGAACTGCTGGATATGATGAAGCTCAGTACGCCGGACTGGCTGAGCTGGATAAACAAGAATGACCAGTACTCCAAGCAGAAGCTATCGGCCGACATGGAGGCATTGCGTTCGTTCTACATGGATAATGGCTATCTGGAATTTAATATTGATTCAACCCAAGTTTCGATCACGCCGGACAAAAAAGATATCTATATCACCATCAACTTTACTGAAGGTGAGAAATACACCGTTTCCAAGGTGGATGTAAAAGGTAAAACTCAGGTGCCCATGGAGGAGATCGAGAAGTTGATCCAGATCAAGCCCGGCGATACCTTTTCTCGTAGCGCGCTGACAGAAACCAGTAAAAAAGTGGCTGAGCGCTTGGGGCAGGATGGTTATGCCTTCGCAAACATCAATGCTATCCCCGAAATTGACAAGGAAAAACATGAAGTCGCATTCAGCTTCATGGTTGATCCAGGGCAGCGTGTGTATATCCGCCGTATCAATATCGCAGGCAACGACAAGACACGTGACGAAGTAATTCGCCGCGAGTTTCGTATGGTTGAGGGCGCATGGTTCGATGTGGATAAGATCAAACGATCCAAGCAGCGCGTCGATAAGCTCAATTTCTTTGACTCTGCGGACATGGAAACGCCACAGGTACAAGGAACGGCAGATCAGATGGATATCAATGTGGCCGTTCAGGAAAAATCCACTGGTAATTTTTCGGTGGGTGCGGGCTTTAGTAACGGGGAAGGTATTACGCTTAGTACGGGGGTGACCCAGGCTAACCTGTTCGGTAGCGGTAATTTCGCATCGGTGAATGTCAATACCAGCAAAATCAATCAGGTCTACTCGTTTTCCTTCACTAACCCCTATTACACTGATGAAGGGGTGAGTCGCGGCTTTGATATATACAAGCGCAATACCGACTTGACCAGTACGGCAGTCACTCAATATGGCACCCACACCTTGGGCGGGGGGGTGCGCTTTGGTGTACCTATTGCCGAGGAAGAGTCAATTAGTTATGGTTTGTCCGGCGAAAATACCCAATTGCTATTGCCAGCAAATCCAACCGCACGCATGACGCAATATGTCAATGCATTCGGCACCTCCAGTACCAATTTGCTGGGCACGGTTGGATGGTCACGCGATACGCGCGACAGTGTAATCTTTGCCACCGAGGGTATGGTGAGGAGCGCATTCCTAGAGTTGGCGTTGCCAGTGTTTGATATGCGTTATTACAAGCTGAATCTGCAACAACAATATTTCTATCCCGTGTCCAGTAACGTCACTTTACTGTTCAATGGCGAGGCGGGCGTTGCTGGTGGTTACGGCAATAAACCGTTGCCTTTCTTTAAAAACTTTTATGCCGGTGGTACAGGTTCGGTACGTGGTTATCAATCAAATTCATTAGGGCCCCGCGATATCAACGGCCAGGCACTGGGTGGGACGCGTCGTGTGAGTGGCAATCTCGAATTGATGGTGCCGGTCCCTGGGATGATGAAGGAAAAGTCGGTTCGATTGAGTGGTTTTGTTGACGGAGGCGCGGTATATGGACCGGGCGATTTGCCGGGGACTGCGGGTTTCCGTTATGCCACGGGTGCCGCATTGACATGGATCTCGCCGATGGGGCCGATCAAGTTTAGCTATGCTGTTCCTCTTAATAAGCAACCGCAGGATCTCTTGCAGCGGTTCCAGTTCACAATAGGCTCGATGTTTTAATCAGTCATTGGTAAATACGTTGTTTCGTGAGTTTTTGAGTATTGAGTGTGTTGAGGAGTAGGTGATGAAAGTGCTGATTAAATTTTTTCTGCTTGCCCTGTTGTTGTGCATGGGGAGTGTTCAAGCTGGTGATTTCAAGGTTGGTGTAGTGGATACCGAGCGGGTGTTGCGTGAGTCTGCTCCGGCATCCAAGGCGGAGAAACGCATTGAGAAAGAGTTCTCTGGGCGAGATCAGGAAATCAAGAAACTGGTGAAGCAATCGAAAGAATTGCAGATGATGCTGGAGAAGGAGAGCGGATCGTTGTCCGATGCCGATCATCGCAATAAAGAACGTGATCTGACGGCGATGAATGTGAATCTGCAACGCATGCAGCGCGAGTTTCGCGAAGACCTGAACCTGCGCAAAAATGAAGAGCTGGCCAGCGTACTGGAGCAGGCTAATAAGGCCGTGCAAGCTATTGCCGAATCCGAAAAGTATGACCTGATCCTGCAAGAGGCGGTCTACCGCAATCCCAGAATCGACATCACTGAAAAGGTAATCAAGTATCTGTCTGTAGACAGGCCTGTTGCCAAAGAAAGCAAGTAGAAACGATGGCTTTATCGCATAGTCTGTTGGCGATTGCCGCCCGCTTTGGCGGGCGTGTACTGGGAGATGGCGAGGTGTGTGTTGAGCAGATTTCTACCCTCGAGAGTGCGCAACCTTCCCAGATTAGTTTTCTGACCAACAGTAAATATCGCGGTCAACTCGCGAATACCAAGGCTGGTGCCGTCATTCTGGCGGAGGCCGATGCGGATGCAACCGATCTGCCGCGTATTATTTGCGCGAACCCTTACGCGTATTTTGCCAAGGTGTCTGCGCTGTTAAATCCTTTGCCTGATGTTATTCCGGGTGTTCATCCTGCCGCTGTGATTGGTGCAGATGCACGAATTGATCCGACTGCCAGCATTGCAGCGACTGCCGTGATCGGTGTCGGTGCGGTAATCGGTGCGCATTCGGTTATCGGTGAGGGGTGTTGTATCGGAGAGCGGGTTGTTATCGGTAATCGTGCTAGGTTGTACCCTCGGGTGGTCATCTATCACGACTGTGTTATCGGAGATGATCTGATTGCACAT
>JBBQXA010000176.1:0-3893 GCA_038210095.1 Burkholderiales bacterium
GGTGAATGCCGCGACCCTGCCAGGGGCACACAAGGAAGAATAGCACCATCGTTCGGCACATCTTATTATTGAATCGAGAATTTGCGGCTGAAGTTTTATTGATTTCAGTATTGATCGAAATAAATAGCAGGAAAAAATTCAACTATAAAACTGGCACCTGTAAGCGACAAATTTATTCTGCACTGAGGTGTAAATCGCACCGTGGAGCAGATGCCTTGCCGTTAATGGAGACGGTCAGCCTATGAGGCGACGAAATGTTGCGCCTCGATCCGGCCACTATGGTTAAAGTGATGAAGCTGGATGCAAAGATACAGAAGCTGATACGCAGTTAAAAGGTATCTACTGTTTCGGGGGTGATTCAGTTAGGGGAAACTTGATGCACCCACTGCCTAGTTTCATCGCTACGGGGGTACTACATCTTGAATAGGCTTATTTCTCAAGGGAAATGAGCCTGTTTATTTTTCATTCGAAGAGGTCAATCTTGGCACGATGCTGAATCTTGAGATCCAATTTGGATTGTCACTTGATAGCCCTGTGTATTTTTGTACCCGCTAATAAATTCCAGTAGTATGTCCCCGTGGCAAGCATTCCCCAGAATGTTCCTCAGAGCATCTGAGATACAACTAGGAGGTAATAATGGCAAATATAGCGACGGTGCTGAAGGAGGAAATTTCTCGTCTATCCCGTAAAGAGATTCGTAGCAACACAGAGCACCTCAAGAAATCATCTGCCAAACACCGGTCTGAAATTGCTGCGTTAAAGCGTCAAGTTTCAGTTCTTGAGCGTCAAGTCGCCCATCTCGTAAAGGTCATTGCGAAGCAAGAGCCTGAGGTCGAAGATGCAGCGCCTAAACGTAAATCACAGTTTTCTTCCGAGCGATTTAAGGCATTGAGGCACAAGCTTGGAATTTCGGCGCAAGATGCCGGAACTCTATTAGGGGTTTCGCCACAAACCGTCTATAACTGGGAAACTGGTAAAACCCGCCCTAGGGATACTCAGCTTGAACAAGTTGTTGCCTTGACGCGTATGGGAAAGAGGCAAGTATCCAAGTTACTGGATGAACAATAGCCGCCTAAGCAGATGAGAGAATGAGCTAGGCAAGATATTGCCTAGGGTTTGAATGATGCTAAAAGCGGACGTATAAAGGAAGTTGATTTTGCAAGCCTGAAGCAGGAAAGTCGTCAGTTGCTGAAAACTCGCAAGGCTACTGTTTGATGCTTCGTATTCGTTTTACCCATTCAACGGAAGCTGATCTGCTGGAGCTTGGCTGACAATCGCGGAAGATAATCTGGTTGCAGCTGATGAATCCTTGGATGTGATCGAGTCAACGTTTTTTTACTAGCCACTCAACTGGAAATAGGTAGGGCGCGCCGAGAACTAGCAGATGGACTGCGTAGCATCCCGACTGGCACACCGTACATCTTTTTTTAGTTGTCAAATGCGGAAGGTTTGCTGGTTGTGCGTGTGTTGCACCACGCCAGAGATATAGATGCAGAATATTTTTCTTAGGAGACGGAAATAGATAATTTCCAGCACCCGGATTTATCTCGATTAATGCAATGAATAATAAAGAAAATGTGAGTGTTTTGTTTGTCTGCATGGGAAATATCTGTCGATCACCCACTGCCGAAGCGGTGTTTCGTCTTTATGTCGAGAATGCCGGCTTGTCCGAGCGTATCAGCATTGATTCGGCTGGGACGCACGATTATCACATCGGCGCACCGCCTGATCCGCGTACCCGGCAGGCCGCAGAGCAGCGAGGCTATAACATGAGTGCGTTGCGCGGGCGTCAGGTTGACGCTGCGGACTTTGGCCGTTTTGACTATGTGCTGGCGATGGATCACGCCAACCTGTCCATCCTGCAACGTCTGGCTCCACAGGGCAGTGAGCCTCACTTGTTTCTTGAGTATGCCCGCCACCATCAAGAGCACGAGGTGCCCGATCCCTACTATGGTGGTGCAGATGGCTTCGAACGCGTGTTGGATATGGTGGAAGATGCCGCGGAAGGGTTGTTGCAGCATATTCGCAAGCGGCATATCGAACGCTAGCTCGTTGCGACTGGATAACGGGGCAGGGTATTAAATGAGGCCTTGAATGCAATTTCGTGAAATTCCAAGCACACACAGAATGGCGGGAAGCTTCTCAATGTGGTCCGGCATCGGTAAGCGCGACTAATGAGGCGAGCTCCAGCAGATTGGTTACACCGGTTTTTTGGATGACGTGGGCGCGATGGGTTTCAACTGTGCGATAGCTGATGGCAAGATGTTGAGCGATTTCCTTGTTGCTTTTCCCGGCGATAGCCAGTGTCATGACTTCACGCTCGCGTTCACTGAGAGTTGTCAGTCGGGAGCGTGCAGTCTGAGTTATGCGGGCTTGCTGCTTGATCTCCTGGCTGTGTTGAATGGCCAGTCGTACGCTTTCTAGGAGCACCGATCCCTTTACCGGTTTGATCAGGAAATCCATAGCTCCTGACTTGATAGTTCGCACACTGGTTGGAATGCTACCGTAACCGGTAAGAAAAATCAGCGGCAATCGCACACCGCGCTGCAATAATTTCTGCTGTAGCATCGGGCCGTCCATGCCGGGCATGTTTACATCCAGAATGGCGCAGCCCTCGCTCTCCTGAGGGCAGGCATCGAGAAAACTCGTAGCATCGGGAAAAACCTCGACATGATGACCGGCCGCTTCAAACAGCATGGTCAGTGCATCCCGCACCGCTTCATCATCATCCACAACGAATATCTTGGAATGGTTGTTCATCTTGCGAGTGGCAATGTCAGGTGAAACGTGGCGCCAGGTCCATCTTGCGGATCAATCCAAAGCTGACCTCCATTTGACTCGATTAGCGCACGGCTGATGGATAGCCCCATACCGATGCCATGAGTCTTGGTAGTAAAAAACGAGTCAAATACGCGTTGAGCATCCTCGGGCTTAAATCCCGGGCCGTTATCCTGTATCGTAAACAGGGCAAGAGTCCCATCCACTTGTGTGCGTACTGTTATGGTGATACTCGGCAACGGTACATTGGCCTCCTGCATGGCTTCGGTACTGTTGTAAAGCAGATTGAGCATCACTTTTCGCACATGGGTGCGGTTCGCACGCACCGGAGGGAGATTGTCGTCCAGTTGCGGTTCGGAATGGAACTGCAATTCTTGCTCCGTCTTGGCCAGAGTCAGTATGTTATAAATTTCATCATTTAAATTAAAGGTTTCAGTTTTAACTTCATCGAGGCTCAGGAATTCGATCATTTCACGGATTGATTGCCCGGCGCGGAGCGCCTGACGTGCGCTTGACTCGATGGCTTTGCGAATTTTTTCCAGCGGCGGATTTTCAGCTTGTAGCATTATCAATACTGCCTCGCTATATGAGGTAAGCGCCAGCAAGGGTTGATTCAATTCATGGGCGATGACAGCGGCCGTTTGGGCTGCAATGAGTTTATTTTGCAACGCATTCATCTCTTTGCGCTGCTCCAGATTTTCTTTTTCCAGTTGTTTTCGTTGTGTGGTGCAGATCGCCGTCATGTGGCAAATTTGACTGGAAGGTTCAGCGCTGACATTAATCTGAATGTGACGCAGGGGGCCGTCGGTATGTTTCAGCGCAACTTCAATCTCTATATTTCTCTGCTCAGAAAATGCCATTCCCAGGAAGTTATCGAACACCAGTTGATGCCTGTTTTCAATAAACCGTCTGAAATTTTGTTCGATCAACGTGTTCCGATTCTGCTGCAGTAATTCCGCACCGGTAAGGTTTAGCCTGAATGTTTCATAAACTCTGTTGAATATCAAAGTTTGGGGAAATTACCCCTGCAACAAAGCGCCGGACAAAGCTACCCCAACCCCATGCTTGGGGGGGCAGGTTATCGATTATGGATGGAGGGTGATTGACCTATTCAC
>JBBQXA010000177.1:0-3851 GCA_038210095.1 Burkholderiales bacterium
TTGATCACCCGCCCGACGATAAATTCGGAGTTGGGCACGATGATGTCGATCAGATCGGCCGTGGTCACCCGGGTATAGCGCAGATTGATTTCGGTCACCCTGCCCATCACGCCCGATTGCAAATCGACAAAGTCGCCCACCGTGATGGTTTTCTCGACCAGGATGACAATGCCGGAAACAAAGTTACTGATGATGCTCTGCAGACCGAAGGCCACGCCCACACCCACAGCGCCGCCGATCAAGGCGAAGCTCGCCATGTTGAAACCGAGATAGCCCAGACCAACGACCACGCCAATGATCCACACGGCATAGCGACCAATGCGGCTGAGCGCATACCAACCCGGGCTATGTTCCTTGCCTTGATTGCGGGCTATCTTGATGATAGTTTGCTCGAACACGAAGCCGATATACCAAACGATCACAATGATTGCCAATAGTCCGAGTAGACTGACCAAACTGATCTTCGTACCGGCGATGACGAACCAAGGAGACAACGCGATCTCCTTCAATCCGTTATAGAGTTGCAGCAAGGCATCCATGTGTAGTACTCCACTCGTATATTTCAGGGGCATTCTACACACTCGCATCAAACACACGCAGCCAGTGTTTTAGCACTCTGCTACGTGCACACCATCAAGGGAGCTTAATTGTGAACAGCAACATAGCCGACCAACATCGCATTCCCCTGTCTGAACTGGAGTTGCGCCTGAACTGCACCAGTGCGGGGCTGAACATTACGGATGCGGGGCGCCGCCTGAGCGAATTTGGCAACAATGAGTTGAAAGTCCGCAAAGAAACACCCGAAATAATTAAGCTCCTGCGCCAGTTCACTAACTTTTTCGCCATCCTGCTAATCGCGGGCGCCTCTCTGGCCTTCCTCGCCGACTATCTGCAACCCGGCGAAGGCAACTTCTATATCGCCGTGGCTCTGCTGGTGGTTGTGCTGCTCAATGCTCTGTTCACCTACATTCAGGAACATGAGAGCGAACGCATCATGGAGAGCTTCCGCAACATGCTGCCGCACATGATTTCGGTACTGCGGGATGGCGAGGTAACACGCATTGAAGCAAGGTTGTTGGTGCCGGGTGATGTGATCCTGCTGGAAGAAGGCGATCGTGTCCCCGCTGACGGGCGTTTGATAGAGGTCAATCAACTCAAGGTCGATCACTCCTCACTCACCGGCGAGAGCGAACCACAGTTGCGCAAGCTGGCCTGTACGCACGACAACCTGCTGGAAAGTCGCAATGTGGTGTTCTCCGGTACGCTGGTACAAAGTGGCAACGGCAAGGCGCTGATTTACGGCACAGGCATGAACACGCAGATCGGGCAGATCGTCCAACTCACCAAGGAATCGGGCTCGGTTGAAACGCCCATTCGCAAGGAATTACGACACTTCATCCGCATTATTTCCGGGATTGCCATTACGCTGGGCATCGTCTTCTTTACGGTCAGCGTGTTTCTCGGAAACCCACTTATCGGCAGCCTGATTTTTGCCATTGGCATCATCGTCGCGAACGTGCCCGAAGGCCTGCTACCCACCGTAACACTGGCGCTCACCATGGCCTCTCGGCGCATGGCAAAAAAAAATGCGCTGATCAAAAATCTGGAAGCGGTCGAGACGCTGGGCTCGACCACAGTTATCTGCACCGACAAGACCGGCACCATCACCCAGAACCGGATGAGTGTCTCCACGCTGGTGCTGGGTGAGCGCGAATGGTCGGCCTACCAGCATGATCTGGACAAAGCTCCCGGGTTTGACGAAGCTTGGGCCGCAATTTCCCTGTGCAATAACGCGCGCTTATCCAACCACAGTTTTCTGGGTGACCCGACCGAAGGTGCGTTGCTGGTGTTTGCGCACAGGCTCAAACCGCTCGCCGATTTATCTCTCCGCTTCCCTCGCATACACGAAAGTCCGTTCGATTCGGCCACCAAACGCATGGTCACCACGCACACAGCGCAGGGCGATCAGCCCAATTTGGCTTACATGAAGGGTGCGCCGGAGATCGTTTTCAAAAAGTGTACGCACATACTGCAACAGGGTGTTCTGTCCGAATTCGATGCGACCGCCCGCCAACACGCGCTGGAGACCTACGAACTGCTCGCCGCGCGGGGTGAGCGCGTACTTGCACTGGCATTCAAGACCACCGGGGCGGCCGAGGCCAACGAAGAAGATTTCATCTATATCGGACTGGTGGGCATGCTGGATCCACCCCGTCCCGAAATCGCGGACGCAATAGACAAGTGCCGCACGGCAGGCATACGGGTGTTCATGATTACCGGCGACTACCATGTCACCGCAGAGTCCATCGCCAGACAGGTGGGACTGTTTACCGGCGACGGTCAGGTCATCGTCGGCGAACAGCTGAAGCACATGAGCGACGAAGAACTCTCAACGGCACTCGATAGCCGCGAGCTTATTTTTGCCCGCTCTACTCCCATCCAGAAACTACAAATCGTCAAAGCCCTGCAGCGCAAGGGCGAGATCGTCACCGTCACCGGCGATGGCGTCAACGACGCCCCCGCGCTGAAGAATGCCGACATGGGCGTGGCAATGGGCATATCGGGCACTGATGTCGCCAAGGAGGCCGCCGACATGGTGCTGATGGATGACAACTTCGCCACCATCGTGCACGCCATCGAAGAAGGCCGCACCATTTTTTCCAACATCAAGAAATTCATTGCCTACATCCTCACCAGCAATATCCCCGAGATTCTGCCCTTCATCGCCTTCGTGGTCATCGACGCACCGCTGGCATTGACCGTCGTGCTGATTCTGACCATTGATCTGGGCACCGACCTTTTACCCGCCTTGGGCTTGGGCCGGGAGTCGCCGGAAACAGACGTGATGAAACAGCCGCCGCGCCGGCGCGATGAGCGACTGCTTACTTGGCCGCTGCTGTTCATGAGTTACGGCATCATCGGCATGCTGCAAGCCGCTGCCGGATTCTTTGCTTTCTTCGTTGTACTGCATCAGGGCGGCTGGGAATGGGGCGCAGCCCTGCCGGAGTCCGGCATGCTCTATCGCACCGCCGTCACCTCGTTCTTTGCTGCCGTTGTAATCTGCCAGATCGCTGACGTAATGATCTGCCGCACCCGCCGCCAGAGCATTCTGTCCGTCGGCATCTTTGCCAACAAATTGATCTGGGTAGGTATTGTCGTGGAACTCGCACTGCTGGCAGCCGTTTCTCACATTCCCTTTCTGCAACCGTTTTTCGGCACCGCGCCGATAGGCTGGTTCGAGCTTTCGCTGGGGCTGCCTTTTGCCGCAACCATTCTGCTTGGTGATGAAGTCAGGCGTTGGTTGCTCCGGCGGGGAAATCGTTTTGTAGAGAACTGGCTATCATGGTAAAGCACAGCCGCCCATAACCTTCATGCTATGAACTCAGGATTACACTCCAGATGAAAATCGTCCTTTCCGCGCTGGTCGCAGCACTCAAGAGCCTGTTCCACCCCAGAATGCTGGCACTGATACTGTGGCCCATGCTCGCATCACTGGTCATTTGGGTCGGCCTGTCATTCTTCTTCTGGAGCAACTGGATCAACCAACTGGCAGCTCTGGTACAGCTAACATCAGCCGAGCAATGGGTAGCGCAAGGCGTACTTGCCATCATCTCCCATTACCTCATCACCGTCATACTGGTGATGTTGCTCATTCCCTTGATCTACATCACCGCGCTGATGGCCACCGCCGTTTTTGTCATGCCTATGATGGTGAATCATGTCGCGCAAAAAAACTTTCCCCAACTGGAACGCAAGCTGGGAGGCAGCACTTCCGGCAGCGTATTGAATTCAATATGGGCTATCGTAGTGTATTGCACAGGCTGGATTCTGACGCTGCCGCTATGGCTGTT
>JBBQXA010000178.1:0-3836 GCA_038210095.1 Burkholderiales bacterium
CCAGTTCCGGCAACATCTTTGCCGATCTGGGCTTACCGGGTGCCGAAAAACTCAAAATCAAGTCTGGCCTAGTGATCGAAATCACCCGAGCCGTGCGCAAGCTGGGCCTGACGCAAGAAGAGGCCAGCCGCCGCATGGGCATTCCGCAACCGAAGATATCCGCGCTACTGCGCGGTGACTTCACTAATTTGTCCGAGCGTAAGCTAATGGACTGTTTGAACCGCCTGGGATACGACATCGAAATTAAGGTGAAACCAACCACAGAGCCGGTCGGGCACTTGACGATGGCTGTCGCTTAAGGACGGAGTGCTGCCGCTGCTGTTGGCCGCAAGGTACGTCTTGACCTAGCAGCATGTCGGACTTGAAGAATCGAAGCAAAAATGTGGGTGGGTTAGGGTAGATTTTGACGATTGTGACGGCCAATAGTTGTTCTATTGTTCGAAAAAACGGCGAAATATAGACCAGCCAGACGCTTTTGCAGCCAATTTCTTTTAAGTCCGACAGGCCGCTAGCCTCCCCCGGTTTTGCATGCTCTCCATATAGGTGTCTCTCTTTGTTCGCCAACGAACAGAAAAAAATCTGGAAAAGCCTCACGATAAAAACGGGTAATGCCATATTCATTAAGGAGAGACCAATGACTCTTGGAACCATTCTATTGATTGTGCTGATCCTTGCCCTTGTCGGTGCCATTCCGACTTGGGGTTACAGCAACGGCTGGGGTTACGGTCCCAGTGGTGGGATCGGATTTGTGCTGTTAGTAGTGCTGATTCTGGTTATGCTCGGTCACATATAGTTTGCAGCTTTTCGACCGCCTCGCGCAATTTGGAGCTTGTTCGCATTTTTGTAGGCGAGGCGGTTGAACAATTTTTATGCCATTGCTTGAGTGAATCGGGGTTTGTAAGCCCAAACCCTTGGAATTTTCCTAATTGGGGGGCGCAAGCCCGTTGCGGCCTGGCAATGCTGCATTAACTAGCGGGTGCAAATCCCGCCTAGGTAATCACTCGATCTTGCGGTGAACAGATCGAGTCATATAGCAGGTGTCGGTTTCTTTTTAGGTTTCTTTGCTTCTTTATTTTTCTTTTGCTGACCTTTTGGCATGATGCTCTCCTTGTATTGATGATGCTCACATAGTAACTAGTGTAGTATCTCGTTCTTGATAGAACTTAAAAAAGCTCCTAAATCCCCATGAATACTGGCTTTCATATATTTCTATTAGATCAACTCACTACACTAGCAGTTCCACTTGAATCGTTATTATTTTTGTCGCCGTTGACTGCAGTTTTCAAGTCTGGATTGAGCCATTTTATACTTATCTGGTGTTGCTGTCGGTCGAATAAGATAGGCAATGTTAATTGGCTACATCCTATTTAGCTACTTACGCTGGCCGCATAACCCGGTTTTGCGTTCTAGTGCGCCTCGGAGGCCAAATACTCCAAGTGAGGCATCCGCATCATCAAGGGGCCATCTTGACAGGGTTCGTTTCTGTCATTGAGTGACGGGGTAGATCAACAGTAAATACGCATCCAATGCCGGGCATGTTGCGGACGTTTAGAAGCCCTTTATTGGCTTCGACACTTCGGCGGGAAATGGACAGGCCGAGGCCGAGACCGGTTTTGTCTGAGTGCTGCTGCGTGAATGACAGAAACATTTTTTCCGCATGGCCTGGTGAAAGGCCCCCGCAGTGATCCATGACATCGATGAGGATGCGATCTCTGGATGCGTAAGCGTTCAATTTGACTTCAGTATTGGGACTTGTGAACTTGAACGCGTTTTGCAGCAGGTTTCCGAGCGCTGAAAAGAGCAGGGATCGGTCACCGTGAATCGCGAGTAGCGGATCAACAACGGATATGGTTAATACGCATTTTCGAACCTGCGCATCCAGGGACGCAGAGTGCCTGACGTCGTTAATAAAATCGGCAAGCGAAAACAGTTGATGGTCCGCGGATATTCCGGCTGCCATGCGAGCGTCGGTGAGGGAGTTCTCAATTAGATACTGCAGTCCTACCATGCTACGATCCAATACCGCTCCCGTTGCCCCAAACAAGCCGACATTACTGGTTTTGATAGCGGCAAGGGCGAGCATGGCGGTACTAAGGAAGTTTCGCAACTCGTGCGCGAGAAATCCCAGCCGTTCATTCATAGCCAAGGCTTGCCTATCCGTAACATCACGATCGTGCTGATAACTGAATTCCGTGACGGCATCGGCGATTCCATTGTCCAGACAGCGGTTGAGAGTTCTAAACTCATCTATTGAAAACTCCGCATAGAGTTCGAAGGCCAAGTCCGTTATTGACTGGCAGAGATCGCCATAGTCGTGAACAACCTGGTCAACCGTAAAACCAAGTCGTAATAACTCACGGCCATGCTGGGTTGCCGATTTGCCGATTTCGGATAAAAACGTCTTCCCGCCACCCGAAGGACCGGAAATCTCCCGGCTTTGCATTGGATTGGGCGTCTGCTCGATTTGGAGCGTCCTGATGAGCTGCTCAAGGAAGAGTGGGATACCATGCTCGAGCTGTTGTTCTGTCGCCTTGCGCGCCGGTCTTTGAGCGACTTTATCCTTGCATCGCTTGATTAACTCAGTACGATTCGCAGCGAGAAATTCGTGCATCATAAGCGATCCTCGGAAGATTTCTCTCAAATCATAGGAATTGTAGGGTTTTCTGGTTAAGTCCGCTGTAGTGGTTTGGTTCCTGTGGTCGTGTTACCTGAACATCATGCAAGTCTGGGGAACACATCTTGGGCGCAATAGATTCAATGGCCCCCACAGGGATGGGTATTTGCCACGATGCTTAAGCACCATTGCGCAGCGTGCTTATCACTAGGTTATTGCTCCGGCCCTATGAAGTTTTAAGCGGCATAGCGAACCCGGCGATCCTGGAAGTAGCCAATAACGCGCTCAGGGTTTTGCTCCAGCATCGTCATATGATCGTTCGCGGCCTCGCGTAACTTGGCCTGGGTTCTGACCGGTACGCGCTTGCCCATTTCCTGCTTCAGATCGGCGTTGAGCCTTTCTTCGGGGTTCAGTTCTGGACTGTAACTGGGCAGGTAGAACAGTTCAATCTGCTCTTTACGTTCGGCCACCCATGCTTTCACCCGCTTGCTGTGATGCACGCGCAAGTTGTCCAGAATCAGGAATACTTTCCTGCCTGCATCCTTGATCAAGGCTTGCAGAAATTCAATCAGTCTTTCAGCGTCGAAGGCTTCGTCAATGATCATCCAGCGCGTCTTGCCCTGGTTGGTCACTGTGGCAATCATCGAGAGCTTTTGGCGGGTGCTGCCAATAACCATTGCCACCGGTGTTCTACCTGCCGGCGCATAACTCCTGCCACGCACGTCCGTGTTGACCAACGCGGTCTCGTCGCCCCAGTGAATCTCGGCGCCTTCTCGCTTGGCGCGCCGCTCAATGGCAGGGTATTGGCCTTCCAGCCAGGCTTGTACCGCTGCCGGACTTCGTTCGTACGCACGTTTGATTGGCTTTTGGGGCGTGAAGCCCCAGCGTGCAAGGTATTTGCCGATGCTGCGCACCTGCAATCTGATGCCAAATTCCTGCTCAATGAGTTGGCCCACCGCAGCGCGGCTCCACAGACTGAAATCCATCTTGAGTTGCTCGGGTCGATTGTCAATGATCATGCGCTGAATGGCCTCTTCCTGCGCTTGGCCAAGTACGCGGCCATCGCCTCTGTTGCGCCCGCGCAATGCCGGACGAATGGCCACCCAACCGCCTGCCTCGTACAGGTTAATAGCCGCCCGTACTGCCGGATAACTCAGCCCCGTCATCGCCACTATCTGCATCACTTTGATGCCTTTCCTGTGCAATCTCACGACTTGCTTGC
>JBBQXA010000179.1:0-3772 GCA_038210095.1 Burkholderiales bacterium
CTTGTTGTGGCTGGCCGAAACGATTCTAAAGGCACCGTTATCCCTGTCCACCTGAATGCAATGGGACTTACTCGTATCGTTCCAGATATTGTTGTGTACTCGGTATCGGTCGCCGCCACCCCCAACATCTACCGACGCATATTTTCCACACTTTTTGAGAACGGTGGCATCAGCGGGCTTGCAGGAGAACAACGCTCCGAAAATCATGGGGAGAGCATATAGCACTAAGTGCCTGGCCGTTCTAGTTCTAATTTTCAAGCCTAGTTCTCCATAATTTTAATTTCCCGCACGTGCCTGCTGAACCGCGCACCATTTAGCCAATGGCAATGCACCGTTCAAACGGATGTTCCGGCCTATCGAGCACAATTACCCTTCCTGAGTCAGGGGCGCTAGGACACAGCAATGGCATCAAAGTATGAATATTGCCAAATCCGATACCAATCATCTCCAGGCAAATCGAAAATCCGGTCAAGTCAGCGTTCAGCTCACCACCACGCGCGCTTCACCCTGTCGCATCGTACCGATCACCGCCGCCTGCTCGAATCCCGCGCCCTTAAACAGACTCAACACTTTTTCGGCCTGCTCGACGGAGACGCTGACCAGCAAACCGCCGCTAGTCTGAGCATCGGCAAGTAAACGCTGTTGCCAAACTGGAAGACTCGGCGCGAAGTCTATGTCCTGACCATAGCTGGCCAGATTCCGATCTATCGCGCCTGGGCCATAGCCTTGTTCGGCCAGCGGTAGCGCTTCGGACAGTACCGGTACCTGATCGAATCTGATTTCGGCCGTCAGTGCCGAGCCTCTGCATACTTCCAGCAGGTGGCCCAACAAGCCGAAGCCGGTCACGTCGGTCAACGCATGTACGCCGTCCAGTGCGGACAGTGCACTGCCAACCACGTTGAGTTTGGTGGCGGCTTCTATCATCTGCGCATAGCCCGCATCGGACAGCGCGTTCTTCTTTAACGCCGCCGCCAGCACGCCTACGCCTATGCCCTTGCCGAGTATCAGCACATCGCCAGCCTGAGCACCCTGATTTTTCTTCAACCGGTCAGGATGCACGACGCCTATCGCAACCAGACCGTAGATGGGTTCAACCGAGTCGATAGAGTGCCCGCCCGCCAGCGGTATACCTGCCGCCTTGCATACGGACTCGCCACCTTGCAGGATAGCGCGTATGGTTTCCACCGACAGTTTGTTGATCGGCATACCGACGATGGCCAGCGCCATGATGGGGGTGCCGCCCATCGCGTACACATCGGACAGCGCATTGGTCGCGGCGATGCGGCCAAAGTCGAACGGGTCATCCACGATGGGCATAAAGAAATCAGTGGTCGCAATCACGGCCTGCTGGTCGTTCAGGCGATACACCGCCGCATCATCGCTGGTCTCCGTGCCAACCAGCAGATCGGGAAACGGCAGCTTCTCGCGGGCCACGCCCAGTATGGATTGCAAAACAGACGGTGCTATTTTGCAGCCGCAGCCGCCACCGTGAGACAATTGGGTCAACTTCACTTCAGACACATTCATTCCTTCACTAGCCATGCTTTTCAAAACCGCAAACCTAACACAGCTGGCCGAGTTTGACGAAATTATCGACGTGCGCACTCCCGCAGAATTCGCCGAGGATCACATTCCCGGCGCAATCAACTGCCCGGTATTAACCGACGAGGAGCGCATCACGGTCGGCACTTTATACAAACAGGTCTCACCCTTCGAGGCGCGCAAGGTCGGTGCCGCTCTGATATCGAAGAACATTGCCCGCCATCTGGAAACCCGTTTCCATGACCATCCTAAAAACTGGAAGCCGTTGATCTATTGCTGGCGCGGAGGCCAGCGTAGCGGCGCGATGAGCATCATTCTTGCTCAGGTAGGCTGGATGGCACACAAGCTGGAAGGCGGCTACAAGAGCTACCGGCGCGACGTGCTTGAACAACTGAGCACACTGCCACAAAAATTCGATTTCCGCGTGGTCTGCGGGCCTACCGGTTCGGGCAAAAGTCATTTTTTAACAGCGCTATCGGCCACGGGTCACCAAATTCTCGATCTGGAAGGACTGGCGCGCCATCGCGGCTCAGTACTGGGCAGCCTGCCAGACCAGCCACAACCTAGCCAAAAGCTCTTCGACAGCGAGTTGTTGCAAGCCCTGCTCGCTCTCGATCCGGCACGTCCGGTCTACGTCGAAGCCGAGAGCAAGAAGATCGGCTCAGTCGCCCTGCCTGACGCGCTGTTCGATGCGATGCACGCCAGCCAATGCGTGCATATGGATACACCCATCGAAGTGCGCGTCGCGGGTCTGCTGGAAGATTATCGCCACTACCTCGAAAATCCCGCATCGCTGATCTCGCACTTGAAATCATTGCACCGTTTTCACGGCACCGAGAAGCTGGCACACTGGAGTTCACAAATCAACAACGGCGAATTTGCCGACATGGTCGGGGAACTACTGACCGAGCATTACGATCCCAGCTACTTCCGCGCAACCTCGAACAACTATCCGAGATTGAGCGATGCACAACACCTTCCGATAGACAGCCTCTCTGCTGAAGCACTACGCAAAGTGGCCACCACAATTTGAACGAGAGCGACATGGAATACCGAAAACTGGGCAGCAGTGACTTGATGGTTTCGGCCCTGAGTCTGGGCACGATGACCTTTGGCGAACAGAACAGCGAAGCCGAGGCGCACGCACAACTGGACTACGCGGTGTCGCGCGGAGTGAACTTCATCGACACCGCCGAAATGTATCCGGTCGCACCGCGCGCCGAAACTGCGCATCGCACCGAAACCTATATCGGCTCCTGGCTCAAACGCCAGCAACGCGACAAGCTCATCGTTGCCACCAAGATCGCTGGCCCCGCACGCGGCTTCGCATGGATACGCAACGGTCCGCGCATCAATCGCGAACATCTGAACGCCGCCATCGACGCCAGCCTGACTCGCTTGCAAACCGACTATATCGATCTCTACCAGATTCACTGGCCGGATCGCTATGTGCCCATGTTCGGAAGTGTCAGCTACGACGTTACCGAGGAACGTAACGCCACGCCGATAGCAGAGCAGGTGCAGGCACTGGCGGAGCTGGTTAAGGCGGGCAAGGTGCGCCATATTGGCCTGTCGAATGAGACCCCTTGGGGCGTTGCCGAATTTACTCGCTGCGCCGAACAGCTCGGCCTGCCCAAAATCGTCTCCATCCAGAATTCCTATCATCTGATGAACCGCACCTTCGAGGGCGGTTTATCCGAGGTCTGCCATCATGCCGACGTCGGCCTGCTCGCCTACAGCCCGCTGGCCTTCGGCTATCTGACCGGCAAGTATCTGGACAATCCGCAGGTGCAGGGGCGTATCAACCTGTTCACCAACTTCGGCCAGCGTTACAACAAAATCAATGTTCCCGCCGCCAGTGCCGAATACGTACGTATCGCGCATGATGCCGGCCTCAGCCCTGCGCAGATGGCGCTGGCCTACGCCCGCACCCGCTGGTTCACCGCCAGCGTTATCCTAGGCGCGACCACACTCGACCAATTGCAGGAAAATCTGAACAGCATGGAGTTGCAATTGCCCGCCGACGTACTGGAACAGATCGAAGCGACGCATCGCCGTTACCCCAACCCAGCCCCCTGACCGACAGACTCCAGAAGTCTGCCGCATTCTGCTGGCGGTTTAAGCGCACATCTTGGCCCAATTGGGTCAACATGCACAGGAGCAGGCTGCGTGGATCTTGGCACGGCCGCGAATTATGCAATTTTCGCAAACTCGGGGATCGCGACTGATG
>JBBQXA010000180.1:0-3342 GCA_038210095.1 Burkholderiales bacterium
AAGGGGCAAAACGGAGTTGGTTTGGGGTTGAATTCGTCATGGGCAGAGGCGGTTAGTGTTTTACGGATTGCCGGCTTGGTAACCGCAATTATATTAAACACTTACATGCATTTCTGCCCTTTTTATGCAAAATTCAGGCTAGTAGTGGACAGCATGGACACTAGTCGCGCCGAAGTGCAGCAATGGCTGACGGATGTGTCTGCAACGCATAATCGGGATGGTTACAAGGATGCGGAGGAAGCAGCCGCTAAATTTCTCGCGGGTGTGGCAAAGTACAAGCAGATGTATCAGGCGGAGAATGACACGGAAAGCCTGAGGAAAATCGAGTCTATAGAGTCCAGCTTTAACGACTTTTATGCGACCGGAAAGACGATGGCCGAGGCCTATATTGTTCAGGGGATCGATGCTGGAAATGTCATCATGGAAAAATTCGATGGTGATAGTGCGGCCGTGGCTTCTCGACTTGGCGGGTTCCGTGAACAGCAGGTGAATGAGGCTGAAAAGACAACGGCCGGAGCATTGGAGCAGGCAGACACAACGATGCGTCTGATGATGGGCGGCGGCCTGATCGCGGCCATGTTGGCGGCGGTCTGTTCCGTGCTGATTACCCGTTCCGTGGTTTCGCCGGTAGGGCGGATGCGTTCCACGATGGTGGAGGTGGGCAAGAGTGGAGACTTCACCCGTCGTATCAGCATGGACAGTCGCGATGAAATTGGTCAAACCGCCAGTTCATTCAACGAATTAATGGGAACGCTGCAAACCACTTTCGTGCGGATGCACGATAGCATTGATAGCATATTTGATGCATCTCGTCAGTTGGCGTCCACATCGCATCAGGTAGCAACCAGCTCCGGACTGCAGAGTGAAGCAACTTCATCGATTGCGGCGACGCTTGAACAGGTGACCGTTAGTATCGCGCAGGTTTCAGATCATGCTCGCGAGGCCTTGGCAATTTCGCGTCATTCGGGTGGGTTGTCCCAGGAGGGTGGGGAAATTATTCACAATGCGGCAACTGAAATGACGCAGATTGCCGAAACAGTGCGCCAGACTTCCGGTTCCATTGAGGCGCTGGGGCAGCAATCCACGCAGATATCCTCCATCGTGCAAGTCATTAAAGAGATTGCAGAGCAAACTAATCTGCTGGCATTGAATGCGGCGATTGAGGCTGCGCGTGCTGGCGAGCAAGGGCGCGGATTTGCAGTGGTGGCTGATGAAGTACGCAAGCTGGCAGAGCGTACCAGCAAAGCTACCGAAGAGATCGGCGAGATGATAGACGAAGTTCAGAGCACGACACACAGTGCGGTCGATAGCATGTCGGGCACTGTCAAGCTGGTTGATGGTGGTGTAGCCCTAGCGCAACAAGCAGGCGACGCGATCAATCAAATTAAGGAAGAGTCCTACAAGGTTCTGAAAACAATCAGCGACATATCTACTGCGCTGGAAGAGCAAAGTAGTGCGAGCAACGATATTGCGGGTCATGTTGAGCGTGTGGCAAATATGACCGATGAAAATCGTTCAGCCATTGATAGTGCAGCTGATGCGGCCGACAGCCTCGCGGCATTGGCGGAGGATATGCGTGCAACGGTTAATCGTTATAAGTTCTAGTGTTATTTGAGCACTTCAGCTGGGCAATAAGGGATAGGTAAAATTATGGTAATGAAACTGCGTTGGGGAAGACTGGTAGTGCTCGCTCTCATGTCAAGCAATGTGGCATTGGCGGAAGACGCGCCGGACTGGTCTGCCGATACATTGACAGGCGACTGGGGGGGCGCTCGCGCGGCTCTTTATGATCGGGGGGTTACGGTAGAGCTCGCTCATACGAGTGACTTGTTGGCGAATACTTCTGGTGGTCTTGCTCGCGGCGGCGCATGGTTAATGAATACCGATGCGTCGATTGGATTGGACTTGGACAAGCTGGCGGGCTGGGGCGGCGGCAGTGCTTTTGTTGAGTATCACTTTCAGCATGGAAATCAGGCGCAAGACTTCAATGGTGCCTATGTAGGTAGTTTCGCTGGCGTAAGTAATATTGAAACTGGAACCACAACCGGGCAGTTCTATCAGGCTTGGGCGCAGCAGAATTCTGCTGACGATAGTTTGTCGTTGCTGGCTGGGCTTTATGCAATAGATTCGGAGTTTTATGTTACTGACAGCTCCGGCCTGTTTCTTCAGCCGCCCTATGGCATGTCTGCAGAGATGGCGCAGGCTGGGCGAAACGGTCCACCAGTGTTTCCTATGGGGGCATTGGGTATACGCTTGAAATATACGGGTTCAAATTTTTATGCCCAAGGCGCTGTGACGGATGGAGTTCCCGGCAACCCGAATGATCCACGCGGCACCCAGATTCGACTCGATAAAGGCGATGGAGCGCTCTCGCTGGCCGAGTTTGGCTATACCCCTGAAGTGGCAGAAGGACAGATCAGTAAAACGTCGCTGGGTATGTGGCGTTATACCGCACGAGCGAATGACTTGGTGGAGGTGGATGCCTTCGGTAATCCTATACAGCGGATTGACCAAGGCTTTTATGTGTTGACGGAGCAGGTCTTGTACTCCGAACAGAATAATGCAGGGCAAGGGCTGGTAGGATTTGCTCGATTCGGTACGGTTAATAAGGATGCCTATCAGGCGGACTGGTCTGTCAGTCTGGGCTTGAACTATCAGGGCCTACTCGATGGGCGTGATGATGATGCGGCAGGGATTGCGATTACAACCAGCCATGCCAGCGACAAATATCGCCAGTTGATGGGATCAACATCAGCTGAAACAGTGATTGAGATGACCTATAGTGCGCAACTGTTCCCTTGGCTATCTGTGCAGCCATCGCTGCAACGTATTATTCATCCCAACATGAATATTGATCCCAATAATAATGTGGGCGTGCAAAGCGCATGGGTTGCAGGTCTAAGGTTTGATATCGCGCTTTAGAAATGCCGCATGATGACATTTGTGGCTATATGATCAATAAAAAGCATAATAAGTCTTGACGGAGGGGGCTTCTTTCGTTAAAGTTCATAGCTCAACTGACGCGGGGTGGAGCAGCTCGGTAGCTCGTCGGGCTCATAACCCGAAGGTCATAGGTTCAAATCCTGTCCCCGCAACCCAGATAAGTTTTTCGCTGACAAGTTGGCGAAATCAGTAAAAAAGAAGTGCAAAATTAAAGTTGACGAAAAGTTTTTAGTCTCTATAATGCGCACCTCTTCGCTACAACGGAAGTTCAGGTTTTCAAGAAAATCTGATTCGCAATCAAGAAGTTGGTTGTGTATTTCGGGTTGTGGTTGTTGTAAAAGTAGTGTGAAATTAAAGTTGACAGAATGTTTTAAGTCTCTATAATGCGCACCTCTTCGC
>JBBQXA010000181.1:0-3321 GCA_038210095.1 Burkholderiales bacterium
TGACGTGGGTGCGGGTGGCATGTCGAACGCACTGCCTGAGTTGGTGCATGGCGACGGTAAGGGTGCGCACTTCGAACTGCGCAAGATACCGCTGGACGAGACCGGTATGTCGCCGAAACAGATTTGGTGCAACGAGTCGCAAGAGCGCTATGTGCTGGCGATTTCCCCCGAGCGTCTGGATGAATTCAGCGCGATGTGCGAGCGCGAGCGCTGTCCGTTCGCCGTAGTCGGTACCGCGATAGACGAAGATCAGATCGTGGTGCACGACAAGGAATTTAAGAATAATCCGGTAGAAATGCCGTTGTCGGTACTGCTCGGAAAACCGCCCAAGATGACGCGCAATGTCACGCGTGAGACGCCGCGCTTGTCGTCCTTTGATTGCAGCGGCGTGCCGCTGGCCGAGGCGGTGGAGCGCGTGCTGCGTCTGCCGTCGGTGGCGAACAAGACTTTCCTCATCAGTATTGGCGACCGTACCGTGGGCGGCATGACCGCGCGCGACCAGATGGTCGGTCCCTGGCAGGTGCCGGTAGCCGATGCGGCGGTTACGCTGATGGGCTACAACACCAACCGTGGCGAAGCCTTTGCGCTCGGTGAGCGTACCCCGCTGGCCTTGATCAATGCACCCGCCTCGGGCCGCATGGCGGTGGGTGAAGCCATCACCAATATCGCCGCGGTGCGTATCGAGAAGTTGAGTGACATCAAGCTGTCGGCCAACTGGATGGCGGCAGCCGGACATCATGGCGAAGACGCCGCGTTGTTCGACACCGTGCGCGCCGTGGGCATGGAGCTGTGTCCGCAATTGGGCATCGGTATTCCGGTTGGCAAGGACTCCATGTCGATGAAGACCACCTGGAAGGAAGGCCGCAAGGACAAGGCGGTGACCGCACCGTTGTCGCTGATCGTATCGGCCTTCGCGCCGACGCCGAATGCCGGCGCAACGCTGACGCCGCAACTGGCTGCCGACCTGGATACCACGCTGTTGCTGATTGATCTTGGGCAAGGCAAGAACCGCATGGGTGGCTCGGCGCTGGCGCAGGTTTACAAACAGGTGGGCGATGTCGCCCCCGATCTGGATGATGCGCAACTGCTGAAGTCGTTCTTTGAAGTGATACAGAGTCTGAATGCCGACGGCAAGCTGCTGGCCTACCATGACCGTTCAGACGGCGGCGCATTTGTCACCCTGTGCGAAATGGCCTTCGCCGCACATGTTGGTCTGGATATTCAACTGGAAGAACTGCACGGTGACACGCTGCGCGCGCTGTTCAACGAAGAGTTGGGTGCGGTGATACAGGTGCGTAATCGTGATCTGGCACACATCCAGCAATTCGCGCGCGAGTCCGGCCTGAAGAGTGTGCAGAAGATCGCGACGCTGAACGAGACCGGTATGATCGAAATCTCGCGCGGCAGCGAAAAACGTTACAGCGAGAACGCGGCGCAATTGCAACGCATCTGGTCCGAGACCAGCTACCAGATGCAGAAGCTGCGCGACAATCCGGTTTGTGCACAAGCCGAGTTCGATCGCATCCTCGATGTGCAGGACCCCGGCCTGCATGCCAATCTGACCTTCGATCTGAACGAAAACGTTTCGCCTGCCTTGCTGCGTAACCGTCCCAAGATTGCCATCCTGCGCGAACAGGGCGTGAACGGACAGGTTGAGATGGCGGCGGCATTCGACCGTGCCGGTTTCGCGGCAGTGGACGTACACATGAGCGACATCATCAGCGGTCGCGTCAAGTTGGAAGACTTCAAGGGCTTTGCGGCCTGCGGTGGTTTCTCCTACGGTGACGTACTGGGCGCGGGTGAAGGCTGGGCCAAGTCCATCCTATTCAACCCCAGAGCGCGCGACGAGTTTGCGGCCTTCTTCCAACGCAAGGACACCTTTGCGCTGGGCGTGTGCAACGGCTGCCAGATGATGAGCAACCTGCACGAGATCATCCCCGGCGCAGAAAACTGGGCGCACTTCTCGCGCAACCAGTCCGAGCAATTTGAGGCGCGCTTCGTGATGGTCGAAATTCAACCCTCGCCGTCGATTTTCTTCCACGGCATGGAAGGCAGCCGTATGCCCATCGCCGTTTCCCACGGCGAAGGCTATGCCGATTTCGGCAGTCCGAAGAAACTGAAAGCCGCGCAGGAGCTGGTCACGATGCGTTACGTGGACAACTATGGCAAAGCGACCGAAACCTATCCGCTCAACCCGAACGGCTCGCCGCAGGGCGCAACCGGCCTGACCACGCCGGATGGACGCTTCAGCATCATGATGCCGCATCCGGAACGCGTGTTCCGTGCCGTACAAAACTCATGGCATCCGTCGGACTGGCAGGAAAACGGCGCGTGGCTGCGGATGTTCCAAAACGCAAGGCAGTGGGTGGAGTAACAGCAGGTTAGGCTGGAAAGAAAAGGCGACCAAGGGGTGCCTCGTTCAGGGTGAGTCGGTTCGGAGGTTCAGGCTGCCGCTTGCATCGCATCGTTCAAACCAGATGCACTTCCACGCGCTTGCCCAGTGCGGCGGCGTATTTGCGCAGGGTGCTCAAGCTGGGGGAGTGTTTGCCTGTGGCCAGGGCGCTTTCCAGTCTTGCGATGGCGGGGGCTTTGGTGCCCATGAGTTCGGCCACTTGTGCTTGCGATAGTCCGGCTGCTTTTCGTGCGGCGAGGATTTCGTCGAGGATGGCGAATTCTTCGCGGTTGAGTTGGTCGTGTTCGGCGCGCACGGCTGGATTTTTCCTCATCTTGGCGACCATCTGTTCGTGCGTCATGGTTTTGGTTTTCATTTCTTGATCTCCTTCATTCGCGCTTCGGCGATTTTGCGCTCGCTGCTCGGTGTTTTTTGCGACTTCTTCACGAAGCAGTGCAGCATGACGATTTGCTTGCCGATCCGTGTGCAATAAAACACGCGGGCGATGCCTTCCGCACCTTTCAGTCGTAGCTCGAACAATCCGCCGCCAAATGCTTCGGTATGCGGACTGCCGAGATTGGCGCCATAAACCATCATCCTTGCCGTCAGGCCGATGTAGCGCGCTTGCAGTGTTGCAGGCAATGCCATGATCTCTGCTTGCAAGGCTTCGTTGTAGTAGGTGATGGTGTAGGCCATGCTCGATGATAACAAATATGTTATTGGCACTCAATGCTTCAATCGGCAATTGAACGCGGCAGCAGCACTCATTGAGTGCTGAGTGAGCAGATCATCGTGTGGACTCATTGCACTCTCGCCGTCTTCCGAGTCAATGCAGTGGGCTGGTTGTGCGTTACGGTTTGCTACACTGCGGCCTTTCCATTGGGTCATTCGGGCAGGTCAAATATGAACAAAGAATTTTGGCTGGAGCG
>JBBQXA010000182.1:0-3137 GCA_038210095.1 Burkholderiales bacterium
AATATATTGAGGTTTCACCAGGTATCGGACGCCAGGAAAACATTATTGGCAATCACGTAGCACTTGTGGCAGCAGGGCGGTGCGGCTCTGAGTGCGCAATTTTTGATCACGCACCAAAAAAGGAGGAAGCACCCATGACCATGAAAGATAAACTGCTGGGCTTATTCGGCAAGGCGCTAGACGAGGCCATGCCCGAAGAAATCCCTGCCGAAGATGTAGATCCGCTGGACGCGATTATGAAGCGGCTGGACGAGATTGAAGCGGCCAATAAACCCACTGACGAGCTACCAGCCGAAGGCGAGAAGCCCACGGACGATCTGCCAGCCGAGACTAGTATTGAGGCTCGACTTGCTACTGTGGAAGCCGCAATCGCAAAGCTCGTGGGCATTGAAGCGGGTGAAAGTGAAACTAGTCTTGACGCTGAGACGATTGCACGCGCCGAAATCCTCGCGCCAGGCTTGGCAAAATCAAAGGACATGAAAGCCAAATCACTCGCGGCCGCTTACGGCACGGAGGATGGCAAGGCAGTCATCGACCGCCTGCTTGCTGGCAAGACGTTCGACAAGGCTGACAAGGGCATGTTGTTCGTGGCCGCAGCAGAGATGCTCAAGAGTACGCGCCGTGGGCATCTCAACACCCGCGTTTCGCTGGACTCTTTGCCGAGCATGAGGGCTGGCGAAATGACCGCAGAGAAACTTAATGAACTCAGCGCTGCTCGATACGGCAAATAAATAAGGAGAAATACCATGACTAGCTTTTTATATCGCGCTCCATCCGGCGTTGCCGGTGACATCACCCGTCCCGACGATACCATCGTTGAACCAGGTCTGCTGAACGCAGCCCAAGCGCCAGCCGCTTTCGGCTTGCCTGTCAAACTCGTTTCCGGCAAGTTCGAGAAAATCGCATCTGCTGACGCGGCGACTGTGTTTTCAGGCATCCTGTCCCGCATCGCTCCATCGATCGCTGGCGACACGGCGCAGACATTCGCAAGCGGCACACCGAACACTGCATCAGTGCAGGGAATCATTACAAGTGGTTATGTGAACGTGCTTTGTCCTGTCGGCACTCCGGCACGCGGCGGCATCGTGTACATGCGCGTTACAGCAGCTACTGGCAAGTTGGTGGGCGATCTAGAAGCCACTTCCGACACAACTCTGAGCGTCGCGCTGGTTGGCGTGACTTGGGCAACCGACGGCAAGGATTCCGGCAACGTTGCTGAAATCCGAATCAAATAAGGGGAGAGAAAATGAAAACTTTTGACAGCACACTAGCGTATTACGTTAACCAGCTCGACAACCTCGATAAAAAGTTGCACGAGCCGCTTTATTTAACCACCTGGGACCGCAACATAAAGTTGCGCACCGGCATCACGATGGCAAACGAATCGACCTCGTTCATTCGCTCGACCATTGGTGCAGTTGGCACGCTGAATGTAACCGGCAAGCCGTGGATCAGCCCGAACACCACAACCCTTCCTGGCATTTCGATCAATGGCGAACGTGTTGTGCTTCCTCTTCGCTTGCTTGGTCAAGAAGTGTCTTACTCGTCCGTCGAGCTGGAACGCAGCCAGTTGCTCGGTCAGCCCATCGACGCGCAGAAGTTCAGCGCACTGCACACCATATACCAAATGGCGGCCGATGAAATGGTCTACATCGGAGACACAGGTGTCGGTGCGACCGGACTTGTTAACTCGGAGTTGGTAACATCCGGTGCAGTTGTGAACGGCGCATCGGCCTCGCCTTTGTGGACATCCAAAACACCGGACGAAATCCTGAAAGACGTGAACGATATGATTACAGCGGCTTGGTCTGCATCTGGATTTGCTGTCTGTCCTGATACCCTGTTGTTGCCTCCGCTTCAGTTCGCCTACATCGTCAGCCAGAAAATCAGCTCTGCGGGAAATGTGTCGATCCAGACCTTCCTGCAAGACAACAGCATTTCGCTGAGTGTAAATGGTCGCGGATTGGAAATCCGGCCGCTGCAATGGCTGACTGGCCGTGGCGCTTCTGGTGCCAACCGTATGGTGGCATACACCAACGATGCAGATCGCGTCCGCTTCCCGCTGGTTCCGATTCGCCGCGAGACTCCGTACTACCTCGGCATCAAGTTCAATGCACCGTACATCTGGGCATTCGGCGAGGTGGAATTCGTTTACCCAGAAACAGCAATCTACCGCGACGGCATCTAACCAAAAAACGGATGCCTGCCTAACAGTTGGCATCCATTGACAAGGAGAATAAAATGCAAATTCAATTTAATCGCCCTGTTACACTGGGTGAAAATACCTACGGCAAAGGCCAGCACGACGTTCCAGATGCTGACGCCGCCGGATGGTTTTTTGATGCACTCGTAAAGGAAGGTGACGCGGTTGTTTTGCGTGAATCTGTGCAAGAAGAAGCTGTGCCCTCAGGCAAAAAAGGCAAGTGATGGACATCGCACTGTTTCGCATAAACTTCCCAGAGTTCGCGGACGGTGCACGCTTCCCGAGTTCGACCATCACATTTTGGTCTAACCTTGGGGAGCAACTTATTTCGGCTGACCGCTTTGGCAGTATTTTTACGCAGGCGGTCGAGCTATTCACGGCACACAATGTCGTGCTCGCCGCCGGTAATGTTTCATCGGCAGCGGCTGGCGGCATGCCGGGACAGACTGGCGGCGTGGTTGCCAGCAAGGCGGTAGGCTCTGTAAATGTCAGCTACGACACCGCATCGGCAATGGAGACCGGCGCAGGCCACTGGAATCAAACGATCTACGGTCGCCAATATATCCGAATAGCTCGACTGATCGGACAGGGGTGCTACCAGCTATGAGCATGACAGTCACAAAAGACAACATGGCCGCCGTGCTGCGAACCGTCCAAAAGATGGCCAGCAAGCGCGTGCTGATTGGAATCCCCGCTGATAAGGCCACTCGCAAGCCCGCTGATAAGGCCACTCGCAAGCCCGACCCGATCACAAACGCGTCGTTGGGATATATTCACGAAAATGGCAGCGCAGCACGGAACATCCCCGCGCGCCCATTTCTGAAGCCTGGAGTGGCGCAAGCTTCGCAAAAATGCGCAGAAGTTCTCGGCAAGTTTGCAAAAATAGCATTCAATAACCCCTCCGGCATTGACAAGGGATTGAAGGCTGCAGGTC
>JBBQXA010000183.1:0-2860 GCA_038210095.1 Burkholderiales bacterium
TCAGCGGCGATGGCTTCCGCTTCATCGAACAAGCGCCCCTGTTCGGAACTCGCACCAAACTGGCGATGACGAGCCAGGGTCATCTGTTCAATCATATATTTGATTTTTTCGGCGACGCCCTTGCTAACAAGAGCCTCAATATGAGCGCCAATCTGCTCGTTGAGCTGACTTTCGAAGGTCTCAAGGGCAGCGAGATGCGCCGCCTGATCCGATGCTTGTTGTGCACACAACAAACTCGCCAGCTCCGCAAAACTGCCCGGCAAGGTAGTAGGCAAAACAACACTGGCGGGAGCAAATTCCGGGTGCTTAATTGACAGTTTTGGGGGAGCTAAAGGCATGCAGCAGTTTACCAAATCTCCTTACGAAACAGAAGCATAATGTAGTGTTTTGTGAAGTTTATTTGCCCATAAATCAAAGCCTTCCAGCAGCCACTCGAATTCATGCACGCTGATTGTCTGGGTGGCCGATTCGCACTCGCGCAGCCAGGCGAATTTATCCTTCTCCAGGCGCTTGAGCCATAGGCAAAACCCATTGCGATGCCAGTACAGCACCTTGATCCGATCGCGATGGCGGTTGATGAACACATACAGCGCGCTGCCAAACGGATTCAAGCCCAACTCCTGCTCAACCAGAACGCTCAAGCCCCCAATTGATTTCCGAAAGTCGACCGGATCGCGGCACAGATAAACCTGCTCGATGGCGCAGCCGGGATGCATCAGCGCACACCAGACACGGCACGCGCCAGCGCAGCCAGCCATTCCGGTGTCGGCAGGGATGACATTGAAAGCTGCAATCCCGATGGTAATGCCAAAATGCATCGCTGTCCGGCCGCAGCGTCGGCAACCCGAAGTGCAACGAATTTACTTGCCGGTTCAGTCTTGCATAAGTCCGCTTTGGATTTCAGCTTCTGCTGCCAGTAATACAAGGCGGAAACCGACAATCCATTGTTTTTTGCATACCGGCTCGTCGGCATTGCCTCCAACTTGGCGGCCTCCACATGCGCCATCCAGAATTCCGCCTTCATTCCCATGCCAACTCCTCCTTAATAATTGAGGATGACAGCATGCGGAAATCGAAATCAACTGGTAAGTCTGGGGTTTATGGCTCGCTTACAATTATTCACTCTGGACTGCATCGCAAGGATTCTTACAGAAAAATGTGGCAGCAGTTATCAAGTGTTGGTTTCTGGACTGGGGAAATTAAACTCAAAGACAATCGGGGTTATGCGATTTCGCTTGGAGTGGCGATCACCGCCGTCAAAAATGAACTGCAGGAAACCACTCATTACGTAGCCATATACAGTTACTAGTGTAGTGCTTCGTTCCTTTTTGAGCTTATATCCGCCCTCGGCAGGTTGGGTTTTAGTTCGACAGTCGGGTTAAAGCCCGACCTATAAAACCGCGCGGTTTGACTGGATAAATTCCATTAGCTGCAAAGCACTACAGTAGTATGGCGGTACTCGAAACTACTTACGGGCGGCCGCAGCGGCTATCCATTTTGTAAAGGTTACTCTCCTAGATTCATTCGCCGCACATAATGACAGGTGTAACCGTGCGGGTGCTTGACCAGATACTGTTGGTGATACTCCTCGGCACGCCAGAACTCCCTGAACGGCACGACTTCGGTCACGACCTTGGCTTTCCAGTCGCCGGAGGCATTCACGGTGCGGATGACGTCCTCGGCGGTAGCCTTTTGCTCCGCATCTGCAACAAAGATCGCCGAGCGGTATTGGCTGCCGATGTCATTGCCCTGCTGGTTGCGCGTGGTCGGATTGTGCATGCGGAAGAATTCGAACAGCAAATGGCGATAGCTTAGCTTGGACGGATCGAACATGATCTTTAGCGATTCGGCATGGCCGCTGCGTCCGATTTTCACGACGTCATAGGTCGCATTCGGAACTTCGCCGCCGGTATAGCCGACTTCGGTTTCCAGCACGCCGGGAATCTGGCGCACCAGCTCTTCCATGCCCCAGAAGCAGCCTCCGGAGAGATACGCGGTTTGTGTGGTCATGGAAGATCCTTTCGCATGGACGGTGGTTGGTAGCAATGTTAGCAGGATAAACAGGAGGAAGAGGGGCGAGGGCAGGCGCATGCTCGTTCACCTCAGAAGTGATACTCGGCGCGCATCATCGGCGTACGGGCATAGTCGTTTTTTGGGCCGATTTGGCGGCGAGAAGTTGAACGCGCGTCAACGATGTTATCGCCGTTCTTTTTTCATTGCCTGTGCAGCCTCACGTTTTGAGTCCTTTTCCCGTTCGGTTGCCCGTTTATCATGCTGCTTCTTGCCTTTGGCAAGGCCGATTTCGAGTTTTACACGGCCGCCTTTGTAATGCATATCCAGTGGCATCAGGGTATAGCCGGCGCGTTGGACTTTGCCGATGATCTTGTCGATCTCGTTGGCGTGCAGAAGCAGCTTGCGGGTTCGTATGGGATCGGGATGGATGTGAGTGGAGGCGTTGGTCAGCGGACTGATGTGCGAGCCGATCAGGAAGATTTCGGCATCTTTGACGACGACGTAGGCTTCTTTCAGTTGCACGCGCCCGGCGCGTATAGCTTTGACTTCCCAGCCTTCAAGCATGAGGCCGGCTTCGTATTTGTCTTCGATGAAGAAGTCGTGAAATGCTTTTTTATTCTGGACGATGCTCATGAAACAGGTGAGTTTTGTAGTATGTTCGGCTATTCTACCAGTCTTTGATTAGGTGTTTCGGCAAGCAATGGCTCTGGTGGAAAAGACGGTACTGGTTTCGCACAGCGCGGAGCAGATGTTCAATCTGGTGGATCGGGTGGAGGAATACCCGCAGTTCCTGCCTTGGTGCGGAGGTGCGAGTGTTGCCGAGCAGGAGGGGGAGATCGTGCATGCC
>JBBQXA010000184.1:0-2846 GCA_038210095.1 Burkholderiales bacterium
CCCAGGTTTAACGAAGGCTCAACAGCCACAAAGTCTCTTTGCACCCCTGCATCAGTGTGGTCCCCGTCAATGAACGCCAGTTGCACCCCGCCCGCGCGATCCAACTCCGGGCCCGCCGCCTCCACCTGTCACGTAAAATGTTCCAGGCCAGGAAGTATTTGGATCCCCATTTACATCGTCCGGCAAGTATAAAATGCTCGGATCAGACATCCCTATACGGTACCTGTGACCGTCAACGGAGCTGACAACTGTAAAGTTCCATTGACGGTTCGGATCACATGGGCAGTCCACGCGCTTGTTGCATTGATTAGGGCAGCCCGCATCGCACTGAATTGCGCAATCACAGTCGGGATCTGGCAACTGGCGCCCATCACCGTTGCGTCGAAATTCGTAATGTCCGTAGCAGTCGCGCTGGTACTGATCGTTGACTCGTGTACCTTCTGGGCAATCAACGCATTGCGCATCGGCAAACGTGGCGGCAAGAAGCAGGTATCCGATGCAAAGGATTTTGAGCATGAAATTACTATCGCAAAAAAATGACAAGATGTCAATCCCCTGAGTAGGTGATTTTTTTCGGGTCGAAGTCACGATTTCAGCTACTGAACGTCCTCTGCTAAAACAGGGCCAACGTCCGCGTGACAAGCCGTCTTGCTTTGCGAATGTGTTTGAGGCACTTGTGGCAGCTGAACTAACAACTCAGTCGACTCATCGTAGACTCGAATACTCGATACAACGCACACACGCCCTGCGCGATCAATCATGAACGGTATCATACGCTCGAACGGAACCAACCGGCCCTGCTTTCTCGGCGCAAATGCCAGCAGAGTATCTGGCTTGGGCTGTGCGATAGGTTGCCGGATGATTATTCCGCTTCCGAGATTCCCAGCAACAGACCAGACCTGCTGCGGTTTTCTGCCACATAGAACTATATGAACGTCAGTGCGTTTAAATACTTGCTGCAAATGCCAACCAGCTGCCCATGATGCTCCCCAGCATGGCGTGAAGTATTCATCAAACCGACGGCTACCAGTTTCGAGCACACTACTTTCCACACGAAGGGGAAGGAACACACTTCCGGGACGGGCCGTTGTTGCAAACAAAGCTGCTAGTTGTTTTGCTTCAGTCATATCGCGACTAAAGCGCTGGCGGTATCCATCTTGTACTCCGACGAGCATTACGCAGCATAGTACTAAATAGGAAAAGCCCATAAATGATGCTGACGCGCGTGTGAAGACGCGAGAACCAAATGAGGAACGCAACATAATTTCAATCATCGCCCCGAGCATAAGCGCAATCCCGATGTTCGGTGGATAGTGCAATCTAGGGGAAGTCAGTGAATGGGTGACGATGACGGGCACCCATGCCGCGAAAAACCATACAAGCCCAAAGAAAAACACACCAAACGGCGCATTCTCCGCCCCTAGATTCGCTTCCTCTGCGAGTTTAATGCCGGACGAAGTCCGCTTTATCAACCGCGTAATTATCAAGACCAATCCAACTCCAACGAGCAGAGCAGTTCTCAATTGATTCTCACGGAGAGTGATTAGTCCGTGACTGAGTGCCCCGGTTGCGAAATCTTGGAGTGCCAACTCCATGGGTACTTGCCGAGCAATCGCAATCAGGTTGTCAAGGCTTGACTGAACAGCTTGGCCAATCCCATGCTGCACCGGCGGTGCGGCCATGTGGTGCTTTGCCATCTGCAGGTAGATAACAAGAGCAGCAACGCTGTAGAGTGTTGGAATGAGCGCTTTCCGACTGAGAATGAGTGTGCCGCGCTGTCCTGTGCGTTTAAATGTCAGTGCAACGAATGGTAAGGCCGCGATTGCGCCTGCTGGCTGTTCATTGAGTGAAGCGACCGCAAAAGCCGCTGCGGCCGCCACAAGCGGCGTGGTGCGCATAAGGAGGTTGAGTTTGTTGGTTGAAGTTTGCAGCCACTTGCGTTGCCAAATTGCTGTCCACAGGACAATCAAGCAACCTAGTGGGGTCGGGAATGCGCTCTGCCAGAGATATGCCTCAAAGTGTGCCGGATAGACGGTGAACCACAACGCGGCTGCGGCCGAGGCTGCGACCCTTAGTCTGCAGTGCCGCAAGAAAACAAAAACGGTCACCGCAACGCTACAATGCAATGCGATCTGCATGGTATGCAGAATGGCGGAATGCTCTCGCAGGCTTGTAATCAATGCCGGAACGAGTACGCGGTACAGCGGTCGCCACACATGGTAAGGGCGATCGAGTACATAACTACGAACTCTGCCCGTTACAACATCGTGCTGATCATAAAAGTAGTCATCATTAAATAAGCCGATGTTTCCACCAAAATAAAGTAGACTGGCTAGTGTAACAAATATTGGTAGGGTCCAACTTGTAAAAAAACGATTGCTTTTCAATCGTGCGCCTTTATGGTAAACTCGTCGTTCCCGTTGTCGCTGCCGGCACGTCTGTCGTCCAGTGCCTGAGGATGCTAGCCTTGCTCACGGTCGCGTTCACTGCTCATTGCTCATCTGGTCACCTGCCTGATCCCATGGGCGCACCCTACTCTCGTCCATCTATGTCCACGCCCCGCCTCGACCAGCACCAGTCCCAAATCGATGCCCTCATCGCCGCCGCGCTCGCCGCCGCCGCGCCAGGTCCATCGCTCTTGGCCGCGTGGACCTCCGCAGCCAGCACAATCCCCGACCGTGGGTTCGGCCTCGTGGCCGTGGGCAAAGCCTCCATCTCGATGGCGCGTGCGTTGGTTGACCAGGGCAACGTTCGGCCCGCTTTCGGTGTCATCATCACGCCCCCCGATCTTGATACCGCCGGGCTCGCCGCACTTCCCAACGTGCAGGTGCTCATCGCCGACCATC
>JBBQXA010000185.1:0-2840 GCA_038210095.1 Burkholderiales bacterium
ATGGAAGCGATCGAATTACGCGTTCAGCGCTTCTTTGTGCAAGCCCTTCAACTTGACCCGCGAACCATGCGCCTGGAATCATGTTAATTCAATAGGTTACACATGATTTGTACTGAAAAATGAACCCCGAAACTTTAGTTAATATCCACCTATGCAGCGTGCGTGATAAGTATTGAGGAGTGATGATGGGCAAGATGTTCTGGAAGAAAGACTGGTTCGTCGGCTTTGCGGTGGTAGTGTTGTTTCTTCTGGTCGGACAAAGTGATCTGATTCAGAGTCTGGAGCGCAAGGCTTACGATCTGGGGATGCTGGCGACAAAGCGAGCCCCCAGCGACAAAATCGCGGTGATCGCGATTGATGAGGATAGTATTCGTAATCTGGGGCGCTGGCCTTGGCCGCGCGAAATACACGGCCAGATGCTAGATATTCTGAACAAGGGACATGCAAAAGTCGTAGGGCATACGGCATTCTTTTTTGAGCCTCAGATCGATGCCGGTTTGCCCTATATCTACAAAATTGCAGAACTGCTGGGTAAGTCTACTCTGCTGGAAAAATCCGAACCCGCGCTGGGAGAGCCCGCCAGTATGGTGGCTGCCGTAGCCGAAATGAATGCGGAGGAAGTTCAGGTCGAGCCATCTCCGCTTGATATCTTGTTGAAAGAAGCGGCACAGAGTCTCAATCATGACGAGAAGCTTGCTGAGAGTATCGCCAGTGCGAATGATGTTCTGCTGCCTATGTTCTTTGAATTGGGAGTGCCGCGCGGCAAGCCAAATCGTGAACAGCCGGACTATGTGTTGCGCAACAGCCTGCCCAATGTGCAGGAGGTGGGGCGCGGGGCATATCCGTGGCCTTCGCATGGCGTGAAGGCTTCGATTCCAGTTCTTGGAAGCAAGGCGCTGGCTATGGGGCATTTGAATGCCTTTCCCGATGTGGATGGTGCGGTACGTACCGAGCCGCTGGTGCTTGCCTATTACGATCAGTTCTATCCGTCTATGTCGTTGATGCTTGCAGCGAAAAGCTTAAATCTCGGGGTTGAGGATATTCGGGTCGTTCTGGGCGAAGGCGTGCAATTGGGAAATCGGCATATCGCGACTGATCCTAAATTGCAGATGCACACCTATTTCTACAAGGACAGTGAAGGGCACTCTGCCTTTCCGGTGGACTCTTTTTTTGATGTGCTGAGTGGCAAAATTCCACCAGAAAAATATCGTGACAAAATTGTATTGATCGGTGCGTCAGCAATAGGTGTGGGATCGTTGCAGGTAACACCAATTTCTCCCGGTATGGCTCCTGTCGTGACACTGGCACACTCGGTCTCCAGTATTTTGCAGGGAGATTTTTTCATTGTACCGGAGTGGGCGCAATGGGCCGAGTTGGGTGCATTCCTGCTGATTGCGCTGTACCTGATTTTGTTGTTGCCACGTTTGCGTGCCGCTGTTGGAGCGTCGTTTACGATCCTGTTATTGGCGGCGTTATTGACAGCGCATTTTGTGTTGATGACGCAGCAGGCAATGTGGTTGCAGTTGATGTTACCGGCTTCCCTGTTGCTGGCGGGGCATATTATGTTGACCACCAAGCGTTTTCTGGTAACCGAGCAGGGCAAGCAGAAGTCAGATGCCGATTCGGCTGAGAGTAATCGTATGTTGGGGTTGGCATTCCAAGGGCAGGGACAGCTTGATATTGCTTTTGACAAGTTTCGCAAGGTTCCGGTGGACGATAGTCTGATGGAGGTGCTTTACAACCTCGGCTTGGACTTCGAGCGCAAACGCCAGTTCAACAAGGCGGAATCTGTATTCAAGTACATGTCCGAATACAATCCAAAATTTCGAGATCTGGCACAGCGCCTGACTCAGATGCATGAAATGTCTGAAACCGTGATTCTCGGTGGCGGCGGAGGGGCAGGCAAAACCGGAACAATGGCACTGGGTAAGTCGGGGGTGTCCAAGCCGATGCTGGGGCGATATCAGATCGAAAAAGAGTTGGGTAAAGGCGCGATGGGTGTGGTGTATATGGGTAAGGATCCCAAGATTGGTCGTGTGGTTGCGATCAAGACCATGGCTTTGTCTCAGGAGTTTGAGGGTGACGAGTTGCAGGATGTGATGGAGCGATTCTTTCGTGAGGCTGAAACGGCGGGGCGATTGAACCATCCGAATATTGTGTCCATTTACGATGCGGGTGAAGAGCATGACCTTGCTTATATTGCAATGGAGTTTCTCAAAGGCAAGGATTTGATTCCCTATACCAAACCAGATAATCTGCTGCCTTTACCCAAGGTGATGAGTATCGTCGCCAGAGTGGCGGATGCGTTGGATTATGCGCATAAACAGCATGTGGTTCATCGCGATATCAAGCCAGCCAATATCATGTACGATCCAGAAACGGATACGCCCAAGGTGACCGACTTCGGTATTGCGCGGATAACCGATTCATCCAAGACTAAAACCGGCATGGTGTTGGGTACGCCTTCGTATATGTCGCCGGAGCAGTTGGCGGGAAGGAAGATTGAGGGTAGCTCTGACCTGTTCTCTTTGGGGGTGAGTTTGTACCAACTGGCTTGTGGTAAGCTTCCGTTCGAGGGAGATTCCATGGCGCAGCTGATGTATCGAATTTCCAATGAGCCGCATACCGATATTCAAAGTTTCAGGGCGGATATTCCCCCCTGTTTGGTGGCTATAATTAACAAATCGCTGGCCAAGGACAACGAGAGCCGTTATGTCAACGGTGCTGAGATGGCCGAGGCGTTGCGTCAGTGTGCTTCGAGTTTACAGGGGTAGAACATGAAAGTTGACGAGGCGCTGGAGATAGTCAGCCAGACCGATCCCGGTATGGTGCGCGCGCAT
>JBBQXA010000186.1:0-2776 GCA_038210095.1 Burkholderiales bacterium
GCTGGAAGCGGGAAGATGATGTTCCACATCATCGCCAAATTCGGCGCACCCGACCTTATTCTGCTGGACGTGATGATGCCCGAGATGGATGGCTACGAAGTCTGTCGGCGCCTGAAAGAGGCGCCTGAAACCAAGCATGTGCCAGTGATATTCGTCACCGCCAAGAGCGATGTCTCCGATGAAGAACTTGGCTTGCGTCTGGGTGCGGTGGATTACATCGCCAAACCCTTTCATCTACCCATTGTGGCAGCGCGAGTACAAAACCACATCAACCTCAAGATGAAGACCGATCTGCTGGAGTCGCAGGTCATGCTCGACGGTCTGACCAGCATCCCGAACCGGCGCCGTTTCGATCAGGCTCTGGATAAAGAATGGAAACGCGCGCTGCGCTCTGCTAGCCCGCTCTCGCTGATCATGGCAGACATCGACTTTTTCAAACGCTTCAACGACAACTACGGTCACGGAGTCGGCGACACCTGCTTGAAAAAAGTAGCCGCCGCACTTGCCGGCGCCATCGAACGTCCCTCCGACTTAGTGGCGCGTTACGGCGGCGAGGAGTTTGTCGCCGTGTTACCAGAAACGGATATTGAAGGCGCACACACCTTGGCCGAAAGATTCCGCAGCCAGGTTGAAGCGTTACGCATTGCGCACGAATATTCCGATGTTTCGAAATTTGTAACAGTGAGCATCGGCATCGCCTGCATCACCCCCGACGCCGATATGACACAGGACGATTTACTCAAGCTAACCGACGAAAAGCTGTATCAAGCCAAAGAAGCAGGGCGAAACAGGGTGTGCCAATAACAAACCCGACGGCACGGGTGAAGCATCCGCACCTAGCACCGAGCTGTCCTTAAGTCCGGCAACTGGAGATCGCCCATCAGCCCGCAGAAAACCAAAGGCAGGTGCGCTCTATACCACATTGTGCGGCGCCAACCTGCACGCCACATTTTCTTCGCCCAGTTCAACCTGAATGGTTGCATGTGAAATATTAAAATGATGTTCCAATTCCTCTGACAACTGACCGAGCAAGGCATCGCCGGGATGCCCATCGGGCATAACCAGATGTACTGTTAGTGCAATCTCGGTAGTGCTCATACCCCAAATATGAAGGTCATGCACCTCCCGAACATTGGGCCAGCTTTGCAGGAATTCCCGCACCTCGTTCAGATTGATTTCATCTGGAACCGCATGGAGCGAGAGTCGTACTGAAGCCTTCAACACCCCCCACGTGCCCGCAAAAATCACCACGGCAATCACCAAGCTGATCGCGGGATCCAGCCATAACCACCCCGTCAAAAGTATTCCCGCACCGGAAATCATCACCCCAACTGATACGGCGGCATCAGCGAGCATGTGCAGAAATGCACCATGCAGATTGATGTCTCGCCGGTGTCCGTTCATAAGCATCAGGGCTGTTATCAGGTTGATTACCACGCCCACCGCAGCCACCCAAATCATCGTCATTTCGATGACTTGGGCCTGCTCGGTCATGCGCCTTACCGCCTCCCAAACTATGCCGCCAACGGCAAGAAGCAACAACATGGAATTGGTTAGCGCGGCAAGGATCGTAGAACTGCGCAGTCCGTAGGTAAAGCGTGCCGACGGCAAACGCTTCGCGGCCGCTACCGCCCCCCAGGCGACAAGCAAACCAAGCACATCACTGAAGTTGTGCCCTGCATCTGCCAACAATGCCAGCGAGTTGGCCTGCAAGCCGAATCCCACCTCAATCGCAACAAAGCACAGGTTAAGGGAAACGCCCACTGCGAATGCCTTGTTAGTGACATTCGCCGGAGGGTGAGAGTGGTGATGAGAATGTGGGTGGCTATTCATGTAAAAACTCCTGATGCCGCGAATATACACGACACTGGCGATGGACGACTGCGGGATAGCCTAGCCTTACTGGAGAGCAACACTCACCCTATTGCGCCCACCCGATTTTGCAGCATATAGCGCTTTATCTGCAAAACTCAGAAGCACATCAATATTGTCATCGCAGGACGATAGCGCGGCGACTCCAATCGAAACTGTAAAATGTAGCGGCAACCCGCCAGCATCGAGGACAATTTTTATATTTTCAATTGATACCCTCAAGCGTTCGGCAGCCTCCTTAGCCTCTTCGATACCCGTCTCCGGCAGCAGGATAGCGAACTCCTCCCCGCCCAGTCGCCCGACAATATCCACCTCGCGCAATGTTTCAACGCAAACCTTGGACAGTTTTTGTAGCGCCATGTCACCTGCCTTGTGACCGTACGTGTCATTAACATTCTTGAAGAAATCAATGTCCATCATCAAGAGAGAGAGTGGCTTGCTGTAACGAACTGTTCGACTTAGTTCAAGTTCGGCAAGGTCCATGAAATGACCGCGATTATTAACACCTGTCAGATAATCGATAGAGGCTTGGCGTTGGAGCTCTAAATCATGAATCTTCCGCTCGGAAATATCTCGAATTATTCCGAGCGCGTGCCACTTATTTCCCAGCTTGAGCGATGAGATTGAAAGCTCGATATGGAATTCATCGCCGCCTTTCCGTAACGCAGTAACTTCAACCGTTTTACCAATGAGCTTTCCGCTGCCTGAATGCCGGTAACCGGCAAAGCCATGATGTGCGGCGTTGCGCGTAGTTAATGGGGCTAACAACTCATGCAAATTCTTGCCCAGAATTTCATTCGCGGAATAGCCAAACATTCTTTCTGCCGCGGGATTCCAATAGGTCACCATCTCATGATTGCCTATAATAACAATAGCATCGTTGGCGGAAGTGCTCATCTGACGG
>JBBQXA010000187.1:0-2539 GCA_038210095.1 Burkholderiales bacterium
CCCTTGGTATCGCAAGCAGATGCTGGAAAATGCCGGTTTAAAATCCGGCATGGAATTGCTGGATGTCGGCATGGGTACTGGCTTGGTCGCACGTCAGGCCATGACGATACTGGGTGATGCCAGCAAGATCACCGGCGTAGATCCCAGCGTAGGCATGATGCAGAGTGCCAAGCTACCTGCCGGCATCAAACTGGTGGAGGGACGCGCCGAACAGATCCCGCTGCCTGATTGCAGTTTCGATTTTCTCAGCATGGGTTATGCGTTGCGACATGTTTCAGATATATCGCTGGCTTTTTCCGAGTATTTTCGCGTGCTGCGTTCTGGCGGAAAAGTGTGCATCCTTGAAATCACCATGCCCAAAGGACGTATCGCCACCTTGCTGCTCAAGGCTTACTTTCGCTACATCGTGCCCGGTCTCGCGAAGTTGCTGGCCAAGAAAAAAGATACGCCGCTGCTGTGGCAATACTACTGGGATACGATAGAAGCCTGTGCCTCGCCGGAAAGCGTAATGAATGCGTTGAAGAGTGTCGGCTTTACGAATGTGCGCAGAACGGTAGACCTCGGAATATTCAGCGCTTACCTTGCCGATAAACCGTAATGCCTAGCAGCGCCGGAACAGTAAGAAGGCGCTCACCAGCATTAACACGGCGAATCCTAGCAGGCGTAGGGTTTCAGGCAATACCGCAGCAATGTCTGCGCCCCGCAGCAAAACATCCAGCAACCCCTCCAGCCCCCAGTTCATCGGGGAGTAGGTGGCAATTCTCTGCATCACCTCCGGCATCACGAACAGCGGCACCATGACGCCCCCGAGCGCGGCCATCAACACGTTCAGGATGGGTCCAAAGGTGGCTGCCTGAGCATGGGTTTTTACCAGACTTGCAACGGCCAGCGCCAGACTGACTGCAGCGGCGCTGATTGCGAATAGAACCAGCAGTAAGGCACTCCAATGCACACCCGCAAACGAGAGTCCCTCGCCGCCGATCAGCGGCATCAGCCACACTCCCACCGCCAGCATAAGCGCCGCCTGCACACCGTTAACCGCCATATAAGGTACGACCTTGGCCGCAATCAGTTTCAGCGGCGAGGCTCCTAGGGTTTTTAGTCTGGCAAGCGCACCGCAACTGCGTTCGTCAACGAACAGACCGGCGATGGATGCCACCACGAAGAACATGCCAAAGACCAGCCAGGCTGGAACATTTTGCTGGACCGAGGTTGGGCGCACACCCGCCGTAGCGCGCTCGGCCGCAACCATCGTATTATCCAGCTTGAGTGTTACATCCATCCCGACAGCGCGCAACTTGGCAAAAAATACTTCGGTACGCAGCCGGGTGACCAATGCCTCCAGATGGGCCCGATTTGTTTCGTATACGCCGTTATCCAGTCCGGGCTCAGCAATCATCCGCACCTTCTCGCTGCGCTCGTCTCCCTCCGTATCGTTGGCCGCCGTGCTGAACTCGGGCTCGATCAACAACACATACTTGACCCGCCCCGCCTGTACTTCCGCCTTCCAGTTCTCAGGGGTGGATAGCGCATCTCCGCGCTCCTTGGTCCACAACTCAACCAGACGTTGCGAGAATCCCCCCCCGTCCTGATTCACCACCATATAACTCAGATTACTGGTGTCTGGTGTATAGACATCTTTCAACGCCATGGACATGACGACGATAAACACCATGGGCAAAATGAACAGCGCCCCCAGCCCGTGCAAATCGCGGGACAACGCCAACAATTCTTTTTTTACCAGCGCAAGAAACATGGCTAATCCCGCAAGGAACGATGCGTCAACGACATGAACAAATGTTCGAGATCGGCACGCCCGTATCTGGCGTGTCGCAAGGTATAACCCGCTGACTGGATGGCCGCCAGCACAGTGATCGGACTCTGCTGTGCTGCGAAGGTCAGCTTGACTCCGTCATCCTGTAGTTCGGCCTTGCCGAATTCGGCGAGCAGCAACTTTAACTGTTCCTGCGCCCCCTCTTCTACTGCCACATATAACAGGACATCACCGTCCAGCATTTCATCCAGCGTACCGCGCCGCAATACCCGTCCCTGATCAAGGATTACCACGCGGTCGGCTATCGCCTCTACCTCTTCCATGTAGTGCGAGGTATAAATGACAGCACTGCCCTGCTGGGCAAGATGTTTCACTGCATCCAGCAAAAATGCGCGCGTCTGCGGATCGACGCCGACAGTGGGTTCATCCAACAGGATCAGCTCTGGACGATGCAACAATGCGATAGACAGATTGAGCCTGCGCTTCAACCCTCCGGAAAGTCTTTCTGCGCGAATATTGCGATAGTTCTGCAACTGCGAAAATACGATGCACTCATCTATGCGAATTGATTTCTCGTGACCGGACAAGCCGCCCACACCGGCAAAACAATCCAAATTCTCGACCACGGTCAACGAAGGATAAAAGGCATATTCCTGTGGTGAGACGGCGATGAGTGTCGGATTTTTCGCCCGCACGGAAGCCAATGAATTTTGATCTATCTGTATGCTGCCGCTCTGGATCGGCAGCAGCCCAGCCAGATGGGCA